>NZ_MACM02000130.1:0-133629 GCF_001675465.2 Pseudomonas sp. AU12215
TGCCCGATTGAGGTCATGACAGAGGTAGTGGCGTTGCAGCATGATGCACCTGCTTCAATCCAGTAACCGTGTTGCACTCAGCTTCTGCAACCGCCCTTCATTTTCGAAATGGCGGCAGCGTGAATAATCTAAATGAATACCGAGAGCGAAAGCCTGTGCGTATTCAACTGACGCCAGATGGCCGTCCCGCCGTGTCCGAGATTGAGGTTGCCCTAAAGACGTATATGAGTGAGCTGCGTGACCCTAGTCACAATGGCCCGGTCAAAACGGATGGCACGCTTAAGGTCGTGAGATTGGTGGGAGAGTAATCATGAAGGTGCGGGACTGGCTGCTTCCCGATGAAGTTCAGAGTGCCGCTGCTGCTGGCTCCGAGATGCTTCGAGTGGTTAGCCAGACATCGCACTTCTGGCTCAAGCAAACAATCGCCGCTGTCATTCCTCTTGGGATTGGGGCCATGGCGGGCTACTGGCTTTCAGAAGGTGTGATTTCGCCGACCCAGCTTGTCGCTATCAAAGACATCATGATGGGAATCATGACGTTCATCTCCGTGCTCGCTGGGTTTATGGTCACTCTGATGCTTTTTACAGGGCGCAGTGGCGGCGCCAAGCTGCTTACAGTCGATCAGGCCCCACTCTATGTCGAAAAAATCACCTACCTCCTCTTCTCGCAGGCAGTCACTCTTGCCGTGCACATCTCCTGCATCCTGGGTTGCTTAGCTTGGCTGATTGTGCAGAGTCACGGAGAGGGTACGGTCCTCGGTCAGTGGTTGTTTGTCGCAACAATTGGCCTGTTGCTGCTCTCCATGTTCAGGACGCTTTTGTTACCGTTCCAGATCTACGAGGTGCATCACTTCGAGCTGATGGCCATGATTGAGGAGAAGAATGAGGAGTTTCGGAAGGCTCTTCGTGATCGACAAGGCCTATAGATGGGTCAATATTGCCACTCCACGCTAAGGTACCCGCTCGGTGGTTTGAGCGGGTGTATGTGAGCAAGGGCCCCATCGTAGCCGGCGTATTCCAGCGACTAGCTGATAGATTTGCTTTTTTCGATTGATTTGCTCCTGAGCTAATCAACCAAATTTGGCTAAGCATCGGCTAGCTTGCTGCGTGGAAGCAGGGCGGCTTCCACTTGAAAGGCTTCCTCAGTTGCCATGCCGTTCATGATGTTCTCGATGATGGTCTCCCTAAGCGAAGTGATTGCGGTGGGATAGGCTTGGCGATGTTCCGCATAGTGCTCGGACATCAGTCGTTTTGCCTGCTCACGCGAAATACGTTTCACCGGAGTCACGGCTTTCTCACTGGTGTGGCCATATGAGTCGAACGCTTCGTCGACAGTGGACCAGTCAAACTCGAAGCAGCGTTGTTGCTCGGCTTGGCAATCGTGATGCCACATGGCACTACCCGGATACTGATCCGTCGCGCTGACGATGATTAGGGTCAGCCGGGGTAGGTCACGTTCTGCGACGAAGTCGTAAATTACCCATAGAATTCGTCCCATCCGCACCGGTATGAGATTCTGAATCCGCTGGTCATCGGGGTATCGCGCTTGGGCAATGTCGATGAGTTGGCTGTACGTACGCAACTCCCTCTGCGTAGCCAGCTCTATCAGTAGGGGGTATAACAATCGCGCGAGTTGAACATCAAGCAGCGTACGAGCCATGAATCCGATCTCCAATGTTTAAAGGGCTTCGAACCAGCACTGAATCTTCAAAGCCATCAGCTTCCTGCGTTCCTCAAGGAAGTCGCGAAAATCCTTAATTTCGCCGTCCAGCATGCCTTCCGGAATGCAGTTCATGCGGAGGTTGGTCAGCAAGTCATTGCGATCAGTGATACCACCATACTTTTTCTCGGCGCCGCTACATTGTTCGGCGAGTTCCGCGAAGTAGAGGTCCGGTGCCTTGGCGCCGATGGCGATATTGATCTCACTCTGGGCAACTACGTAATTGCTGATCTGGTTGTAGGTGCCGCTGCTCATGCCCTGCCCTTTGAGGTGCTGCCGTGGGTAGACGTGATGCACATCGGCACGATTCAGCAGCAAATCGGTGACGGTGATGTCCCGTGAGAGAAAACCCTTGTCCACAAGCTTG
Organism: Pseudomonas sp. AU12215; assembly: GCF_001675465.2. NCBI lineage: Bacteria > Pseudomonadati > Pseudomonadota > Gammaproteobacteria > Pseudomonadales > Pseudomonadaceae > Pseudomonas > Pseudomonas sp. AU12215. The sequence continues at coordinate 2,087 of NZ_MACM02000130.1, forward strand.
ACCTGGGCCGCCTTGTAACAGAGGAAATAGGGACTCTTGATCGAGGAGGTGTCCATGAACTGCGGCAGCATCCCGGTCCAGAAACTGTCGGGCAGCTCATTGGGAATCACCGACTCGACGTAGTCGATGACGCCTTTGCTGGCAATCTGGCGAATGTCGAAGTCGAAGGTGGATTCTGGAGAGCCGCTGTAACGGCCAGTGAGGATCGACATGGCGTACCAGCGACGGACCAGACGCTCTAGATCAGCAGCCGGCACGCTGGCTTTCCGACCTTGCAGATAGACGATATAGGCGAAGTTTACCGCGTTCTGGCTGCTGATCATGTCGCTGGTAATGAAGCCCGCCGAACGCAGGATCATAGTGATACGATCGAAGTGGGTCTTGTTGATGAAGGCGTGGATACCGTTCTTCAGCCGGAGGAAGGAGTCTTCAGCAATGGACTCTTCGTACTGCTTGGTTTCGAAATTTCGTCCCGAAAGCAGAGCCACCAGGTCCTGCAATTTGCCGCGCCCGAACTCTGACGTGAATGCGACCCGCAGCATGTCGGTGTAGGTTGGGTCGTAAATGTCGTCATTGACGTTGGCAACCCATTTCATTTTGTCGAAGAACTCAGAGTCGACGAACTGAGCGTCACCCTTCTGAATCTTGCTCAGAAACTCAGGCGCGACGGCTAGGTGGCAAAAATAGTCGATAGCCTTGCGCAAAAGATTCCCGCCGTAGGTCTCGTTGACGGCGATCTTCGACATCGCGAAGTCGGCTTGGGAGAGCTGCTTTCCTGCGGAGTTCACCCGGATGAAAATCTCGGTGACCGTTTCAATGTCGAGGTCTTCGGCCAGCTCGATGATTCCCACATGGTTGTGGATGATGCCGCGCAACTTCTCGATGACGCTGAAGATCTCGTCCTGTGAGCAGGCAGGGTTTGCCTGGCAGTAGCTGCCGACCAATTGGAACAGGCTGGTCGAGGACCGAAAAATCTCAGCGACATCGGGAATCCATGCAGCATTTTTGCGGATGGCCGGGTTGGCGACCTCGAACCGCTCCTCTTGCGGGTTAAAGGCAATACGGATTTGCACGTTCTCGTAGTCATCCGTGAGGACTTCAACGCCGAGTAGCGAGGCCATGAGCGCCGTGACCCGCTGTTGACCGTCGATGAGAATGCGTTTGCCGACGGAAGTGGAACCGTCCTTGAGCTTGACCTGCGGGTTGCGCCAGGCGATCAGGTAACCCACCGGATAGCCTTGATAGAGCGAATCGAGCAGGTTGCGTACCTTGGTGGCCTCCCAGACAAAGGGGCGCTGAATTTCAGGAATCGCAATCTCACCCGATTTTACCCAGGTCAGGAGGGTTTCAATGGGATGGGGGGTGACGGAATAGCGCTGGGTCGCCATGTGCTGTGTCCTTACAGACGTGAAAGGGGATTATTTGGACTTCCAAATACGGCTGCTGCGACCAAGGCTCTTGCCTAGCGCTCTTGCGTCCAGCCAGCAGCGGCCCAGTCGAGATTCTCGGGTATCAAGTAGCGATTGCTGGCGCTGGCCAAGCGCAGGTTGGCGATACCGTCGGCACTCTCGAACAACCGCTTGGATACCTGGGGATCAGCGGACATCACACTGTGCTCTGCTGGAGCAAGCAGCCATTGGCTGGCCGCTGCGGTGTTCAGTGTGGCCACACCATTGTTCACCTGAATGGCGACGAATTCTTGCCGCATGCGCTTGCCCTGTGGACTCTGCCAGCGGAGCATCGCTCCGAGCAGTGCTCCATCGCCTAAATCGGGGGCTCTGATTGTCGCCGTCAATCCGCCGAAGTCATGCTCACAAGCCTTGCTCAAGAGGTATTGCATGAGCTTGGAGTTCAGGTCGAGCATTTGAGTATTGGGACGGTTACTTGCCAGAGCACGGTCCAAGGTCACGTCGATGCGTTGCGTTGTTCTAGCCGACAAGCCCATCTCAAGCAGGACGTTTTCTGGCAAACGAATGCGCAGGATCCGCTCTTTATGGGTTTGCTCTATAACTTCAACTCCTAGCTGTTCGAACATCCCAAGCACAAAGCTACGTAGATGATCGATGGTGATGGCCAGCTCGTCGCGCAGTTCATGTGGATCGCTGGTGGCGGCGTGGGCAAACAGTTCGCGCTGCTTTGCCGCAGCAGTACGTGCCTGTTTCAAGGCCTCATCAATGCGCTCGCGAGTCCGTTCAATTCCGAGTTTGGTGGCCTGTTGCAGGATGTCATCGACATCGATCAGCTCAGCTAGCTCACCGAGGATCTCGTCCTTCAACCCATCGTTGAACTCATCGCGTTGAACCTGCGCTAAGTCGGTCACGACGCTGTCGATGCGGCTGTACATCAAATTGACGATGCTCTGATCCAGGCTGTCGGTTTGCTGGATGTTGAAGACCACGACTTTTTTTGTTTGCCCGTAGCGATAAAGACGACCAATCCGCTGGACCAAGCGCATCGGGTTCCAGGGCAGGTCGTAGTTGACCATGATGTAACAGTTGCGTTGGAGGTTGATCCCCTCGCCGCCCGCTTCGGTTGAGATGAGGAATCGGCCGTTCTCTTCAAATCGAGAGATGGCGTCACGTCGTTCGGCGTGCTGCATGGAGCCGTTGATCAGCTCAACCTGCCCCTCGCCATAATGGCTAGCCAACACATCGCACAAGTACTTCTGAGTGGTGCGGTACTCGGTGAAGATCAGAACCTTTTCGTTGGGATTGGCTGCATGAATCTTCCCAATGATGTCTTCGACAAACAGCTTCAGCTTGAGGTCGTTGGCTTTTAGCGCATCGGCTTCGGCAATGAGGTTTTTCAGCAGCTGCACCTCTCCTGCAAAGAACTCGCGAGCATCGCTGGTGAATTGTTCCTCCCATTCCCCGAGGTAACGTTCATCGCTGGGCTCATCGGTGGATTGGTTTGCGGCTGCATCGTCCAAAAGGCGCTGAAGACGATTGCAGAGGGCCCGGTGAATTGCCGCAGCACTGGAGGCGGCCAGCTTGCGATACACCGTCATAACGAAACCGATTGCGTTGCCGGTACGACCTAGCGCTTCACCGGCGTCATAGCCCCTGCGCAAGTAGTCTTGAAGGGTCCTATCGAACTCGATGGATTCGCTGCTGCTGGGTACTTGCAATGCACGAGTGATCTTCCCTTGGAAAATGAAATTACCCTCAGCATCGGTCACATCGGCCTTATGGTTACGAAACACCATGTCGCGCAGAATCTCGGGCTTCACATTGAGCATCATAAGCTCGGTTCTGCGCTCTGGGCGAAGCAGCTCCAGCAAGGCGACAAACTTGTCTTGCATGCCTTGGTGCGGTGTCGCGCTAAGCAAAAGCATATGCTTGGTCAGGCTCCGCAGGCTCTTGGCTAGGTCATAGCGCTCGGAGCTGTCCAGCTTTTGCCCATACTGGCGGCGGCTCAGTCGGTGCCCCTCGTCAAAAATGACGAGGTCCCACGGCTCCGCTTGAAGCAGGCTTTCAAGATGGGCCGCCTGCTTCAGGCGATCCATTGACCCAATCACGCAGTCGTGCATCTTCCACTGACGAGGCTCATTGATGAAAAAGTCCTCGCCATAGATCTCAAAGTCTTCCAGCTTGAACTTGTGATACAGCTCTTCCTGCCACTGCTTGGTAAGCCCAGCGGGAGTGATCAGCAGTATGCGTTTGACCAGATCTCGCTGTCGCAACGCATGCAGCAGCATCCCGGTTTCAATCGTCTTGCCAAGGCCCACATCGTCAGCGATCAGCCAATTGAAGTTGCCGGATGCGAGGATGTGGTGAACGAGGTGTATCTGGTGTGGAAGAGGCTCAATGTCCAGGTGGGACAGAGAGCCGGTGTTCTCATTCCACACCTTGATGGCGTGGGCCAACATGCGAAGACGCAGGCGTTCCACATCGGTGGGCTCACCTTGGCTGGTAGTGACAAAGCGGTGTTTGACGCCCTTTACCTGTCGCAGGTACTGATAGGGCAGCCAATGACGTTCGCCGCGCTCTGGAAACTCCACCAGCGCTTGTTCGCTTCCGGCCAGGAGGCGTTGCTGCATGATGATGCCTTGGCCCAGTGAGCGGATTCCACTTCCTGGCGTGTCATCCACGACGTCCATGCCATTCTGAAAGCCTGATTGGACTGCGGATGCATCGACCGTGGCGATCATTCGTTCCGGACTGAACCAATGCACCTGGAGCTGATTTCCGGACTCCTTGGCAATGGTCATTTTGACGATGCCTCGGCGCTGATCCTGGCCGCTTGGAGTTTTTTGGCTGACCCAGCAACCCGGAACGTGATTAAGTCTGAGGGGCTTCATGCGCTAGTCCTTTATCTGTTGCGGCTCAGTTCTTGGCGAAGTCTGGTCGGTAGAGGTTCGGATCAGCCTTCGCACGTAGGGCAGAAGGCAGAGGAGGAGCTGACCACTGGGAGGCGGCAGCAACCTCGTTGTCGTCAGAGGGCAATTCATCAACTGCTACTGTGCCCGCATCCTCTTCTGCCTCGGCAGGTTCTTCCTTTTCCGCTGGTGCATTGCAATCCTTGTCCTCTTCAGCTGCGGGCTTGTCACTGAAGTAGCAACCTGGTTCTTGCGGGTGTTTGGTCTGGAAAACGCCATAAGCCCGCAATAGTGCGGTTCTTTCAATTTCCAGTAGGTCGTGCAAACCCAGATCGCTGTATTCCTCAGCGGGAAGCTTGGAAGGATCACAGAAATCAAACGGCTGATTAGCAGGCAAGCACCCTTGCAGGTTGGAGAGTCGGAACCACAGGTACCTTGCAAAAGCTTTGAAAGATCGCCGCAGGTTGGTGTTCTCGTACCAGGATGCAAAGAGTTCTTCGAGGAACACTTCGATCTCTTCTATCTGGGGTAGCGACTCGAAAGACCGAACGACCAGCAGCGCAGTTGGCCAGGAAAGAACGTGGTGTGACAGCCGGCTGCTGCCAGTCTTGTCGAACGCAATCCAGTAGATGTCGTTCTCCGACCAGATCACCTTGATATGAGCGGCAAGGATCAGCTCATCGGGGGTCAGGCCTTTTTCGATTTCCCGTTCGAGCGCGAGACGTGTCGCTCCCCAGCCACTCATCACGAAGATCTGTTGAACCAGGGGCAATGTGCTGTGCGGCCAACCTGCCTGTCCGACTAGCTCCGCTGCCTTTTGCAGTGCCCGATCCTCACGGGAGAGTCGGTCAGCGAGCCAGTCGTCAGGCTCGTTTGCCATGTACTCGTCGCTATCAAAAACCTCATCGGGGTCAAAGGCGTAGGCGGCATAGTCGTCGTCCAGGTCTCGAAAGTCGTCCTGAGCGTTGAGGGTTTCTTCTTCGTATTCTTCCTCGGGCTCGATGATCGACATGCCCTGTAGGTCATGATCAAGCTCCGATTCGACGTCCAAATCATCAAGTCCGAAGCCTCTGTCGTTCTGGATTGGAACGTTCAGTTCGAGTACATCTGGCAGTAGAAGGTCTTCATCTTGCTCAAGCTCCATTGCATCGCGAGGAGCAGCCGGGGCCTGCGCAGAAGGTTCGACCGGCTCTGGCGAAACGGTGACTGCGGAAGATGAGTTGGGAGCAGTGAGCGCTTCGCTCGCTTCAACTGATGGGGCCACCGCAGAAGCGCGGCTAGCTCTAGTGACTACCTTGACCTTGTTGGTCTCTGGATCGGCAGTCGCAGTCCTGCGGCGCAGTGTGAGTCTCAAAATTGGCTTGGTTGATGCCGAGTTCGAAGCCTCCGCAGCTGGTTCGGAACCTGTGGGCGCCTGTTCCCATTCCAGGGCTGGCCTCGCCTCCACTTCACTGGAGGATTCCGGCGTCTGGGGTTCCGCAAGCCCTGTCACCAGCCTGGGAGAAGGTGACGCCGAATGTGTCTCCCACCAGTTGCCCTCATTCAGTTCGGGATACGAGAAAGACGTGTCCTGGATGAAACTCATCGGATCCTGAGTTTCGCCGGCCAGCGTAGCGCAGGGAGACAAGGGGGCGTCGTCGAGCGACGTGAGAATTTCTGCCGAAGAGTTGAGGTATGCCAGGTCATCAGCTGTGGGAAGACCGTCGGGCTGCGTCTCCATCAGGGCTGGTTCGGCAAATGCCTGCTGCTGGCGCTTGAGCTGCATCGAGCGTTGCATGGCCTTGGCCCCTTCAACCGGGCGGCGCTGCATCATGTAAATGCGGCTGAGCACATTCAGGTAGTCAGGTTCTTCAGATGACTCGATAGCCGCCAGCAGGAGAGATTCGGCAGCCTGCAACTTGGCAGATGCGACAAGCTCGTTCGCCTCACGGAGCAATGCCTCCTTGCCACGTTGCTTGCTTCTGAAGGATTGTGCCTGTGGCTCGCGGTGCTTTTTGAAATGAAGCACTAACTCAAGCCGGCGCTGAATCTCCCTGACTGCTTGGTGGTTCTTCAGGAAATCGCTAAGCAGGGTCTTGGCTGTGGTGTGCTGTCCTTGGGCAATCAACAGTGACAGAGCTTCCAGTAAGCCCTCGGAGGAATGGCCTTTGAGGCACAGGCGGATCTTCGATGCCAAGTCGCTGGGCTCAGAGGCAACGTAGCTCCAGAGTTCATCTAAAAGCGATTCCCAATCCATTTCTATGCCTACTCCGTGACAACACAGCCCATCCTTGCCCAAGAGTGCGTTACCGGGAGACAACTTTCCCCGATAGGGCGTTTCGGCCTGCGTTGATCGTCACAATATCCAGACTGTTGTTATGGGTAAAGGCAGATTGCTATTAGGGGTGGTGCTCCCGTCAGATCTTCCCGGCACCTTATGTAGGGATGTCTGACGTGGAAATATTGTTTACATACACAGGTAAACTTTTGGATCAGGAGCCTCATCGTCAAGCGCGGGCCGAGGTGACGGGAACAGCGCGCACCCGCGCACCCGCGCATCCTCGATGGCATGCAACGGGAAAGGTGAGGTGCCATTAGCGGTTAACTGTCGATTTTTGGGGCAGGTTGGGTGTTGCACCCGCTGCTCGTCTCATCCACCCCAGCGGATGGATGAGACGCATTGCTCGCTCATCTGGATAGACCTTGGCTCAGCTGAGCAATCTTGTGCTTCAGCTGAGCTTTTGATTTGTCCAAAGCCTCCGCATTGGTTTTGGATGACAGGTTCTCCCGTGCTTTGCGGTCGAGGAAGTAGCTGATCCGTTCGGAATTTGCGCCAGATGGGTGGGGTAAGCCATCCAGCACTTGCTCCGGCTTGAGGAGACCTTGTGCCTGAAGTTGCAAAAGTATCTCGGCTACCTTGGGGCCGAGAGGGACGTAGATGCAGTGTTCATCAAGGACTCGTATCTCCTGAGCGAGGTGCGTCTCGACCTGATGCCGAAGTGAGACGCGGCTCAGCATGGCAGGGCTTCCACTGTAATTTTCACCGTTGATGAAGACCGGGTACCGTAGGGCGGAGGTGTAATGCACCAGGTGCTTGTGGGTGCTGAAAAGGCGTTCACAGCTGTCGATGTTCAGCAACTGGTTCAGGCCAATGTGATCCAGCACGGCAATCAGGTTGTTTCGCATCGAACCCGCGAAGCTCGCGGTTTCCTTTGCACGCTGCATGGCCTCCTCGGTACTGGCTCCAGCAACGAGCTGCTTTCTTGCCTCATTTAAGGCCTTGATCGCTTGTTGGTAAGCCGGAGTGATGCCACAGATGGTGACGCGCGCTTGCGTGTTGATATGGTCAAACGGTGCGTAAAAGGTTTCGAGATCGCCGTCTGAAGAGAGCAGCAGTTGCTTCGAAAGTGGAGTTCCAGATAACTCGAAGGTGGGGTCGGCTAGAAGCTGGCTGAATTGCGCAAAGTGGCTCATGGCGCGTCCTTGACTCAGTAGTTGCTGTGATGAATTCGGCGAGAAGCGGGATGCGATGGCACGCCGCGTCTAATTCGACGGTGTGGTTTCTGCGACTTCAGCCTGTCGTCTCGGTGACCGACTGTTACCACTGCGTCGTTGGCGACGACCGCATAGATGTGCCGACACTTCAGGGCCGTTGTCTGACTGGTCGGCTCGATCTCCCTCAGGAGTTGTTCGAACCCATCTCTGTCGAAGAGGTACAAGCAGACGCCTTTGTGGTGGCCCACCCTTCCGTAACTCAACAACCAATCCAGCTGCTGTTCGCTGATTTTCCGGTGTTGGATCCGCTCTTCTGCATGTCGGGTCAGATGCATGTGACTGGCCTCATACCAAGGTGGTTGGCTTGAAGTTCCGGCGTCCCTTCAGCCAGCGCAGCGCTTCTTGGGAGTCGACGACTGTTCTCACACCCTCTTTGCGGGTGTAGAGCCGGTCCGGCGCTGTCGGCTGGGTGGCATTGCGAACAGACTTCTCATTCATTTGCGCCAGGAAGGCGATCTCAAGCAGAGTCAGGTAGCCGCAAGCGGTATTCCGGAGAACCTCTGGGAGCGCTGCTTCAGCTGCATCACCGAGTGTGTCGATGTCGAGTCGTGCCCGAATGGCTCCCAGCTTGAACAGCTTTTCCAGGCCAGGGGCCAGAGAGTTGGTGGCGTGGAATTCAGCATCCCAGCGCGCCTGATTAATAAAGGAAGAGAAGTCGAGCCAGTTGCTGTCCTGTATGACTGCTTCGGAAGTGTTTAGGACTCCGTCAATTGCGTAGGCGTAGTAGCTTTCGGCAATGCCTATGAAGCGGCTGGCTCCCCCCAGGACCTCGCCAAGAGCCTTAGCATTGCAGCAGTACTTCTCAGACTCAGCTTGTAGGTGCCCCTCATAAGCGGCCTTCACTTCTTGGATCATCTCTTCTAGGGTGATTTTGGTATCGGGTTTGGCGAATTGGCCGATCAGGTCTTCGAGTCGCATTTGTTCCACTCCGGCTGGAATATTTGTAAGATAGATACAAGATGTTCCATTGTCAATGGAATATTCTATTCTGGTTGGAATTTTTCACTGCCTGATTTGCACTGGGTAGCGGCGTACTCGACGCAGACTGGACCGCTCGATAGAATCGCGGGCAGGCGCCAGCCCAACTTGCACACGAGTTAAAAACGGCGATTCACCTTCTGCTTTTCTTCTCTCCTCGCTGAGAAACTTTCCAAGCCTGCCGTCCGGGGCTTAAACGTGTGCCGACTGCTCCGCGTACGTCAGGCGACGAGGACGGTTTCATGGCTATCAAAAATCTCGCGTACGCAACGAAGCAACAGCTTGAGTCGGCGACTCATCTAGCGTTTCGCCATTCCCACGTCATCGAGCTACTGGCGGCGAGCTTTGGGTTCAAGTCCAGCGCGGCGTTAGCGGCAAATCACATCATCGTGAATTTGCGCAATGCCGTTGAGCCTCGCCCAGGCGACTTACTAGTACTCCAATCACGGCTAGTGGCTCTGGGTTATCAGGCGGCAGCTGGTGTTGCTGGGAGCGTGTTGCTACATATCATCAGAGAACATCGACTTGGTGCCGCTGCAATCGAGCGAGTCCCAGACCTGCTTGACGGCGCCCCCTGGGAGCCCGAAGACGCCGAGTGGGAAGATGAGGATGATTTCGAGCAAGCGCCCTACGAGGATTTCACTCCCGCCATCGATCTCGACGGAGTTGAGCTGTTGATGGAAGGGCTTGAAGCGGCGGCTCGACGAGGAAATGCGTCTGCGCATTTCGCGTTGGCACATATATATAGAAGGGATGAGCATTCTGACCTCGAAGGATCAGAGTACTGGTACTCCCTCTTGAAGCAGGGGCGCCCTCTTCAGGGGATCGAGTTGGAGTGGGCTCTGGCCTACGAGCGCGAGAGAATGCAGGCGGAGCGTCATGCGTATCATCTGGCCGAGGCTGCCAAATTGGGGCATCGGGCCGCTCGATTAGCTAGAGCTGTTAACGGCGCCCACAATGCTGAAAGCGAGGAGGATTTCGAAGAAGCGAAGCAGTTTTATCTGGAAGCTGCTGAGCTAGGCGATGTCGAGGCGATGCTGGAGCTGATCGAGGTCTATGATCAGGAGAACACGAAGCAGAATTGGGTCTGGGTGTACCTATCGGCGCTCTTGGGAGAGGACCTGCGAGAAAGCTCTTTGCATGCCTATCACGACGGCGGCATGTTCGCCGACGAAGACTACGATGACGACCAAGGCGGTCCGATGTATGTTGCAGGACATGAGGGTGTCGAGCTTGAGCCGCTGAGCGCCGCAGATGATGCTGAAGCGAGGCGTCTAGCGGACGAGTACTTCAGCCGCATCGATCCCGCCGGCAGGTAGCTGCGCAAAGCGACATTTATTGAAGCCAGAGTGCTGGGAAAGGACATTAATTCCGGTCGGGACGCGACACTTTTAGCGCCCATAACGCCTCTGAAACCCCTGATTTTTCTGAAGGGGGTAGCGACAGGTTATGTGCCCCTCGACATCGGGAAAGCGACAGGCAAAAAGAAAGGGCCCTTCGGGGGCCCTTTTCTTTTGTCGGCGGGAGCGTCAGGAGGCTTCGGCAACTGCCTGTGGCGTGGCATCGACCGGCAGCTCGCCCATCTCGCGCAGGGTCTGCGCAACCCAGTTCTCGGCGCGCTGGTTGAGCTCGGTAATGGCGCGTGCGCCCTCGCCTTCTGCATACATGGCCGGGCCTATCACCACCTGGATGGTGCCGGGGAACTTCGCCCAGCCATTCTTCGGCCAGCAGTGCCCGGCGTTGTGCGCGATCGGCAGAACCGGCAAGTTGGCGTTGACCGCCAGTGCCGCGCCGCCGCGGGAGAATTTGCCGATCTGACCCGTGGGGACGCGGGTGCCTTCCGGGAAGATCAGTACCCAGGCGCCCTGCTTGAGGCGCTCGTCACCCTGTTTGGCGATCTGCTTGAGGGCCAGCTTCGGTTGCTCGCGGTTGATCGCAATGGGCTTGAGCAGCGCCATGGCCCAGCCGAAGAAGGGAACGAACAGCAACTCGCGCTTGAGTACCTGGCTGAGCGGCTCGAAGTAGCCGGTGAGGAAGAAGGTCTCCCAGGTGCTCTGGTGCTTGGCGAGGATCACACAGGGCTGGTCCGGGATGTTCTCCGCACCCTTGAGTTCGTAGCGCACGCCGACCATCACGCCGGCGAGCCAGACGGCGAACTTGCACCAGGCCTGCGCGATGAAGCGGTAGCGCGCGCGGAATGGCAGGAAGGGCGCGATGAGCAGGCTGAGGGTGCCCCAGACGAAGGCGCTGGACGACAGCAGCAGGTAGAAGAGAACGGTTCTGATGGCCTGCACTATCGACATGGGAGATGGATCCTCAGGAAAGTAGGTGGTCGGCAACCGCTGCCAGATCGTCGAATACCAGCGTGCCTTCTGGCAACGTCTTGGCCAACGTACGCTCGCCCTTGCCGGTCTTTACCAACACAGGCAGACAATCGACGGCCAGCGCGGCGTCCAGGTCACCCCGGCTGTCACCAACGAACCAGACGCCCTTCAGATCTACGCCGTAGTGCTGGGCTATCTGCCGCAGCATACCGGGTTTCGGCTTGCGGCAGTCGCAGCCGTCGTCGGGACCATGGGGACAGTAGACCACCATCCCGAGTTCACCCCCCTGCTCCGCCACCAATTCCCGCAGGCGCGCGTGCATGCTTTCCAGCGTGGCCAGGTCGTAATAGCCCCGGGCGATACCGGACTGGTTGGTGGCCACGGCTACGGTCCAGCCGGCTTTGCTGAAGCGCGCGATGGCAGTGATGGCGCTGGGGATCGGAATCCACTCGGCAAGGGATTTGATGTAGTCGTCGGAGTCCTGGTTGATGACGCCGTCACGGTCGAGGATCAGTAGCTTCATGGGGGCTTCGGTAAGTCAGGCGCGTGGAGAAGTCGGAAACGAAAAAGCCGGGAGTCCGTTACGGTGAACCGTTTCGAACTCCCGGCTTCCTCAGGCAGGCATCAGCCCAGCAGCGAGATGTCGGCGACGCCGAGGAACAGCCCGCGAAGCTTGGCCAGCAGTGCGTAGCGGTTGGCCTTCACGGCGCTGTCGTCCGCGTTGACCAGTACTTCCTCGAAGAAGGCATCGACCGGCGCGCGCAGGGCCGCCAGTTGGGCCAGGGCTGCGCGATAATCGCGAGCCGCGGCCAGCGGAGCTACTTCCGCTTCGGCGCTTGCCACGGCGCTGCCAAGGGCCTTCTCGGCGGTCTCGGCGAATAGGCTGGCGTTGACGGTGGCAGGCACCTCGCCTTCTGCCTTGGCCAGGATGTTCGACACGCGCTTGTTGGCAGCGGCCAGGGCTGCGGCTTCTGGCAACTGGCGGAACGCCTGGACGGCCTGCACGCGCTGGTCGAAGTCCAGCGGAGCGGTCGGCTTGAGCGCGCGGACGGCCTGATACACGGCGACGTCCACGCCCTCGTCCTCGTAACGGGCACGCAGGCGATCAAAGACGAAGTCCTGTACCTGCTCGGACAGACCCTCGGCTTTCACCTTGTCGCCGTACTGGGCCACAGCCACGCCGATGGCGTCGACCAGGTCCAGGTCCAGCTGCTTCTCGATGAGGATGCGCAGCACGCCCAGGGCGGCACGGCGCAGGGCGTAGGGGTCCTTGCTGCCGGTGGGCAGCATGCCGATGCCGAAGATGCCGACCAGGGTGTCGAGCTTGTCGGCCACGGCGACTGCGGCGCCGGTGAGGGTGCCCGGCAATTCCGCGCCAGCGCCGCGCGGCATGTACTGCTCGTTCAGCGCCAGGGCGACATCCTTGTCTTCGCCACCGGCAGTGGCGTAGTAGTAACCGGCGATGCCTTGCATCTCCGGGAACTCGCCGACCATCTCGGTGGCCAGGTCGCACTTGCAGAGGATGCCGGCGCGGGCGGCGTTGGCCGCGTCACCGCCGATGCGCTCGGCGATGTAGGCGGCCAGCTTGGAGACGCGCTCGGCCTTCTCGTACACGGTGCCGAGCTGGGCCTGGAACACCACGTTCTTCAGGCGGGCGTTGAAGGCTTCCAGCGGCTGCTTCTGGTCCTGCTTGAAGAAGAACTCGGCGTCGGTCAGGCGCGGGCGCACCACCTTCTCGTTGCCGGAGACGATGTGCTCCGGTGCCTTGCTCTCGACGTTGGCCACGGTGATGAAGCGCGGCAGCAGCTTGCCGTTGGCGTCCAGCAGGCAGAAGTACTTCTGGTTGTCCTGCATGGTGGTGATCAGTGCTTCCTGCGGCACGGCGAGGAAACGCTCCTCGAAGGAACACACCAGTGGCACCGGCCACTCGACCAGCGCGGTCACTTCGTCCAGCAGGTCGGCCGGGACGATGGCGCTGCCCTTCTGCTCGGCGGCCAACTCGGCGACGCGCTTGGAGATGATCTCGCGGCGCTCGGCGAAGTCGGCCAGCACGTGGGCGCTGCGCAGGTCTTCCAGGTAGTTGGCCGGAGCGCTAATGCGCACGTTGGCCGGATTGTGGAAGCGATGGCCGCGGGATTCGCGCCCGGCTTTCTTGGTGAGGATCTCGCAGTCGACGACGTCATCGCCGAACAGCATCACCAGCCACTGGGTCGGACGCACGAACTCTTCACGACGGGCAGCCCAGCGCATGCGCTTGGGAATCGGCAGCTCGTTCAGCGAGGTTTCGACGATGCCCGGCAGCAGGCCAACGGCCGGCTGGCCGGCGATGGTCTGGCTGAACTTCAGTTTCGGGCCGCTCTTGTCGATCTGCTCCAGGTCCACGCCGCATTTCTTGGCGAAGCCCAGGGCGGCCTGGGTCGGGTTGCCGCTGGCGTCGAAGGCAGCCTGCAGCGGCGGGCCGTCGAGGTTCACGGTACGGTCGGGCTGCTGCACGGCAAGCTGGTCGATCTGCACGGCCAGGCGGCGCGGCGCGGCGTAGCAGCGTGCGGCGGCGTAAGTCAGGCCGGCGGCCTTCAGGCCCTTCTCGATGCCGGCCAGGAAGGCTTCACCGAGGCTCTTCAGCGCCTTGGGTGGCAGCTCTTCGGTGCCCAGTTCGACGAGGAAATCCTTCGCGCTCATTATTCGGCCTCCTTCAGCTTGGCCAGTACTTCGTCACGCAGTTCGGGTGTGGCCATCGGGAAGCCGAGGCGGGCGCGGGCCTGCAGGTAGCTCTGCGCCACGGCGCGGGCCAGGGTGCGCACGCGCAGGATGTAGCGCTGACGCTCGGTCACCGAGATGGCGCGGCGGGCGTCCAGCAGGTTGAAGGTGTGCGAGGCCTTGAGGACCATCTCGTAGGTCGGCAGCGGCAGTTGCAGCTCGATCAGGCGGTTGGCTTCGCTTTCGTAGAAGTCGAACAGCTCGAACAGCTTCTCGACGTTGGCGTGTTCGAAGTTGTAGGTCGACTGCTCCACTTCATTCTGGTGGAACACGTCGCCGTAGGTGACCTTGCCGAACGGGCCATCGGCCCACACCAGGTCGTACACCGAGTCGACGCCCTGGATGTACATGGCCAGGCGTTCCAGGCCGTAGGTGATCTCACCGGTGACCGGGTAGCACTCGATGCCGCCCACTTGCTGGAAGTAGGTGAACTGGGTGACTTCCATGCCGTTCAGCCAGATTTCCCAGCCCAGACCCCAGGCGCCGAGGGTCGGCGATTCCCAGTTGTCCTCGACGAAACGGATGTCGTGCACCAGCGGGTCGATGCCGATGGCCTGCAGCGAGCCCAGGTACAGCTCCTGGAAGTTTTCCGGGTTGGGCTTCAGGACCACCTGGAACTGGTAGTAGTGCTGCAGGCGGTTGGGGTTTTCGCCGTAGCGGCCGTCGGTGGGGCGGCGGCTGGGTTGCACGTAGGCCGCGTTCCAGGTTTCCGGGCCCACGGCGCGGAGGAAGGTAGCAGTGTGGAAGGTGCCGGCGCCTACTTCCATGTCGTAGGGCTGCAGCACCACACAGCCCTGATCGGCCCAGTATTTTTGCAGGGCGAGGATCAGGTCCTGGAAGGTGGGCACGGCGGGCGTAGTCTGGCTCACGAATTTCACCTGTGCTGGATATGCGACTAAAACCCGGCAGTATACCCCAAGACGCCTGCAGCTTGGGCTTCTCAGCGATTTCCGGCCGCCCGGCGGAAGTTCACGAATCGACCGGAAAATTTGCCGGATGACTGTATTTTCATACAGTGAATTGTCTATAGTCGGGCTTTCCCTGTCAGGACGATCGCCATGCCCCGCTGCTTCTGGTGTAACGACGACCCGCTGTACATCGCCTACCACGATGCCGAATGGGGAGTGCCCCAGCACGATCCGCGGGCGTTGTTCGAGATGCTCATCCTCGAAGGCGCGCAGGCGGGGCTTTCGTGGATCACCGTGCTGAAGAAGCGCGAGCGCTACCGTGAGGTGCTGTTCGGCTTCGATCCCGAGCGCCTGGCGCGCATGAGCGACGAGGAGATCGAGGAGCGCATGCAGGACCCGGGCATCATCCGCAACTTCGCCAAGCTCAAGGCGGCGCGGCAGAACGCCCGGGCCTGGCTGGAGCTGGATGACCCGGTGACGTTCCTCTGGTCCTTCGTCGGCGGTAAGCCCAAGGTCAATCACTTCAGCGAACGCGGCCAGGTGCCGGCGGTGACGCCCGAGGCCGAGGCGATGAGCAAGGCGCTGCGCAAGGCCGGTTTCAATTTCGTTGGCCCGACCATCTGCTACGCCTTCATGCAGGCCACCGGCATGGTGATGGACCACACCACCGACTGCGACCGCTACAACCAGCTGACCCGCGCCTAAGGCAGCGTCCTGGATGTAGTCGCAGACCTGCAACGTCACGCCGTCGCGCGTGACGACGAAGCAGCGCTGCAAACCTTCTGCTCCCACGCGCTTGCGCAGTTGGATCTGCTCGATGCGGTAGCCGGTTGCGCGGAAGCAGTCTTCCGCCGGGTGCAGCTTGCGCGTCGGCCGCAGCCCACTGGGCCAGGCCGCCAGCGCGGCGAGCAGCAACCACCTCCAGCCGCACAGGCGGCGCGTCATGCCGCCCTCCTCCGCCACCACCACGCACTGAGCCCAGTGAGCCCCAGGCGCCGGGATCGGGTGTGCCCGGCACCGCGCTGCCGATGGCGCTGTTGTTCACGCCTTGGGGCAATGGCAGGGGTTGATCGACGGGCTGGCTCGCCTGCGGATCCTGGCCTTGTTTTCATTCGAGGAGCTGTCGTCGGCAGCCAGCGCCGTCAGGCTGGCGCCCATCGCCAGCAGGCAGCACAGCCGTGCAAGTAAGGTTCGGGGACGCATCGCGGACCTCCGGGCCTGTGGATCGGATGGTCGCAGGTTGCGCGCGCGGTGTGGGCGCCGCGTGTTCGCTCTGTGCTGATCGAGTGGAGGCGGCCGGCGATGCCCGAAATGCCGGCGCGAGCGGCTACAATGGCCGCCATCTGCTTGAAGGAGTTTTCCGTGGAGAAATTCAAGGGCGCACTGGTGGTGGGCTTCCTGCGGTTGTTCGCCATGCTGCCGTGGCGCGCGGTGGGCGCATTGGGCGCGGGTATTGGCTGGCTGATGTGGAAGCTGCCCAACCGCTCCCGCGAGATCGTTCGGATCAACCTGTCGCACTGCTTCCCCGAGCTGTCCGCAGCCGAGCTGGAAAAGCTCGTCGGCCGGAGCCTGATGGACATCGGCCGCACGCTCACCGAGAGCGCCTGCGCCTGGATGTGGTCGCCGCAGAAATCGCTGCAGTACATCCGCGAAGTGGAAGGCATGGAAGTGCTGGAAGAAGCGCTGGCCTCCGGTGACGGCCTGGTCGGCATCACCAGCCACCTGGGCAACTGGGAAGTGCTCAACCACTTCTACTGCTCCTACGCCAAGCCGATCATCTTCTACCGCCCGCCCAAGCTGAAGGCGGTGGACGACCTGCTGAAGAAGCAGCGCGTGCAGCTGGGCAACCGCGTAGCGCCGTCCACGCCCGAAGGCATCAAGAGCGTGATCAAGGAAGTGAAGAATGGCGGCTGCGTCGGCATTCCCTGTGACCCGGAACCGGACCTCGGCTCGGGCCTGTTCGTGCCCTACCTGGGTACCACCGCGCTGACCAGCAAGTTCGTGCCGTCGCTGCTCTCGCGCGGCAAGGCGCGCGGGGTGTTCTTCCACGCCGTGCGCCTGCCCGATGGCAGCGGCTACAAGGTGATCCTCGAAGCGGCGCCGGCGGACATGTACGACAAGGACATGGCAGTGTCGGTGGCAGCCCTCAGCCGTGAGCTGGCCAAGTACGTGCGCGCCTACCCGAGCCAGTACATGTGGACCATGAAGCGCTTCAAGAAGCGGCCCGAAGGCGAGGCGAAGTGGTACTGAGCGCGCGTCGCTCAATCGACCCGATAGGCACGGCGCCCCTGGATTATTGAAGCGTGGGGCGTCAGGCTGAACGTCCCACGCTCCAGGAACCCCCCCCATGCTCGGCCTGCCGACCACCGCCACCGCGCCGTTCTGTCCCTCGGAAGTCAAAGGCAGCATCCAGGTTGCGGCCAGCGCGCCATTGTGGAAGCGCATCCTGCAGTTCGCCGGCCCCGGCCTGCTGGTCTCCATCGGCTACATGGACCCGGGCAACTGGGCCACCGCCATCGAGGCCGGCTCCGGTTTCGGCTACCAGTTGCTGTTCGTGGTGCTGTTGTCGAGCCTCGCGGGGATGGTCCTGCAGTGCCTGGCCATGCGTCTGGGAATCGTCACTGGCCAGGACCTGGCGCAGCTGTCGCGCAGTCGCTACAGCCTGGGCGGCGCTCGCCTGCAATGGCTGCTGGCGGAACTGTCGATCGTCGCCACGGACCTTGCCGAAGTGCTCGGCTGCGCCCTCGCCTTCCACCTGTTGCTGGGTGTCGACCTGGTCACCGGCGTCATCCTCACCGCCTTCGACACGCTCATCGTGCTCGGCCTCAAGGGCCAGCGCTTCCGCCACCTGGAAGCGATCATGCTCGGCCTGATCATCACCATCAGCGGCTGCTACCTGGTCGAGCTGATTCTCATCAAGCCACACTGGCCGGACGTTGCCGTCGGCTTCCTGCCCAGCTGGGACGCCATCAGCCAACGCGAGCCGCTGTACCTGGCCATCGGTATCCTCGGCGCCACGGTGATGCCGCACAACCTCTACCTGCACTCTTCGATCGTGCAGACGCGCCAGGTCAGCGGCAGCAACGGCAAGGCTGCGGCGATCCGCCTGACGCGCATCGACACCGTGGTCTCGCTGAGCCTCGCGCTACTGATCAACGCCGCCATCCTGATCCTCGCCGCCGCGGCCTTCCACGAGACCGGCCACACCGGCGTCACCGAGATCCAGGACGCCTACCGCCTGCTTGAGCCGCTGGTAGGCACCGGCCTGGCGGCGATTCTCTTCGGCGTTGCGCTGCTCGCTTCGGGGCAGAGTTCCACCTTCACCGGCACCATCGCCGGGCAGGTGATCATGGAAGGCTTCCTGCAGATGAAGATTCCCTGCTGGCAGCGCCGCCTGATCACCCGCGCGCTGGCGCTGATCCCGGCGCTGATCGGCGTTCTGATGCTGGGCGACAAGGCGATCGGCAAGCTGCTGGTGCTCAGCCAGGTGGTGCTCAGCCTGCAACTGCCCTTCGCACTCTGGCCGCTGATCCGCTTCACCAGCGATCGCGCGCTGATGGGCGAGTTCGTCAACAGCCTGCTGACCCGCGTGCTGGCGTGGACCTTGTTCTGCGTCATCAGCGCCGCCAATCTCTGGCTGCTGCAACTGCTGGCTTGACCTGACCCATGGGTTTGAGGCCCATTAATGCGCTGACATTCAGGACGGATGCCATCCATGGCCAACCAAAGGCAGTACCCTCGGACCCCGATGAAGTGCCGGATCAAGATCAGCCACCCCGACTTCGGCGACGTGTTCGGCCACACCCGTGACTTGTCGGACGGCGGCGTCTACGTTCGCCATGAAGTACTCGCCGCACTGCCCGCGGGGACGCGCGTCACCGGCCAGGTGCAGGACATGCCCTTCGATGCACCGATTCTTGAGATGGAAGTGATGCGCACCGACGCCGAGGGCGCCGGCTTCCGCTTCGTCGCAGACGCCTGAAGGCAGCTTTTTGTAGGAACGAGCAAGGGCTAGGCGTCCCTTCGGTCCTACAGGTAAGGCAAAGCCTCCGAATCCATCAGTTCGCCTCGTTCACCGCACTCAGGAACGCCCGCGTCCGCTCGTGCTTCGGGTTGCCGAAGAACTGCTGCGGGCTGCCCTGCTCGAGGATGCTGCCCTGGTGGAAGAAGCACACGCGGTCGGCGAACTCGCGGGCGAAGCCCATCTGGTGGGTGACCATGAGCATCGTCAGGTTGTGCTCGGCGCCCAGCTTGCGCACCACGTTGAGCACTTCACCGCACAGCTCCGGGTCCAGCGCCGAGGTCACCTCGTCGAACAGCATCACCTTGGGCCGCATCGCCAGGGCACGGGCGATGGCCACGCGCTGCTGCTGGCCGCCGGAAAGCTGCGAAGGATAGTGCTCGAGCTTGTTGCCCAGGCCGACCATCTCCAGCAGCTCCATCGCCCGCTCGCGCGCTTCGTCGCGGCGCATGCCGAGCACCTGCACCGGCGCTTCCATCACATTGCGCAGCGCGCTCATGTGCGGGAACAGATTGAAGCTCTGGAACACCATGCCGATCTTGCTGCGCACCTTGCGCACGTGGCTTTCCGGCGCGCGCACCAGGGCGTCGTTGCGCTTGAGGTGGGTCAGCGGTTCGCCGTCCACCTCGATCACGCCGCTGTCGATGGTCTCCAGGGTCATCAGCGCGCGCAGCAGGGTCGACTTGCCCGAGCCGCTGGGGCCGATGATGGCGACCTTCTCATTGGCGCCCACTTCCAGGTTGAGGTCCTTGAGCACGCTGAAGCTGCCGTAGCTCTTGCACACGTTGCGGAAGCTGACCATGGGCTGGGCTGCCTCGGCGCGCGCGGTCGGCGAATCCTCGGTGGCGATGCGGGAGGACATGGCTCCGGCAGTTTGCAGGGAGTGAACAGTCATCGGTTTTCCTCCGGAAGAGTCAGTCATGGCAGCGCCGTGCGTTTTTCCACCTGGCGCACGACGCTGGCCAGGCTGATGGAGATGAGCAGGAAGAACACCCCGACCAGGGTGATCGGCTCCAGGTAGCGGAAGCTGTCGGAGCCTATGTTCTTCGCCTGCTGCATGATTTCCACCACCGTGATCGCGGAGAGCACCGGGGTGTCCTTGAACATGGCGATCAGGTAGTTGCCCAGCGCCGGCAATACCGGGCGGATGGCCTGGGGCAGGATCACTTCGCGGTAGGCCTTGAAGGGCGAGAAATTCAGCGCGGTAACCGCCTCCCATTGCCCGCGCGGCACCGCTTCCAGACCGGCGCGGTAGACCTCGGCGGTGTAGCAGGCGTAATGCAGGGCGATGCCCAGGGTGCCGGCCACCAGTGCGGTCATGCTCAGCCCGTAGAGCGGCAGCACGTAGAACAGGAAGTACACCTGGATCAGCAGCGGCGTGCTGCGGATGAATTCGATCAGCCAGGCCGCCGGCCACGACAGCCAGGCGTGGCGGCTGCGCCGGGCGATGGCGAAGAGCAGGCCGAACACCACCGCCAGGGCGAAGCCCACCAGGGTGATGGCGATGGTGCGCAGCGAGGCGTGCAGCAGTTGCGGCAGGATCTGCCAGGCGAAGTCCCAGTCGAAGAGTTTCATCACAGGCCTCCGTGGATGCGGCCGTGCCCCAGCCAGCGCTCCAGGCGCCGCATGAGGAAGACGATGAGCTGGGCCATGACGAAGTACAGCACCAGGGTGAGGGCGAAGATCTTCATGGTCTCGAAGGTCGCCTGGTCCAGCTGGCGCGCGCGGAAGGTCAGGTCCGAGAGGGTGATCAGCGACACCAGCGAGGTGTTCTTCAGCAGCTCGATCAGCAGGTTGGTGCCCGGCGGAATCGCGCAGAGCAGCGCCTGCGGCAGAATGATCCGACGAAAGCGCGTGAACGGTGTCATGTTCAGCGCCAGCGCCGCCTCGTACTGTCCCTTGGGTACCGAGCCGATGGCGCCGCGCATGACTTCCGCGCCGTAGGCGCCGATGTGCAGGCCCAGGCCGATGATCGCCACGCTGTAGGCGCTCATCTCCAGGTTGAACGGCGGCAGCGGCAGCACAAAGTACAGCCAGAACAGCTGCACCAGCAGCGATGTGCCGCGGAACAGCTCGATGTAGCCGATCGCCAGCCAGCGTACCGCCGGCCACGGTGCGAGCCGGCCGAGCGCGGCAAGAATGGCGGCGGCCACCGCCAGCAGGGAACCGAAGACAGTCACCTGGACGGTGACCCAGGCGCCCTGCAGCAGCAGAGGAAGTAATTCACCCATGATGCGCATCCTGTAACGACAGGTTCGACTCAATGGCCGGTCGGGCGCGTCCTATGGCAGGCGCGCGCCCGCGACGGTCACTGTTTGCAGAGCTCGGCAGCGGTCTTGTCGGTGACGTTGGACTTGTCGAAGCCGAACGGTTTCACCGTCGCCAGGTGCTCGGCGCCACCCAGCCAGCCCTTGAGTTGCTGGTTCACCGCGTCGCGCAGGTCCTTGTCCTCCGGGCGGAAGGCCAGGGCGCCGTAGCCGATGTGCGAAGGGTCGTCCTTGAAGTCGCTGATGGCTTCCACCGCGTCACCGCCCTTGGCTGCCAGGCCCTTCATGGTCAGCGCGGTGCCGACGCTGGCATCGGCGCGGCCGGCACGCACGGCCTGCAATTGTGCGGTGGTATCCGGCACCTGGACGATCTGCTCTTCCGCCACGCCTTCGGCGCGGGCGTAGCCCATCTCGGCGGTGCCGGACATGATCGCCAGCTTCACGTCCGGATTGTTCTTCACGTCGGTGTAGCTGTGCAGGTTCTTCGGGTTGCCTTTCTTCACCAGCACGGTGTCGGGAATCTGGTAGTGGGGATCGGTGAAGATCACCTGCTGGCAACGCGGCGGGGTGATGTACATGCCGGCGGCGATCACATCGAAGCGGCCGGCGCGCAGGCCGGGGATCAGCGCGCCCCATTCGGTGAGCACCGGTTCGATCTTCTTCACGCCCATCTTGGTGAAGATCTGCGTGGCGATTTCCGGGGATTCCCCGGTGACCTTGCCGGACGTCTCGGTGTAGGCGAAGGGCGCTTCGTTGGCGTAGCCGATGCGCACGGTGCCGGTGCTCTGGATGCGCTCCAGGGTGGTTTCGGCGTAGCTGCCGGCGCTGGCCAGGGCGCCGGCGGCGAGGGTACAGGCGAGGCTCAGGCGGCGCAGGAAAACAGGGGCGGTACTCATCTTCGGATCTCCTGGACTTCTCTTGCCGAACGCTCATGGCGCGCGGCGATGGATGGCAGGTAGCAATGTCGTACGACTGTTGTTCTTGTAGGTCGGGCCCCGGGTGGGGCCTTCCGAAGTTCTCTCGGCGCTGTCGCAGACGTTGCCGAGAAGCTCGACGCCAGACTAAGGCCGGGCGCCTTGCGGCTCTTCCCGATCGACAGCTGCGCGGCGGGAAAAAGCCACCGTCGCGACGAACGCATCCGAAGGTTTTTTCTGCGCGGGCCTGACAATGCGACCCGGTGTGCCATGCGGTGTCCTGCGCCCGAGCATACGCAAGCCACTTCTTTATCGACATTGCACTAGGACAATTGCCGCCGGTGTGCCGGTCGGTCACTCTGCACCCCTGACCAGACGGAGCGCTGAAGATGGAAGCCTGGCGTCGCGCCCTGGCCGACCTGCGGGTCGGCGAATCCAAGTACAAGACTTTGGTGCAGGCCATTGCCGGCGACATCGAGCAGGGCCGCCTGAGCGACGGCCAGCGCTTGCCGCCGCAGCGCCACGTCGCCGATGGCCTGGGGATCAGCGTGCAGACGGTGACCAATGCCTACAAGGAGCTGGAGCGCCAGGGTCTGGTGCGCTGCGAGGTGGGGCGTGGCAGCTTCGTCTCGCGGCGGATGACCGAGGGCATGGCCCATTACATGGTCGACCACCCCGAGCGCGCACTGGTGGATTTCTCCATCGCCAGCATCGTCCACACGCGCGAGCACGACCGCCTCTGGCAGGACACCTGCCGCGCGCTGGCGCAGGAAACCGACCAGCCCTGGATGCGCGCCTGCCGCCCGGTCGCCGGCTTCGATGCGCACCGCGATGCCGGTGTGCAATGGCTGGCGCAGCTGGGCCTGCAACGCGAGCGCGATGACGTGCTGATCACCAACGGCGCCGCCCACGGCATCTTCCTCGCGCTCGCCTCACTGGCCGGGCCGGATGACGTGGTGCTCTGCGAACAGCTCACCGACCACGGCGTGATCGGCAATTCCCAGGTACTGGGTTTTACCCTGAAGGGCGTGGAGATCGACAAGCAGGGCATCGACCCCGAGCACTTCGAAGACCTCTGCGCGAACGAGCGCATCACCGCACTGGTCTGCACGCCCAACCTGAACAACCCGACCTCCTGCCTGATGCCCGACGCGCGCCGCCGCGAGATCGCCGCCATCGCCCAGCGCTACGGCGTTCACGTGATCGAAGACGACGTCTACGGCCCGCTGCTTGGTGAGCGCCGCCCGCTGCCACTCAGCCACTACCTGCCGGACCTGTCGTTCTACTGCACCAGCTTCACCAAGAGCGTGCTGACCGGCCTGCGCATCGGTTACCTGGCCATGCCGCGGCGGCTGGCACTGCGCACCGAGAGCATCCTGCGGGTGAACAGCTGGATGGCCACGCCGTTGCTGGCGGAAGTCGCCTCGCGGTGGATTCGCAATGGCAACGCCCAGGCGCTGATCGGCCTGCAGCGCCAGGTGCTGGAGAAGCGCCAGGGCTTGGTGCGCGACCATCTTGGCGAGTATCTGCGCGGTTGCGATCCGCATTCCCTCAGCGCCTGGATCGGCATTCCCGAGCATTGGGAGCTGGACAGCCTGGTGCGCGAGCTGCGCCATCGGCACATCGCCGTCACGCCACCCGATCCCTTCATGGTGCGCGGCACGCCCAGGCCTCGCGCGGTGCGTTTGTGCATGGGGGCGGAGTGCAGCGACGAGCGCATGGTGTCCGCGCTGGAGGACATGCGCGAGCTGTTCGGGCAGTACCCGAAGATTCACGATTTCTGACGTGGCTGTTTTGTAGAGGCGAGCTTGCTCGCGAACCCGCCCAGCGCCAGAGCCGCCGGGGAGCCCGGTTCGCGAGCAAGGGCTAGGCGCCCCCCTCGCTCTTACGAAAATCCCTCTGCGAGCGACATCGTCCTAGTACATTCATCGCGACAATTTCCCGCCCCTACACTCGACCCCACTGCATTCCCCGGAGGTCGAGATGGAGCCGATTCCCCTCGTCGAGCTGTACCGAGCACGCCAGCGCATCCAGGGCCTGGTGCGGCAGACGCCGCTGGAGCATTCGCCCAGCCTGTCGCGTCTGCTCGGGGCGCCGGTGTACCTCAAGCTCGAATCCCAGCAGATCACCGGCAGCTTCAAGCTGCGCGGCGCCAGCAACGCGATCGCTCAGCTTCGCGATGAGCAGAAGGCCAAGGGCGTGGTCGCGGCCTCCACCGGCAACCACGGCCGGGCGCTGGCCCACGCCGCGCGCGTGCTCGGCGTGCACGCCAGCATCTGCCTGTCGCAGTTGGTGCCGGCGAACAAGGTGCAGGCCATCCGCGAACTGGGCGCTGAAGTCTGCATTATCGGCAACAGCCAGGACGACGCCCAGGCCGAAGCCGAACGCATTGCCCGTGAGCAGGGCGCGGCGCTGCTGCCGCCCTTCGATCACCCACAGATCATCGCCGGCCAGGGCACCCTGGGCCTGGAAATCCTCGAACAACTGCCGGACGTGCGCCAGGTGCTGGTACCGCTCTCCGGCGGCGGCCTGTTCGGTGGCGTGGCGCTGGCGCTCAAGCAGGCGGACCCGAGCATCCGCGTGCACGGCATCAGCATGCGCCGAGGCGCCGCCATGGCCGCCAGCCTTGCCGCCGGTCACCCGGTGGACGTGGAAGAGTTGCCGACCCTGGCCGACTCCCTCGGCGGCGGTATCGGCCTGGACAACCGCTACACCTTCGCACTCGCCCGCGACTACTGCGACCAGTTGCACCTGCTCGACGAGCCCTCCATTGCCGCCGGTATCCGTCACGCCTACCGCGAGGAGCGGCAGGTGGTCGAAGGCGCCGCCGCCGTCGGCATCGCCGCGCTGCTGGACGGCCTGATCGCGCCGGTCGGCCCGGTGGTGGTGGTGGTCAGCGGCCGCAACATCGCCATCGAACAACACCAACAGATCCTCGAGGAAACTGCCCATGGCTGACGTCACCCTGCTCAGCGAAGCCGACCTGCGCGCCTGCGTGGCGATAGACCGGGAGAGCCTCGACGCCGTCGAACAGGCCTTCCGCCTGCTGGCCACGGCACCGGTGGCGATGCCGCCGATCCTTCGCCTGGACGTGCCCGAGCACAACGGCGAAGTCGACGTGAAGACTGCCTACCTGCCGGGCCTGCCGCGCTTCGCCATCAAGGTCAGCCCCGGCTTCTTCGACAATCCCAAGCTGGGCCTGCCCAGCCTCAACGGCATGATGATGCTGCTGTCCTCGAAAACCGGCCTGCTCGACGCGCTGCTGCTGGATAACGGCTACCTCACCGCCGTGCGTACCGCCTGCGCCGGCGCAGTGGCGGCCAAATGGCTGGCCCGCGAGGATTCGCGCCAGGTCGCGCTGATCGGCGCCGGGGAACAGGCGCGGCTGCAGCTCAAGGCGCTGTGCCTGGTGCGGCCCATCGAAGGCGCCAGCGTCTGGGCGCGGGACATCGCCAAGGCGCGGCAATGTGCGGAAGAGCTGAGCGGCAGCCTGGGCATTGCGGTCACGCCTTGCGCCAGCGTCGACGAAGCGCTGGAAGGCGCCGACATCGCCATCACCACCACGCCCAGCCGCGAACCGCTGATCCAGAAAAAACACTTGCGCCCCGGCCTGCACATCACCGCCATGGGTTCCGACGCCGAGCACAAGAACGAGATCGCCGCCCAAGCGCTGGCCGCCGTCGACCACTACGTCGCCGACCGCCTCAGCCAGACCCTCGTGCTGGGCGAGATGCACCACGCGGTAGCGGCCGGCGAGGTCAGCCTCGACGCCGATTTCGCCGAGCTCGGCCAGGTGATCGCCGGGCTGCGCCAGGGCCGTGAGCGCGCCGAGGACATCACCCTCTGCGACCTCACCGGCACCGGCGCCCAGGACACGGCCATCGCCGGCCTTGCCTTCCAGCGGGCACAGCGGATGGGCAAGGGATTCCGTTTCAGCAGCTGAGAATTTTTCGTCCCGCTTCGCGGGAAGAGCGCCCTCGCCCTAACCCTCTCCCGCAAGCCGGAGAGGGGACCGTCAGGTGCAGGATGAAGCCGCGGCGTCAGCCGGCTCGGACTGCCCCCTCTCCCTCTGGGAGAGGGTTGGGGTGAGGGGAACCAAAAGTCTCGGGCTATCCCGACGAAGCCCGACAACGATTCCCCCAAGAGGATTTCCGCATGTCCGAAATCGTCGTCAACCTCCCCTTCAGCCGGGAGGAGTATGCCCAGCGGATCGCCAAGGTCCGCGCCAGCATGCAACAGCGCGGCATTGAACTGCTGCTGGTTACCGATCCATCGAACATGGCCTGGCTGACCGGCTACGACGGCTGGTCCTTCTACGTGCACCAGTGCGTGCTGCTGGCGCTGGACGGCGAGCCGGTCTGGTTCGGCCGCGGCCAGGACGCCAACGGCGCGCGGCGCACCGTGTTCATGCAGGCGGACAACATCGTCGGCTACCCCGACCACTACGTGCAGTCCACCGAACGCCATCCGATGGATTACCTGTCCCGTGAGGTCATCGCGGCGCGCGGCTGGGCGAACAAGACCATCGGCGTGGAGATGGACAATTACTACTTCAGCGCTGCCGCCTTCCGCTCGCTGCAGGCGAACCTGCCGAACGCCAGGTTCGTCGACGCCACGGCCCTGGTGAACTGGCAGCGCGCGGTGAAGTCGCCGCGCGAGATCGAGTACATGCGCGTCGCCGCGCGCATCGTCGAGAAGATGCATGCGCACATCGTCGAGCGCATCGAGCCGGGTATGCGCAAGAACGAGCTGGTCGCCGAGATCTACAGCACCGGCATCCTCGGCGCCGACGGCCACGGCGGCGACTACCCCGCTATCGTCCCGCTGCTGCCCACCGGTGCCGACGCCAGCGCGCCGCACCTGACCTGGGACGACACGCCCTTCGAGCGCGGCGCCGGCACCTTCTTCGAGATCGCCGGCTGCTACAAGCGCTACCACTGCCCGCTGTCGCGCACGGTGTTCCTCGGCAAGCCGCCGCAGCATTTCCTCGATGCGGAAAAAGCCGTGGTCGAAGGCATCGCCGCGGGCCTCGACGCAGCGAAGCCGGGCAACACCACCGGCGACATCGCCCGCGCCTTCTTCGGCGTGCTGGAGAAGTTCGGCATCCACAAGGACAGCCGCTGCGGCTATCCCATCGGCATCAGCTATCCGCCGGACTGGGGCGAACGCACCATGAGCCTGCGCCCGAGCGACAACAGCGTGCTGGAACCGGGCATGACCTTCCACTTCATGCCGGGCCTGTGGATGGATGATTGGGGTCTGGAGATCACCGAGAGCATCCTCATCACCGAGCGCGGCGTGGAGACCTTCTGCGACTACCCGCGCCAGCTGTTCGTGAAGGAGTGAGGCGATGACACAGTCCCTCGATAAAGCGCTGCGCGAAAACCCCATCGCCGCCAGCGTCGATTTCCAGCGCGACGGCGTGCAGCACGGCCACCTCAAGCTGCCCTACTCGCGGGACGATTCGGCCTGGGGCGCAGTGATGATCCCGGTCTGCGTGGTGAAGAACGGCGACGGCCCCACCGCGCTGCTCACCGGCGGCAACCACGGCGACGAATACGAAGGCCCGGTGGCGCTCAGCCGCCTGGCCCAGGAGCTGCGTGCCGAGGACGTGCGCGGCCGGGTGATCATCGTGCCGTTCATGAACACCCCGGCGTTCCACGCCGGCAAGCGCACCTCGCCCATCGATGCCGGCAATCTCAACCGCAGCTTTCCCGGCCGCCCGGACGGCACGGTGACGCAGAAGATCGCCGACTACTTCCAGCGCACCCTGTTGCCGCTGGCGGACGTGGTGCTGGACATCCACTCCGGCGGCCGGACCCTGGATTTCCTGCCCTTCGCCGCCTGCCACGTGCTGCCGGACAAGGCCCAGCAGGAAGCCAGCGAGGCGCTGATGCGCGCCTTCGCCGCGCCCTACGCCATGCGCATGCTGGAGCTGGATGCGGTGGGCATGTACGACAGCGCCGCCGAGGAACAGGGCAAGCTGTTCGTCACCACCGAACTGGGTGGCGGTGGCACCAGCAGCGCGCGCACTGTGGCCATCGCCCGGCGGGGTGTGCGCAACCTGCTGGTTGAGGCTGGCATTTTGCGCGGCGAGATCGAGCCGGCGAATTCGGCGATGCTCGACATGCCCGACGGTGACTGTTTCGTCGCCAGCGAGCACGGCGGCCTGCTGGAGATGTGCCGCGACCTGGGCGAGCATGTCGAGCGTGGCGAAGTGCTGGCGCGGGTGCACGACGTGCTGCGCACCGGCGCCGCGCCGGTGGAGTACCGCGCCAAGCGCAGCGGCATCCTCGCCGCGCGGCATTTCCCCGGCCTGGTGCAGAGTGGCGACACCCTGGCGGTGGTCGCCGAGGTACTGGACTGAACGGGAGCCCGTCATGATCAAGCTCGACCGCTACGACCTGAAGATCCTGCGCATCCTCGCTGGCGACGGGCGCATCACCAAGTCGAGCCTGGCCGAGGCGATCAACCTCTCGGTCAGCCCCGCTTGGGAGCGCGTGCGCAAGCTGGAGGAAGCCGGGTTGATCAAGGGCTACCGCGCGCAGATCGACTGGCCGGCGCTGTTCAAGCAGCAGCAGGTGCTGGTGGAGATCACCCTGGCGCGGCATACCGCGCAGGACATGAGGCGTTTCGAGCAGCGCCTGCAGCAGTCGCCGGAGGTCGGCTTCTGCTACGCCACCGGTGGCGGGGTGGATTACATCGCGATGATCCAGGCGCGCGACATCGACCACTACCAGCGCTTCATCGACCAGCTGTTGCTGGAGGACGTGGGGATCGAGCGCTACTTCACCTATATCGTCACCAAGGTGATCAAGACCCAGGAGGCGGCGATTCCCGCCGAGGCGCTAGAGGCAGGTTCCCTGTAGGAGCGAGCTTGCTCGCGAACCCGCCCAGCTCCAGCGCGGCCGGTGAATCCGTTCGCGAGCAAGCTCGCTCCTACAAAACCAAAGACCGCTGACCCGCGGGAGAGGGCTGGGGCGAAGAAGGCCCCGTGCACCTAAATTCAGCTGAACAAAAATTGCACAACAAAACCTGACTTTGAGGTCCGGATCGTATACAATGCGCGCCGCTCGGCATGGTGCCGGGCATGGGTTCCCTCACCCCATCGACGAAAAAGGCCCAAGCATGTCGGCATCCCTTCCGGCGGCACGGCGCGGCGCACTCGCCGGCCTGGTCGCGTTCCACATCCTGATCATCATCGCCAGCAACTACCTGGTGCAGCTGCCAATGACCCTCTTTGGCTGGCACACCACCTGGGGCGCGTTCAGCTTCCCGTTCATCTTCCTGGCCACCGACCTCACCGTCCGCCTGCTCGGCAAGCGCCCGGCACGGCTGGTCATCGCGCGGGTGATGATCCCGGCGCTGCTGGCTTCCTACGTCATTTCGGTGATCTTTCAGGAAGGCGCCTTCAGAGGCTTCGCCTCGCTGGGCGAATTCAACACCTTCGTGGCGCGGATTTCCCTGGCCAGCTTCCTGGCCTACGTGTTCGGGCAGATCCTCGACATCCAGGTATTCGATCGCCTGCGCCGCATGCGCCAGTGGTGGATCGCCCCGGTGGTCTCGACGCTGTTCGGCAACCTGCTGGACACCTTCACCTTCTTCTCCATCGCCTTCTGGCACAGCGACAACGCCTTCATGGCCGAGCACTGGGTGGAGATCGCCTGGGTCGACTACGGTGTGAAGCTCGCGGTCATGCTGATGCTCTTCGTACCGCTCTACGGCATGCTGCTCAGCGCCATCACCCGCAACCTGCGTCGCGCCGCAACGGCCTGACGCCACCCGAAAAAGCCCAACAGCGGCGGCAGAACTGCAAAAAGATTTGCCGCCGCCGTCCCCCGCTTAGGAAAAAACCGCGCGCCCGCGGCCCCTAGGATGGTTCCCATGCCATCCGCCAAGGAGCCGCCGCCATGTCCTACGCCCATCCCCTGCTGTTCAAGTCGCTCTGCTACGTGAACGGCCATTGGCTGCACAGCGCCAGCGGCGCCAGCATCGCCGTCGACAACCCCGCAACCCGCGAAGCCATCGGCCACGTGCCGCTGCTCGACCGCGAACAGATCGTCGGTGCCATTGACGCCGCCGCCGCGGCCTTCCCGGCCTGGCGAGCGCGCAGCCTGGATGAGCGTGGCGCCCTGCTGCGCCGCTGGGCCGAACTGATCCTCCTGCACCGCGACGACCTTGCGCAGATCCTCAGCCTGGAACAGGGCAAGCCGCTGGCCGAGGCCCTTGGCGAGATCGACTACGCCGCCAGCTTCATCCCCTGGTTCGCCGAAGAGGCTCGCCGGCTGAACGGCCGCAACATCCCCAGCCACATCCCCAATGCGCACCTGGGCACGGTGGTCGAGCCGGTGGGCGTCGCCGCGTTGCTGACGCCGTGGAACTTCCCCTCGGCGATGATCACCCGCAAGGCCGCCGCCGCCCTCGCCGCCGGTTGCAGCGTGGTGGTCAAACCGGCACACGAAACGCCTTATTCCGCGTTCGCCCTGGCTCAGCTGGCCGAAGAAGCCGGCTTCCCCGCCGGCGTGTTCAACGTGGTGCTGGGTGAGCCGCAGATGGCCATGGAAACCCTGGTCGGCGACAGCCGCGTGCGCGCCGTGAGCTTCACCGGCTCGACCCGCGTGGGGAAGCTGGTGCTGCAAGCCGCCGCCCGCGACGTGAAGAAAGTCGCCCTGGAGCTGGGCGGCAACGCGCCCTTCATCGTCCTGCCGGACGCCGATCTGGAGCAGGCGGTGAAGTTCGCCATCGACGCCAAATTCCAGACCTCCGGGCAGGACTGCTGCGCGGCCAACCGCATCCTGGTTGCTCGCGAACTCTATGAGCCCTTCCTGCAGCGTTTCGCCCGCGCCGTGCGTGAGCTGCGCGTCGGCCCGGCCAGCGATGCGCGCAGCCAGATCGGCCCGCTGATGCACCAGGGCGCCTTCGACGTGACCTGCGAGCGCGTGCGGGACGCCATCGACCAGGGCGCACGCCTGCTCGCCGGCGGCGAACCCCATGCACTCGGCGGCTGGTTCCACCAGCCAACCGTGCTGGCCGACGTCACCCCGCAGATGCGTATCTGGCGTGAGGAAAACTTCGCGCCGATTGCCGGTGTGAGCGCTTACGACGACCTGGACGAAGCCGTCCGGCAGGCCAACGACACCGAGTACGGCCTGGCTGCCTACCTTTGTGGACAACGTCTGGATCACATCTGGCCGCTGATGCGGCGCCTGGAGTTCGCCATGGTGGCGGTCAACGGCGCCAAGTTCACCGGCCACCCCATTCCCTTCGGCGGCATGAAGGCCTCTGGCCTGGGCCGCGAAGGCGGCAGCGAGGGCTTCGAGCCCTTCGTCGAAACCAAGTACTTCGCCTTGCACCACGGCGCCATCTGACCGGGAGAACACCGCCATGACCGACTACGCCAAGCTGTTCATCGAGGACCGCGCGCACTTCATGCACCCCTCGACCCACGCCCACGATCACGCCAGCGGCTCGCTGCCGGGGCGGATCATCACCGGTGCCTCCGGCGTGCGCATCCGCGACCACCAGGGTCGCGAGCTGCTCGATGCCTTTGCCGGCCTGTACTGCGTGAACATTGGCTACGGCCGCACCGAAGTCGCCGACGCCATCCATGCACAGGCCACGCAGCTGGCCTACTACCA
This sequence comes from Pseudomonas sp. AU12215, assembly GCF_001675465.2. Taxonomy (NCBI): domain Bacteria; kingdom Pseudomonadati; phylum Pseudomonadota; class Gammaproteobacteria; order Pseudomonadales; family Pseudomonadaceae; genus Pseudomonas; species Pseudomonas sp. AU12215. The sequence continues at coordinate 33,746 of NZ_MACM02000130.1, forward strand.
CACCTACGTGGGGCATTCTTCAGAGGCGATCATCGAGCTGTCCGCGCGGATCATCCGCGACTGGGCGCCGTCCGGCATGAAGAAGGTCTACTACGGCCTCTCCGGCTCCGACGCCAACGAAACCCAGGTCAAGCTGGTGCGCTACTACAACAACGTGCTGGGCCGGCCGCAGAAGAAAAAGATCATCTCGCGCCAGCGCGGCTACCACGGCTCGGGCATCGTCACCGGCAGCCTGACGGGGCTGCCGAGCTTCCACCAGCACTTCGACCTGCCGGTGGAAGGTGTGAAGCACACTCTCTGCCCGCACTTCTACAAGGCGCCGGCGGGCATGGACGAGGTGAGCTTTGTCCGCCACTGCGCCCAGGAGTTGGAAAACCTGATCCTCGCCGAAGGCCCGGATACGGTGGCCGCCTTCATCGGCGAGCCGGTGATGGGCACCGGCGGCATCATCGTCCCGCCCAAGGGCTACTGGGAGGCGATCCAGGCGGTGCTGGCGAAGTACGACGTGCTGCTGATCGCCGACGAGGTGGTCTGCGCCTTCGGTCGCGTCGGCGACAAGATGGGCAGCCAGCGCTACGGCATGCGCCCGGACCTGATCACCACGGCCAAGGGCCTGACCAGCGCCTATGCGCCACTGTCGGCGGTGATCGTCGGCGAGAAGGTCTGGGACGTGATCGATAGCGCGTCCAGCCGCGAAGGCGCCATGGGCCACGGCTGGACCTACTCCGGCCACCCGATCTGCGCCGCGGCGGCGCTGGCCAACCTGAACATCCTCGAGCGGGAGAACATCACCGCCAACGCCGCGGAGATCGGCGGCTACCTGAACCAGCAACTGCGCCAGACTTTCGAGGGCCACCCGCTGGTGGGTGAAGTGCGCGGCGACGGCATGCTGGCCGCGCTGGAGTTCATGGCCGACCGCGAGGCGCGCACGCCCTTCGACCCGGCGCTGAAGGTCGGCCCGAAGGTGTCCGCCGCGTGCCTGGAACGCGGCATGATCGCCCGCGCCATGCCCCATGGCGACATCCTCGGCTTCGCTCCGCCGCTGGTGCTCACTCGCGCCGAGGCGGACGAGATTGTCGGCATCGCCAGGTCGGCAGTGGATGCGGTGGCTGCCGAGGTGCTGTAGAGACTTTGCGTAGGAGCATTGCTCTTTGTAGCAGCGAGCTTGCTCGCGAACGGGCTTGGCACCCTAGCCGCCGAGAGGTCCGTTCGCGAGCAGGGGCTAGGCGCTCCCCTCGGTCCTGCAGGTATCCCGCACCAGATTGCGTGGCGGCACCGAACAGGGCGCTTAGGCGCCCTTTGCCTTTTCCAGCTTGCGCAGGAACACCGTCATTTCCTTCTCTGCCTGCTTATCGCCATGGGCCTGGGCGGCAGCCAGCCCGTCGGTCCAGGCGGTGCGGGCGCCGTCCAGGTCTCCCTCGGCCTGCAGCGCCTTGCCCAGCAGCTTCCAGGCGGCGGAGTACTTCGGGTCCTGCTCCACGCAGCGGCGCAGGTGCTCGGCGGCCTTCGCCGCGTCGCCGGCATCCAGGTAGCCCTTGCCCAGGCCGAAGCGCAGCAGCGAGTTGTCCACGCCCTTGGCGAGCATCTTTTCCAGTGAATCGATCATGGCGGGCCTCCGTCAGCAGGTCGCCATTCTGCCCCAAGATCAGTGCCTCATGTGCGCCAGAAGGCGGGCGTCAGCAGGATCAGCAGCGAGAATACCTCCAGCCGCCCCAGTACCATCGCCAGGCTCAGCACCAGCTTGGCGCTGCCCGGCAGATGGCCGTAATGCACGGCCGCTTCGCCCAGCGCCGGGCCCAGGTTGTTCAGGCAGGAGGCGAGCGTGGAGAACGCCGTGAGCTGGTCCACGCCCAGGGCCAGCAGCACCAGCATCAGGGTCACGAAGGTCAGCAGGTAGATGGAGAAGAACGCCCACACCGACTCCACCACCCGGTCGGACACCGTGCGCCGCCCCAGCTTGACCAGGAATACCCCGTTGGGATGCAGCAGGCGCAGGAATTCGCGCATACCCTGGCGGTACACCAGCAGCATGCGCATCACTTTCATGCCGCCGCCGGTGGAGCCGGCGCAGGCGCCGATGAAGGTGCTGTAGAGCAGCAGATACGGCAGCAGGGTCGGCCAGGTGCTGAAGTCGGCGAGACCGAAGCCGGTGGTGGTCGCCACCGAAATCACCATGAACGCCGCGTAGCGGATCGCCTGTAAGGGCGAGTCGTAGTGGTGTTTGAGGATCAGCGTTGCCGCGGTGATCAGGAACAGCACCAGCAGGATGCCCAGGTAGGCCCGGCATTCCGGGTCCTTCAGGTAGTGGCTGACCTTGCGCTGGCGCCAGGCGAGGAAGTGCAGGCTGAAGTTGATCCCGGAAACCACCAGGAAGGTCATGCAGATCAGCTCGATCAGCGGACTGTCGAAGTAGCCGATGCTCGCATCGTGGGTGGAGAAGCCACCGATGGCGATGGTGGAGAAGCTGTGGCCGACGGCGTCGAACAGGTTCATTCCCGCAGCCCAGTAGGCCAGAGCGCAGGCGAGGGTCAGGCCGCAGTAGATCAGCCAGAGGGTCTTGGCGGTATCGGCGATACGCGGCGAGAGCTTGTGGTCCTTGAGCGGCCCGGGCATCTCCGCGCGGTACAACTGCATGCCGCCGATGCCGAGCATCGGCATCACCGCCACCGCCAGCACCACGATGCCCATGCCGCCCAGCCACTGCAGCTGCTGACGGTAGTAGAGGATGGCATGGGGCAATGCATCGAGGCCGGTGAGCACGGTTGCACCGGTGGTGGAGAGGCCCGAGAAGGACTCGAACAGCGAGTCGACCAGGCCCATGTGCGGTGCGTCGGACAACGCGAAGGGCAAGGCGCCGAACGACCCCAGGACGATCCAGAACAGCGCCGTAACCAGGTAGCCATCGCGAATGCGCAGGTCCTGCTTGTGCTGGCGGCATGGCCACCAGAGGGTGAAGCCGGTCAGCAGGGTGACCAGGAACGACAGCGCGAAGGGCTGCCAGGAGCGCTCGGCGTAGTGCAGGTCCACGAGCAGTGGCGGCAGGTGCGTAACGCTGAACAGCATCAGCAGTACGCCGAGGATTCGACCGATGGAGGAGTAGCGCATGACCCGAGGCAGACAAGCAGGAACAGGCCGCGCAGGGTGACAAGGGAGGCTGGCTGGCGCAGTAGGACCTGTCTGAAAGAGCCTCGGAATTAGCTGGCAGGGCCGCCTTGTGGCGGCCCCGGGTCGATCAGAAGAAGGTCAGGCCGGCCTGGAACAGCCGCTCGACGTCGCGGATGCGCTTCTTGTCCACCACGAAGAGGATCACGTGGTCGCCGGACTCGATCTTCGTCTCGCCGTGGGCGATCAGCACGTCGTCGTCGCGAATCACCGCGCCGATGGTGGTGCCCGGCGGCAGCTGCACTTCGTTGATCCTGCGGCCGATCACCTTGCTCGACTTGGCGTCGCCATGGGCGACCACCTCGATGGCCTCGGCGGCGCCACGGCGCAGGGAGTGCACGCTCTCGATGTCGCCGCGGCGCACGTGGGTCAGCAGGGTGCCGATGGTGGCCAGTTGCGGGCTGATGGCGATGTCGATCTCGCCGCCCTGCACCAGGTCCACGTAGGCGGGGTTGTTGATCAGCGTCATCACCTTGCGCGCGCCCAGGCGCTTGGCCAGCAGCGAGGACATGATGTTGGCCTCGTCGTCGTTGGTCAGGGCGAGGAACAGGTCGGTATCGCCGATGTTCTCTTCCAGCAGCAGGTCGCGGTCGGAGGCGCTGCCCTGGAGCACGATGGCGCTGTCGAGGTTGTCCGAGAGGTGTCGGCAGCGTGCCGGGTTCATCTCGATGATCTTCACCTGGTAACGGCTCTCGATGGCCTCGGCCAGGCGCTCGCCGATGTTGCCGCCACCGGCGATGATGATCCGCTTGTAGCTGTCCTCCAGGCGGCGCATCTCGCCCATCACCGCGCGGATATGGGCTTTGGCGGCGATGAAGAACACCTCGTCGTCGGCCTCGATCACGGTGTCGCCCTGGGGGATGATCGGCCGGTTGCGCCGGTATATCGCTGCCACGCGGGTATCGGCATTGGGCATGTGCTCGCGCAGCTGGCGCAGCTCCTGGCCCACCAGCGGGCCGCCGTAATAGGCACGGATACCCACCAGCTGTGCCTTGCCCTCGGCGAAGTCGATCACCTGCAGGGCGCCGGGGTATTCCACCAGGCGCTTGATGTAGTTGGTCACCACCTGTTCGGGGCTGATCAGCACATCGACCGGGATCGCTTCGTTGTCGAACAGCCCCGCGCGGGTCAGGTAGGCCGCCTCGCGCACGCGGGCAATCCGCGTCGGGGTGTTGAACAGGGTGTAGGCGACCTGGCAGGCGACCATGTTCACCTCGTCGCTGTTGGTCACCGCCACCAGCATGTCGGCGTCGTCGGCGCCGGCCTGGCGCAGCACGGTGGGGAACGAGGCCTTGCCCTGGACGGTGCGGATGTCCAGGCGATCGTTGAGGTCACGCAGGCGTTCGCCGTCGGTGTCGACCACGGTGATGTCGTTGGCTTCGCTGGCCAGATGCTCGGCCAGAGTGCCGCCGACCTGGCCGGCACCGAGGATGATGATCTTCATGGAGCGGGGTGCTTTCCGTTTCGATCCGTTGGGAGTCGGCGCCTGTTACTTGGCCGAAATCTTGATCAGCTTGGCATAGTAGAACCCGTCATGCCCGCCTTGCTGCGGCAGCAACTGGCGGCCATGGGGCTGCTTCAGGCCCCACGGCCCGGACAGGTCCAGCTCGCGGGCACCGGGGGTGCGACCAAGGAACGCGGCGATCTGCTCGCTGTTTTCCTGTGGCATCACCGAGCAGGTCGCGTAGACCATCACGCCGCCGACTTCGAGGGTCGCCCACAGCGCGTCGAGCAATTCGCCCTGCAATTTCGCCAGCGCCTCGATGTCCTCGGCGGTGCGGGTCAGCTTGATGTCCGGATGGCGGCGAATCACCCCGGTGGCGGAGCAGGGTGCATCCAGCAGGATGCGCTGGAACGGCTTGCCGTCCCACCATTTGGCCGTGTCGCGGGCGTCGGCGGCGAACAGTTGGGCATCGAGTTGCAGGCGTGCGAGGTTCTCGCGCACGCGCACCAGGCGGCTTTCTTCCAGGTCCACGGCGACCACGCCAGCCAGTGCGGGCTCGGCCTCCATCAGGTGGCAGGTCTTGCCGCCGGGAGCGCAGCAGGCGTCCAGCACGCGCTGGTTCGGCGCCAGCTCGAGCAGGTCGGCGGCCAGCTGTGCGGCTTCGTCCTGCACGCTGACGCGGCCTTCGGCGAAGCCGGGCAGTTCGCGCACGTCGCAGGGCTGCACGAGGTTGATGCCGTCACGGCTGAACTCGCAGGCGGTCGCTTCGAAGCCGACGCGGTTCAACTCTTCCAGGTAGGCATCGCGGCTGCCGTGGCGGCGGTTCACCCGCAGGGTCATCGGCGGGTGGGCGTTGTTCGCGGCGCAGATGGCCTCGTACTGCTCCGGCCAGGATTTCTTCAGCGCTTTCTGCAGCCAGCGTGGATGCGCCAGGCGTGCAGCCGGGTCCTTGTCGACCTCGGCCAGCAGGGCTTCGCTCTCGCGCTGGGCGCGGCGCAGCACGGCGTTGAGCAGGCCCTTGGCCCAGGGCTTCTTCAGCTTGTCCGCGCAGCCGACGGTCTCGCCAATGGCCGCGTGCGGTGGAATGCGGGTGTAGAGCAGCTGGTACAGGCCGACCAGCAGCAGCGCCTCGACGTCACGGTCGCCGGCCTTGAACGGCTTCTGCAGCAGGCGCGCGGCGAGGGTGGACAGGCGCGGCTGCCAGCGGGCGCTGCCGAAGGCCAGCTCCTGCACCAGGCCACGGTCGCGCGGCTCGACGTTCTCCAGTTGGGTCGGCAGCGAACTGCCCAGCGAGGCGCGGCCGGCCAGCACGGCGGCCAGCGCGCGGGCCGCCGCCAGGCGAGGATTGGTACTCATGCGTCCGGCCCTTGCCGGCCAAGCGTCTGGCCAGCGGCAAACTGTTCGCGGCGGCTGTTGAACAGGTCGGCGAAGGCCAGCGGCTTGCCGCCAGGCAATTGCAGGCGGGTCAGCAGCAGCGCGCCTTCCCCGCAGGCGACCAGCAGGCCGTCGCGGCTGGCGTCGAGGATCTTGCCCGGTTCGCCCTTGCCCGGCGCGGGCTTGGCGCCAAGTACTTTCAGCGCGGCGTCACCGAGCGTGGTGTGGCAAACCGGCCACGGCGTGAAGGCACGGATGCGGCGCTCCAGCTCGTCGGCCGGGCGCGACCAGTCGATGCGTGCCTCTTCCTTGTTCAACTTGTGTGCGTAGGTGGCCAGGGTATCGTCCTGCACCTCGCCCCTGAGCGTACCGGCGGCGAGGCCGGCGATGGCCTCGACCACCGCCTTCGGGCCCAGCTCGGCGAGGCGGTCGTGCAGGCTGCCGCCAGTATCCTCGGCTGAAATCGGCGTGCCGACCTTGAGCAGCATCGGCCCGGTGTCCAGGCCGGCTTCCATCTGCATCACGGTCACGCCGCTCTCGGCGTCGCCGGCTTCCACCGCGCGCTGGATCGGCGCTGCGCCGCGCCAGCGCGGCAGCAGCGAGGCGTGGCTGTTGATGCAGCCCAGGCGCGGGATATCCAGCACCGCCTGCGGCAGGATCAGCCCGTAGGCAACCACCACCATCAGGTCCGGCTTGAGCGCGGCCAGCTCTGCCTGGGCGGCTGGGTCGCGCAGGGTCGGCGGCTGCAGAACCGGCAGGCAATGGTCCACGGCAAGCTGCTTGACCGGGCTGGGCATCAGCTTCTGGCCGCGGCCGGCCGGGCGGTCCGGCTGGGTGTAGACGGCGACGATCTCGTGCGGCGTATCCAGCAGGGCCTTGAGGTGCTCGGCGGCGAATTCCGGGGTGCCGGCGAAGACGATGCGCAGTGCTTGGCTCATATCGGGCTCTTCAAAAAGAAAAGGCTTGCCGGGGCAAGCCTTTGGGAGATGGGGTCACGCCTGTTGCCGGTGCTGCTTTTCCAGCTTCTTGCGGATGCGGTCGCGCTTGAGGTTGGACAGGTAGTCGACGAACAGCTTGCCGTTCAGGTGATCGCATTCGTGCTGGATGCACACGGCGAGCAGGCCCTCGGCCTCTTCCTCGAACGAATTGCCGTCGCGGTCCTGGGCCTTGATCCGCACCTTCTGCGGGCGGTCTACATTTTCGTAGAAGCCGGGCACCGACAGGCAACCTTCCTGGTACTGGTCCATTTCCTCGGTGAGGTAGTCGAACTCGGGGTTGATGTAGACCCGGGGCTCGGACTTGTCTTCGGACAGGTCCATCACCACGACCCGCTTGTGCACGTTGACCTGCGTCGCCGCCAGACCGATGCCGGGCGCTTCGTACATGGTCTCGAACATATCGTCGATCAGCGTGCGCAGGGCGTCATCGAAGACCGTGACCGGCTTGGCGATGGTCCGCAGGCGCGGATCGGGGAATTCGAGAATGTTCAGAATGGCCATATGCGTTTGTGATGCACTTGTGGAATAAAGTCAAAATCGGCTGCTAATATGCTGAGCAGCATCGAAAAACGGCTGGAAAGCGCGGTAGGGGCGGCTTCCAGGCGTTTCATGTGTACACATAATAAAGGGATTCACCGCATGAGGAAAACACTACTCGCCCTGCTGCTGCTCGCCGCAGGCGGGGTGGCGCAGGCTGCCGTGCAGCTCAAGGACGGCCATCCGGATCGTTATACCGTAGTGAAGGGCGACACCCTCTGGGACATCTCCGGCAAGTTCCTCAGCAAGCCGTGGAAGTGGCCGGAAATCTGGCAGGTGAATCCGCAGATTCAGAACCCGCACCTGATCTACCCGGGTGACGTGCTGAGCCTGGTGTACATCGATGGCCAGCCGCGCCTGATGCTCAATCGCGGCGAGTCGCGCGGGACCATCAAGCTGTCGCCGCGGGTGCGCAGCACCCCGATCGCCGAGGCGATCCCGACCATCCCGCTGGACAAGATCAACGCCTTCCTGCTTTCCAACCGCATCGTCGATAGCGACGCTGACTTCTCCAACGCCCCCTACGTGGTCGCTGGCGACCAGGAGAGCGTGATCAGCGGCGCCGGCGACCGTGCCTACGCTCGCGGTAACTCGCTGTCGGAAGAGAACAGCTATGGCATCTTCCGCCAGGCCAAGGTCTACACCGACCCGGAGACCAACGAAGTCCTGGGCATTGACGCCATGGACGTAGGCGGTGCCAACGTCACGGCCAAGGAAGGCGACGTCGCCACCCTGATGCTGACCCGCACCACCCAGGAAGTCCGTTCGGGCGATCGACTGTTCCCCACCGAGGAGCGCGCGATCACCTCCACCTTCATGCCCAGCGAGCCGAGCACCCCGATCAAGGGCACCATCATCGATGTGCCGCGCGGCGTGACCCAGATCGGCAAGTACGATGTGGTGACCATCGACAAGGGCACCCGCGACGGCCTGGCCGAAGGCAACGTGCTGGCCATCTACAAGCTGGGCGAGACCGTCCGCGATCGTGTCACCGACGAAATGGTGAAGATCCCGGACGAGCGCTCGGGCCTGGTGATGGTCTTCCGCACCTACAACCGCCTGAGCTACGGGCTGGTGCTGACCGCTACCCGCTCGCTGGAAGTCAACGACCGCGTCCTGAACCCCTGATGCGCAAGTGACTTGAAGAAACCCCGCTCCGGCGGGGTTTTTTGTTGGGGGTGATCCGGAAGGGTCCGACAGCGAAGGCCCAGGCCGGCGCGGCATAGTCCGGGGGTCTTCCGCACGCCAAGGATTGCGCCATGCCCGTTGCCCCGACCCTTTCACCCGCGGAGCTCGAAGCGCGGCTGCGCCTGCACGCCCTGCCCGAGCTGGGACCGCGTCGTTTTCATCGTCTGCTGGAGGCCTTCGGTTCGGCGTCCGCTGCACTCAGTGCGCCGGCGGCCGCCTGGCGTTCGCTCGGGTTGCCGGCCGCCTGCGCCGAACCGCGCCGCGATGCGTCCATCCGCGAGCAGGCAGCAGAGGTGCTGCACTGGCTGGAGGCCGCCGAGCATCATCTGGTCATGTGGGATGCACCCGGCTACCCCGCCCTGCTCGCCGAGCTGGGCGATGCGCCGCCGCTGCTGTTCCTGGCCGGCGAGCCGAACCTGCTGGAGCGGCCGCAACTGGCGATGGTCGGGAGCCGCCGGGCCAGCAAACCGGGGCTGGATACGGCGCGAGCCTTCGCTCGCAGCCTGGCCGGCGGCGGTTTCGTGATCACCAGTGGGCTGGCCCTGGGGATCGATGGTGCAGCCCATGAAGGTGCGCTGGAGGCCGGCGGAAAGACCGTCGCCGTACTGGGTACAGGCCTGGAGCGCCTCTATCCGCGTCGTCATCTCGGGCTGGCGAAACGCATCGTCGAGCAAGGCGGCGCCGTGATTTCCGAGCTGCCGTTGAACAGCGCGCCCCAGGCTTCGAACTTCCCCCGGCGCAACCGGATCATCAGTGGCCTGTCGTTGGGCACCCTGGTGGTGGAGGCCAGCCCGTCCAGCGGTTCCCTGATCACGGCGCGCCTGGCCGCTGAGCAGGGCCGCGAGGTGTATGCGATTCCCGGCTCGATCCATCATCCCGGCGCCCGTGGCTGCCACGAACTGATCCGCCAGGGCGCGACGCTGGTGGAGACAGTCGAGGACATCCTCGACGGCCTGCAGGGTTGGACACGCAGCGCGTCGGCGCTGGAGCGCGCGCCGGCTCTGCCGCCCCACCCGCTGGTCGACCTGCTCCGCGCCGCGCCACACAGCAGCGAGCAGCTGGCATTGCGCAGCGGCCTGGCGTTGCCTGACGTACTGGTGGCGTTGACCGAACTGGAGCTGGAGGGACGGGTTACCTGCGAAGCTGGGGTCTGGGTGCATCGCGCTCCCTGAGCACGTAAACTGCCGCGCATCGCAGATCCGAGGAGTTCCCGATGTACAGCAACTGGCGTACCCAGCGCATGGCTCAGGTCGTGCGCGATGGCGGTGTGATCGCTTATCCGACCGAAGCCGTCTGGGGCCTGGGCTGCGACCCGTGGAACGCCGACGCCGTGTACCGCCTGCTGGCGATCAAGGCGCGGCCGGTGGAAAAAGGCATGATCGTGGTGGCCGGCGATATCCGCCAGTTCGACTTCCTCCTCGACGACTTGCCCGGAGCCTGGCAGGACAAGCTCGCCGCCAGTTGGCCCGGCCCCAACACCTGGCTGGTGCCGCACCAGGGGCGCCTGCCCGAGTGGGTGACCGGCGAGCACGAGACCGTTGCCCTGCGCGTCACCGATCATCCGCTGGTGCGCGAACTGTGCCGCTACACCGGCCCGCTGATCTCCACATCGGCCAACCCCGCCGGCCGCCCCGCCGCGCGCAGCCGCCTGCGCGTCGAGCAGTACTTCCGGGGCGAATTGGACGGCGTGCTCGGCGGCGCCCTGGGCGGGCGCCGCAATCCCAGCCTGATCCGCGACCTGCGCACCGGCGAGACCGTTCGCCCGTCGTAAGCCGGTCACCACGACGCGACCCGGTTCGCGAGCAAGCTCGCTCCTACAAAAAGCGATACCGCCGCACCCTGTAGGACCGAGGGGGCGCCTAGCCCTTGCTCGCGAGCGCTGTTCCGGTCAGGGCAGCAGAATGGTCGAGCCGGTAGTACGCCGCGCCGCCAGCTCCGTCTGCGCCCTGGCCGCCTCGGCCAGACTGAAGCGCTGGTTGATCTCCACCTTCACCTTGCCGCTGGTGATCATGTCGAACAGGTCGTCCGCCATGGCTTGCAGGCGCTCCGGCGTGCTGGCGTAGCCGAACAGCGTCGGGCGGGTGACGTAGAGCGAGCCCTTCTGCGAGAGGATGCCCAGGTTCACCCCGTCCACCGGGCCGGAGGCGTTGCCAAAGCTCACTACCAGGCCGCGCGGCGCGGTGCAGTCCAGCGAAGTCAGCCAGGTATCCTTGCCCACCGAGTCGTAGACCACCGGGCACTTCTTGCCGTCGGTCAGCGCCAGCACGCGCTCGACCACGTTCTCGTGGCTGTAGTCGATGGTCTGCCAGGCACCGTGGGATTTCGCCAGCGCCGCCTTGGCCGCCGAGCTGACGGTGCCGATCAGGTGTGCGCCGATGGCCTTGGCCCACTGGCAGGCGATCAGCCCGACGCCGCCGGCGGCCGCGTGCCAGAGGATGGTCTGGCCCGGCTGCACGTTGTAGGTCTGGCGCAGCAGGTACTGCACGGTCAGGCCCTTGAGCATGACGGCGGCGGCCTGCTCGAAGGTGATCGCATCGGGCAGCTTCACCACGCTGGCGGCCGGCAGCGTGTGCTGCTCGCTGTAGGCGCCCAGCGGGCCGGTGGCGTAGCCGACGCGGTCGCCGACCTTCACGTTGGTCACCGCGCTGCCCACCGCCTCCACCTCGCCGGCGCCTTCGGTGCCAACCCCGGACGGCATCGCCGGTGCGGGATACAGGCCGCTACGGTAGTAGGTGTCGATGAAATTCAGGCCGATGGCGCGGTTGCGCACCCGCACCTCGTTGGGACCGGGCTCGGCGGGGGTGTAGTCGACGATTTCGAGGACTTCCGGACCGCCGGTCTTGGCGAATTGAACACGCTTGGCCATGTCGCTCTCCTGATGGCGCGAGGCTCTGCCTCGCCGGGGAAAAGACTTTCATCCAAGCCGCCAGCTTGACGGCCGTCAAGACCAGCTTTGCCGGCGGCGATGGTATGCTTGCGCCCGTTTTCGCTCTTAAATCCCGCTCCGGCCCGCGCCACGCGTGGCTTTCCCGCTCCAAGGTGATTCTCGTGACCGACCGCATCGAGGCCGTGAAGGCCTACCTGCTCGACCTGCAAGACCGCATCTGCGCCGCACTCGAAGCCGAGGACGGCAGCGCACGCTTCGTCGAAGACGCCTGGCAGCGTCCGGCCGGCGGCGGCGGTCGTACGCGGGTGATCGGCGACGGTGCCCTGATCGAGAAAGGCGGGGTGAATTTCTCCCATGTATTCGGCAGCGGTTTGCCGCCGTCCGCCAGCGCACACCGGCGCGAATTGGCCGGCCGCGGCTTCCAGGCGCTGGGCGTGTCGCTGGTGATCCACCCGACCAACCCGCACGTGCCGACCTCCCACGCCAACGTGCGCTTCTTCATCGCCGAGAAGGCAGGGGAAGAGGCCGTGTGGTGGTTCGGTGGCGGTTTCGACCTGACGCCCTACTACGCCCACGAAGAAGACTGCGTGCTCTGGCACCGGGTCGCCCGCGACGCCTGCGCGCCCTTCGGCGAGGACGTCTACCCGCGCTACAAGGAATGGTGCGACCGCTACTTCCACATCAAGCACCGCAACGAGCCGCGCGGTGTGGGTGGCCTGTTCTTCGACGACCTGAACCAGTGGGACTTCGACACCAGCTTCGCCTTCCTGCGGGCCATCGGCGACGCCTACCTCTCCGCCTACCTGCCCATCGTGCGCAAGCGCAAGAACACCCCGTACACCGAGCAGCAGCGCGAGTTCCAGGCCTTCCGCCGCGGCCGCTACGTCGAATTCAACCTGGTCTACGACCGCGGCACCCTGTTCGGCCTGCAGTCGGGCGGGCGCACCGAATCGATCCTCATGTCCCTGCCGCCGCAGGTACGTTGGGGCTACGACTGGAAGCCGGAACCGGGCAGCGAGGAAGCGCGCCTGACCGAGTACTTCCTCACGGATCGGGACTGGTTAGCGCAGGCCTGACCGTCATCTTTCGGGGCGTTCGCGAGCAGGCTCGCTCCTACAAGAGCGGCTTCGGAGCTGCCAGTAGGAACGAGGTTGCTCGCGAACCTGGTCTGGCACCCCGATAGAAAACCCGGCAAGCTCCTGCCCTTTCCAATCTTCTCGCTCCAGGACTTCCCATGGACCGCTACTGCGTCTTCGGCAATCCCATCGGCCACAGCAAGTCGCCGCAGATTCACCGCCTGTTCGCCGAGCAGACCGGCCAGGTGCTGAGCTATGACACGCGCTTGGCGCCGCTGAATGACTTCGCCGGGAACGCCCGCGAGTTCTTCGTTGAGGGCCTGGGCGGCAACGTCACCGTGCCGTTCAAGGAAGACGCCTACCGCCTGGCCACCGAGCTGAGCGAACGCGCGCGCCGGGCCGGTGCGGTGAATACCCTGAAGAAGCTGGAAGGCGGCGGCCTGCTGGGTGACAACACCGATGGCGCCGGGCTGACCCGCGACCTGACAGTGAATCACGGGGTCGTACTGCGCGGCGCGCGCATCCTGGTGCTGGGCGCCGGCGGCGCGGTACGCGGCATTCTCGAACCCTTCCTCGCCGAGCAGCCGGCCTGCATCGTCATTGCCAACCGCACCGCGTTCAAGGCTGAGCAACTGGCCGAGGAGTTCAAGGACCTGGGTAATGTGCGCGGCGGCGGATTCGATCTGCGCGCCGAGCCCTTCGACCTGATCGTCAACGGCACCTCGGCTTCCCTTGCCGGCGAGCTGCCGCCCATTGCTCCCGCTTTGATCGAGCCGGGCCACACCGTCTGCTACGACATGATGTACGGCAAGGACGTGACCGCCTTCAACCGCTGGGCTGCCGAACACGGTGCGGCGCGCTGCATCGACGGGCTGGGCATGCTGGTGGAACAGGCGGCGGAAGCCTTCCTGCTGTGGCGCGGCGTACGGCCGGATTCGGCGCCGGTGCTGGATGAGCTGAGGGCGCAGCTCAAGGGCTGAACACCGATTTGGGAGTGGGCTCCGACAGTGGCTGCCGGCTCTATTCCTCGACCTGCAACACTGCGCCCTTCCCCATCTGCCTTTCCAGCTCCGCGCGCACCCGTGGCCGGGCGTTGCGCAGTACCAGACAGCGGCCTTCGCTCGCGAGGCGCCGAGCCTCCTGCTGAAGCATCTGCGCGCCGGCGAAATCGATGAAGTTGACGTGGTGGGCGTCCAGCACGAGGCGTTCGCTGCGGCTGTGCTGCATCCGTTTCTGCAGGTAGTCGCAGGCGCCGAAGAAGATCGAGCCTTCGATGCGCAGCACCTCCTCGTCCTCGCGCTCCCAGTGCTGCACGCGCGGCTGCGAGGTGCGCTTGAGGTAGAAGAACAGCGAGGCCAGCACGCCCGCGTAGATGGCATTCTGCAGCGGCAGCAGCAGCGTGGCGCCGAGGGTCAGCAGCATCACCAGGGATTCCGCGCGGCTGCCTTTCCACAAGGCGCGCAAAGCCGGGCGATCAACCAGATTCCAGCAGATCAGCAGGATGCCGGCGGCCATGGCCGGCAACGGAATGTGCGTGATCAATCCAGCGCCCGCCACCGCCAGCAGCGCCACCCACAGTGCCGAGAAGACCCCGGCCAGCGGCGTGCGCGCGCCGGCATCCTGGTTCAGCCCGGAGCGGGTGAAGGAGCCAGCGGACAGCGTGCCGGACAGCCACGGCCCGATCAGGTTGGACAACCCCTGTGCACGCACCTCCTGATTGGCATCCAGCGGCTGATGCGAGCGGGTCGCCAGTGCGCGGGCAATCGATAGGCTGGTCACCAGCCCGAGCATGCCGCAGGCCACGGCGGCGGGGAGCAACTGGGCAATCGCCGACAGGTCGAACGGCAACGGGCTGAATGGCGGCAGTGCGCTGCGGAAGGCGGCGACCCTGGCGACACCGGCAAAGGTCGCCGGCATCGTCCAGACCAGTGTGCTGGCGCCGATCAGGCCGACCAGCAGCGCCGGTCCGCGCCGCCACAAGCGCTTCATCAGCAGGCTCAGTGCGAGGCTGAGCAGGCCGACCAGCAACGAAGGCCCGTGGAAATCCGCCAGCTTCCACCACAGCGCGGCGGCACTGGTCAGCGCCGTGCCCTGCCCGCCCGTGGTGATGCCGAGCAGATAGGGCAATTGGCCGATGACGATCACCAGCGCGGCGCCGCAGGTGAAGCCCAGCAGCACCGAGTGCGAGACGAAGTTCACCAGCACGCCGAAGCGCAGCATGCCCAGCAACCACTGGAACAATCCGGCGAGGAAGGTCAGCAGCAGCGCGTACTGGATGAACTGCGCGCTGCCCGGCGGCGCCAGCGGGGCGATGGCGGTGAACAGTACCACCGAGATCGCCGCCGTCGGCCCGCCGACCATGTGCTTCGACGAGCCCCACAGGCAGGCGATCAGCACCGGCAGCATCGCTGCGTACAAGCCGTACTCCGCCGGCAGCCCGGCGATCAGCGCATAGGCCATGGACTGCGGCAGGGCGAGCACTGCACCGGAAAGGCCGACGCCCAGGTCACGGCGCACATCGCGCCCCGTGACCTGCGGCAACCAGGCAATGAAGGGCAACAGGCGGATCAGACGTTCCATCGAAGGCCTACAGCTTGGCCTTCACGGCGGCCAGCGCGTCACCGCCGTCGCGGGTCTTCACGCCTTGCAGCCAGGTGTCCAGGCTCTGCGGATTGGCTTTGATCCAGGCCTTCACCGCGTCGGGGTTCTTCACGTTCTTCTCCAGCACCTCGGCCATGATGGCGTTCTCCATCTTCAGGTCGAAGGACAGGTTGGCCAGCAACTTGCCGCTGTTCGGGCACTGCTCGGCGTAGCCGTTGCGGGTGACGGTGAACACGCTGCCGGTGCTGCCGAAGTACTTCTCGCCGCCGGTGAGGTATTTCATGTCGTATTTGACGTTCATCGGGTGCGGCGTCCAGCCGAGGAACACCACCCAGCGATCACGCTTCACCGCGCGGCCCACCTCGGCGAGCATCGCCTGTTCGCTGGACTCCACCAGCTTCCAGCCGCCCAGGCCGAACTCGTCGCCGCTGATCATCTTCTGGATCGACTGGTTGGCTGGCGCGCCGGAGCCGATGCCGTAGATCTTCTTGTTGAACTGGTCAGCGTGCTGGCCCAGGTCGGCGAAGGTTTTCACGCCTGCGTTCCACACGTAGGTCGGTACGGCCAGGGTGAACTCGGTGCCCTGTAGGTTCTTCGCCAACTGGGTGACCTGCTTGCTGGCGATGAACTGATCAAAGAAGCCCTGCTGCGCCGGCATCCAGTTGCCGAGGAAGGCGTCCACCTGGCCGTCGCGCAGGCCGCCGTAGGTGATGGGCACCGAGAGAGTGTCGATCTTCACCTGGTAGCCCAGGCCTTCGAGGAGGAAGGCGGCGATGCCGTTGGTGACGGCGATGTCGGTCCAGCCCGGATCGGCCAGTTTCACCGTACTGCAGGCTTCATCTTCGGCCCGGGCCAGCGGGCCGCCCAGCGCGAGTGCGCCGGCCAGCAACAGCGTCGATGCTCTTCGTACGGTGTTCTTCATGCTCCCTTCCCCTTCGGCGTGTTGTGGTTGTTATTTCGGTTGCGGATAGCGCGCGCGGCGCTCCAGATCGTCGAGGTCGATGTGGTTGCGCATGTACTGCTGGCTGGCGTCGACCATGGGTTGGTGGTCCCAGCTTTTCAGCGTGCCATGGGTCAGCGCGTCGGCCACCAGCCGGCGACGGCGTTGGCTGGCCAGCACTTGCCGGGTGATGGCCGGCACGTCCCAGCGCGCGCGGGCTTCACCCAGCAGGTCGCGTACCCGATTGGCGTGGGCCGGCGAATCCATGAGGTTTTCCAGTTCGCGTGGGTCGTTCTTCACGTCGAACAGCAGGCACGGGTCCTGCTCGGAGTAGATGAACTTGAAGTCGCCGCGGCGGATCATCATCAGCGGGCTGACGGTGCCTTCGGCGGTGTATTCGCCGATCACCTCGTCGTGGCCGCCAACGCCTTGCAGGTGTGGCAGCAGCGAGCGGCCGTCGAGGTCGACGCCGGGCTCGACCTGCCCGCCGGCCAGCTCGACGAGGGTTGGCAGCAGGTCGACGGTGGACACTGATTCGCCGACCCGGCGCGGGGCGAAGCGCCTGGGCGCGTGCACCAGCAGCGGCACACGGGCGGCCATCTCGAACCAGTGCATTTTGTACCAGAGGCCGCGCTCGCCCAGCATGTCGCCGTGGTCGCCGGAGAACACGATCAGGGTGTCATCGCTCAGGTTGCAATCCTCCAGGGTGCGCAGCAGCGCGCCGATCTGCGCATCGACATAGCTGCACGCGCCGAAGTAGGCGCGGCGGGCGGCGCGTACCTTCTCCTCGGGCATCTTCTGGCCCCACAGGTCGATCACCTTGAGCAGCCGCTGCGAGTGCGGGTCCTGCTCGCCCTGGGCGATCTCTACCGAGGGCAGCGGGATGTCCTCGTCGCGGTACAGGTCCCAGTACTCGCGCGGGATGGTGTAGGGGTCGTGCGGGTGGGTCATGGACACGGTGAGGCAGAACGGCTGCTCGGGGTGTTCGCGCACATGGTCGTAGAGGTACTGGCGCGCCTTGAACACCACTTCCTCGTCGAAGTCGAGCTGGTTGGTGCGCACGCACGGGCCGGCCTGTAGCACCGAGGACATGTTGTGATACCAGCTCGGGCGCACATCCGGCTCGTCCCAGTTCACCGCCCAGCCGTAGTCGGCGGGGTAGATGTCGCTGGTCAGGCGTTCTTCGTAGCCGTGCAACTGGTCCGGACCGCAGAAGTGCATCTTGCCCGACAGCGCGGTGCGGTAGCCCAGGCGGCGCAGGTAGTGCGCGTAGGTGGGGATGTCGGCGGCAAAATCGGCGGCGTTGTCCCAGGCGCCGATTTTGGTCGGCAACTGGCCGCTGACCAGGGTGAAGCGCGAGGGCGCGCAGAGCGGGCTGTTGCAGTAGGCCGAGTCGAACACCACGCCTTCACCGGCGAGGCGCGAGAGGTGGGGCAGCTTGATCGGCGACTGGGCGTCGTAGAAGGGCAGGAGCGGCGCGGCCATCTGGTCGGCCATGATGAAGAGGATGTTCGGGCGCTTCATGGCGTTGGGCTTATCCTGTTGGCGCTGTTATGGGATGCTATTGGTCATGAGTCTGTTTCCTGCTGAATACGGGGTAAAGCGCATGGCACGGCATGCTTCGGATAACGTCCACTTATGTGTGAGCCCGTCTTGAGCGTGCCGCTGGAACTGCTGCGCGTGTTCGAGTCCGCGGCCCGGCTGCTGAGCTTCACCGCCGCCGCCGGTGAGCTGGGCACCACCCAGCCGGCGGTCAGCCAGCAGATCAAGCGCCTGGAGAAGCTGCTGGCAGTGCGCCTGTTCGACCGCATCCACCGCGGCATCGCCTTGACCGAAAGTGGGCAGGTGCTGCAGCAGCACGTTCAGGCGGGGTTGGAGAGCATCGACGCCGGCATCGCTGCGGTGACCGCGAAAAACCCCCACGAAGTGCTGCAGGTCGCCACCGACTTCGCCTTCGCCGCCTACTGGCTGATGCCGCGCCTGCCGCGCTTCCGCCAGGCACACCCGGAGCTGGATGTCGGCCTGATCAGCAGTGATCGCAGCCCGATTTCCCTGCGCAGCGACATCGATGTCGCCATTGCCTTCGGTGACGGGCGCTTCAAGCATGGCGAAGCGCTGCGGCTGTTCAGCGAGGAAGTATTCCCGGTGTGCAGCCCGCGCCTGGTGGCAGGCCGCGAACTGCCGCTGTCGCCCCAGGCGCTCACGGCCTTGCCGACGCTGCACCTGAAACCCGAAGCCTCCAGTCGGTGGTTCGACTGGACTGGCGTTTATCGCGAACTGGCCATCGACTCGGCGCCGGGCCCGGCCGGGTTGCGCTTCGACAACTACACGCTGCTGATCCAGGCGGCCATCGCCGGGCAGGGCGTGGCCATCGGCTGGCGGCACCTGGTCGACGAACTGCTGGAACAGGGGTTACTGTGCCGGCCCATCGCCGGGTCGCTGCAATCGCGATTCGGCTATTACGCCGTGCTGCCCGAACGCAAACGGCGCATGCGCCTGGTGCAGCGCTTCGTCGACTGGCTGCAGGCGGAACTGGAGCAGGACCGATGAACGACACCCCGATCAAGGATTTCCACGCCCACGTCTATTTCGACGCGAGCAGCCTCGCGCGTGCCCGCGCCCTGTGCGAAGAGGCGGCCAGCCGCTTCGGCGCGAAGATGGGCCGGGTGCACGAGCGCCCGGTGGGGCCGCATCCGGACTGGAGCTGCCAGCTGGCCTTCGACAACGCCACCTTCGCCACCCTGGTGCCGTGGCTGGCGCTGAATCGCGATGGCCTGGTGATCTTCGTCCACCCCAACACGGGCGATGACCTGCGCGATCACCGCGATCACGGTCTATGGATGGGCGAAGTACGTCCGCTGGACCTCTCGCCGTTCACGAGCTGACACGTTTTTGCATTCGATAATAATTCTCGATTCGGTGTATGCTGCCGTCCCTTCGCATCGGTCTGACAGACGTTGGCCGGTTTTTCGGGGTATTTCGGCCATCATGCGGCGCTTCGCCTCCTCCTCCCTGCTGCAGAGCTTCCAGGCGCATTACGCGGACCTGATGCGCTTCCTTGCGCGGCGGTTGGGCGATAACCAGCGCGCGGCAGACGTGGCTCAGGACACCTGGTTGCGCCTGGCCGACCACCCTGCCGAAGCCGAGGTGCAGGACCCGCGCGCCTACCTGTTCCGCGTCGCCGGCAACATCGCCATCGACAACCTGCGCCGCGAGGGCCGGCTGGCCGAGCTGCATGTCGATGAAGCCGCCGCGGATGACCTCAGCGATCCCGCGTCCGGGCTGGAGCACCGCCTGCTCGCCCATGAGGCGCTGGAGCACCTCGACGCCGCCCTCGACCAATTGCCCGCCAATGCCCGCCAGGCGTTGCTGATGAACCGCCTCGACGGCCTCACCCACGCGCAGATCGCCCAGCGCCTGGGCGTTTCCGAGAGCATGGTGGGCAAGTACATCGTCCAGGCCATGCGCCATTGCCGCGACTGGGCGCAGCGCCAGGGAGACGCGCCATGAGCCGCGTCGAACAGAACCTGCTGGGCGATGAAGCCATCGAGCGCCTGGTGCAGCTGCATGCGGGCAGCGCCGGTGCTGGCGAGCGCATGGAGTTCCTGCGCTGGCGCGGGCAGAGCCCGGAACACGAGCGTGCTGCTCGCGAGGCCGAGGCGCTGTGGGGGGCCTTGCCGGAAACCCGCCACGCCGAGGATTACCGCCGCCGCGCCCGGCGCCCGCGTCGCTGGCTGGCGCTGGCCGCTGCCGCCTGTGTCGCGGCAATCGCCGTCACCATCGCACTGCCCGAGCCGCTGGCCGGGCTGTATTCCGACTACGCGACCCGCACGGGTGAGCGGCGGATGCTGCAGCTGGCCGATGGCAGCCGCGTGTGGCTGAACAGTGACAGCGCCTTGTCCGTCGACTTCAGCCCGCAGCAGCGGCGCCTGCGCCTGCACACCGGCGAAGCCTTGTTCGAGGTGGCGAAGGATGCCGCGCGGCCCTTCATCGTCGAGGCCAGGGGCGGCGAGGTGCGCGCCGTGGGTACGCGCTTCGATGTGGACAGCCGTGGGCCGCAGGTGCGCGTCGACGTGACCGAAGGCGTGGTGCAGGTGAACAGCGCCGGCAGCGCGCCGGTGCGGCTGTCCGCCGGCGAGCGCCTGAGTTACCGCGAGCGCGCCGCGCCCGAGCCGGCGCAGCCGCTGGACCTGTCCAGTGCCAGCGCCTGGCAGCGCGGCAAGCTGATCTTCAACCAGCGCCCGCTGGGCGAGGTGCTGGACGAGCTGGAGCGCTACGTGCCGGGCCGCATCGTGCTGACCGACAGCGCGCTGCGCCAGCACAAGGTCAGCGGCGTGTTCGACCTGCAGGACCCCGGCGCCTTGCTCAAGACCCTGGAGCGCTTGCAGCCGGTGAAGGTCACCCATATGCCCTGGCTGGTGCTGATCCGCCCCGCCCCAAAAACCTGACCGTTCTTCGTGTAGGAGCGAGCTTGCTCGCGAACGGATTTCCCGGCGACTCCGAGGCAGGGCGGTTCGCGAGCAAGCTCGCTCCTACAGGTGAAGTCTCGTTCTGTGACAAGAAAATGAAAATATTTTTCATTCAGCACTGCAAGGTTTGCATGACCGTTTCGTCGTAGGCAGGAACGCGAAAAATTCTCAATACGCGACCCTGCCCACACAAGAACGGATTTCACCCGCATGCATTACCGTCCTTCCCCGCTGCACCGCGCGATCCTGCTCGCTTCCCTGCTTGGCGCCGCCGCGCCCGTCGTCCATGCCGCGAACGCTGCCGCCGTCGAGCTGCATATCGCCCCGCGCAGCCTGGACAGTGCGCTGACCCAGTTCGCCGACCAGGCCGGGCTGCACCTGCTGTTCAATTCCGAGGACATCCAGGGCCTGCAGAGCGAAGGGCTAGACGGCACCTACACCACCGAGGAAGCGCTCAACCAACTGCTTTCCGGTAGCGGTGTGAGCTGGCGCTTCACCGACGAGCGCACCGTGCTGCTCAAGCGCGAGAAGGACGACTCCGCTGCCCTGAGCCTGGCGCCGATGCAGATCAGCGTGGCGGCGCGCACGCCCACCGATATCAGCTCGATCCCCGGCACCGTCTGGGTGGTCGACCAGACCCAGCTGCGCGAACAGCTCGATACCGGCGTCAGCCTGAAGGAGGCCGTGGGAAAGCTGGTTCCCGGTCTTGACCTGGCGCCCGAGGGCCGCACCAACTACGGCCAGAACATGCGCGGGCGCAACGTGCTGGTGATGATCGACGGCGTCAGCCAGAACAGTTCGCGCGGCCTGTCGCGCCAGTTCGACAGCATATCGCCGTTCAACGTCGAGCGCATCGAGGTGCTCTCCGGCGCCAGCGCGATCTACGGCGGCGGCGCCACCGGCGGCATCATCAACATCATCACCAAGAAGGGCGCGGCCGGTGATACGCGCTTCGAGACGCAACTGGGCGCCACCAGCGGCTTCAACAACAGCGATGACCTGTCCACTCGCGCCGCGCAGTCCGTCAGCGGCGGCAATGACCGCGTGGCCGGCCGCCTGGGGATTTCAGCGGAGAAGAACGAAGCCTTCTACGATGGCGGCGGCAACCAGATCTTCATCGACAACACCCAGACCGACCTGCAGTACAACCGCACCGTCGACGTGATGGGCAACCTCACCGCGCAGTTCACCGACGAGCAGAGCCTCGACCTGCTGGCGCAGTACTACGATTCGGGCAACGACGGCAGCACCGGCATCTACTTCCCCAACCTGAAGTACCAGGGCCCGTCGAACCTGGAAGATGCGGAAATCCGCAGCGGCCTGGACACCGACCTGGAGCCGCGCTCGCGCCGTGTGCTGCTCAACGCCAACTACCACCACAGCAACCTGCTGGAGCAGGACTTCTACCTGCAGGCGTACTACCGCAAGGAAGACGACAACTTCTATCCGTTCCCCTACTACAACACCGGCAAGCCGACCGGCTCCAAGGGTGTGTACTTCGCCGGCTCGCAGCAGAACTTCGAGGTCAGCGGCCTGAAGGGCCTGTTCAGCAAGCAGTGGGATGCGTTGAAGTTCACCTACGGCGTGGACCTCGACCACGAGCGCTTCAACGCCGAGCAGAAGGTCTTCGACCAGCGTCTGTCCTCCGAGAGCGGCGGCCTGAACCTGGAAACCGCCAGCAGCGCTCCGCGCTATCCGAGCTACGTCGTCGATGGCCTGTCCTTCTACGGCCAGCTGGACTGGAAGGTCACCGACAACCTGACCCTCTCCGGCGGCGCGCGCCACCAGAAGATGGACGTCGAGGTGGATGACTTCAAAGGCGTGCCCGGCGGCAGCAACGACTACCAGGTCAACCTGTTCAACCTCGGCGCGATCTACGACTTCAAGAACGGCCATCAGGTCTGGACCAACTACAGCGAAGGCTTCGACCTGCCCGACCCGGCCAAGTACTACGGCAAGGCCGGTCTGTCGGTGGACGACAACCCACTGGCTGGCATCAAGAGCCGCCAGGTCGAGACCGGCTGGCGCTACAGCGACATGCAGTGGCAGGCCCAGGCGGCGGTCTACTACATCTGGTCGGACAAGATCATCACCACCGACGCGGCGACCCTGACCATCGACGTGGAAGACCAGAAGAGCCGCGACTTCGGCTTCGAGGGCGCGGTCACCCGTTACTTCGACAACGGTTGGCAGGGTGGTACCACGCTGCACCTGGTGCGTTCGGAAGAAGAGGATGCCGATGGCGACTGGATCAAGCGTGATGCGCGCTACGCGTCGCTGTCCAAGTCCACCGCGTTCGTCGGCTGGGGCGATGGTGAGCGCAGTGCCCGCCTGCAGGCCCAGCACGCGTTCAACCTGAAGGACGATGCGGACCACGAGATCGACGGCTACACCACCTTCGACCTGATGGGCGAGCAGAAGACCGGCTTCGGCACCTTCAGCGCCGGTATCCAGAACCTGCTGGACAAGCAGTACAGCACCGTCTGGGGCCAGCGCGCCGCACTGTTCTATTCGCCGACCTACGGGCCGGCCTATCTCTATGACTACCAGGGCCGTGGCCGCACGTTCACCCTGGGGTGGAGCCTGGAGTACTAAAAGGGCCTGAAAGCTCTCTACCTAAAAAGACTCAGGCCACCTTTCCAGTGGCCTGATCGAGGGTTTCCACTATGCCGCCGCTGAGACTTCGGCAGTGGCACAAGAGCACCTCGCCGAGCAGCTGCAATGAGGGTGTGGCGAAGTAGTCCAGTAGGGCGTCTTCGTTTTTCCAGCTGCCTTGCAGCAGCCACGGCTCGCCGCTCTCACGGGCGACCAACTGGCAGCGCAGGCACCCCGGTGCGCGGCGGGCGCCGTCGACCAGGTTGTCGATCAGGGCGCCGAGTTCCGCTTCGTGTCCCGCCCGGGGGTGGATCTGCAATTCGTGTTCGATGGGGGTTTGCCAGTGCATGTCCTGTCCTCCGCGTTACAGGAAGAAGTCCGAAGTGGCTCCTCGGACGACTGACAGCAAGAGTACGGCCCCGCCAGCCCCGCGCGTTATCCGGATGCTGTCGGCTTCTTGCCTGATCCTGCGGCAGGTTTGCCAACCTCTGTAACCGGTCGTTTCCGGGCCATGCACCGCCGCGGTGCGTGCGTGAATGGCGCTGCGGCTTGTCCATTCCTGCCGATTGCTTGCCTGATCCTCCAGCGGCTGCCTTACTGTCACACTCGCGCACGCGGCGCGGGCGTAAGCTTCGAGCGCCGCCACTGGAGGTCCTGTGCATGTCCCAGTCCGTTCCCGCCTACGATCCCATTGCCGCCGGCCGCCAGGAGCTGGCCGACATCATCCAGCGCCATTGCCAGGGTGAAGGCGTCTTCGAGACCGCCATCGATTCCCTGCTGGTCGGCCGCAGCGACTGCCCCCACGAGGGCCGCATGCCGACCCTCTATCGCCCCGCCCTGTGCGTGATCGCCCAGGGCTGCAAGGAAGTGCGCCTGGGCAGCGAGGTGTATCGCTACGACGAACTCAACCTGCTGGTGGTATCGGTGACGCTGCCAGTTTCCGGCCAGGTGATCGAGGCCTCGCCGGAGAAGCCCTACCTGTCGATCCGCCTGGACATCGACCCCGGCGAGCTGACCCGGCTGATCGCCGAGGCCGGCCTTGCCGGCAGTGCGCCGCGCCCGGCCAGCCGGGGCATCTACCTGCAACGCCTGGACTGCACCGTGCTTGACGCGCTGCTGCGCCTGATGCGCCTGCTGGATACCCCGCGCGACATCGAGATGCTGGCGC
The DNA here is from genome assembly GCF_001675465.2 of Pseudomonas sp. AU12215. Taxonomy (NCBI): domain Bacteria; kingdom Pseudomonadati; phylum Pseudomonadota; class Gammaproteobacteria; order Pseudomonadales; family Pseudomonadaceae; genus Pseudomonas; species Pseudomonas sp. AU12215. Next base: position 58,185 of record NZ_MACM02000130.1, read on the forward strand.
CGCTGTTCGTCCGCGAAATCCTCTACCGCCTGCTGCGGGGCCCGCAGGGCCACCTGCTGCACGACCTGGCGATGACCGACAGCCAGACCCACCGCGTCACCCGCGCCATAGAGTGGCTCAACCGCAACTACGACAAGTCCCTGCGTATCGAGGACCTGGCCCGCGAGGTGAACCTCAGCGTGTCCACCCTGCACCACCGCTTCAAGGAAGTGACCGCCCTGAGCCCGTTGCAGTACCAGAAGCAGCTGCGCTTGCAGGAAGCGCGGCGGCTGTTGTTGTCGGAAGGGCTGGAAGTGGCAGTGGCCGGGCATCGCGTCGGCTACGAGAGCCCGTCGCAGTTCAGCCGCGAATACAGCCGCCTGTTCGGCGCGCCGCCGCTGCGCGACCTGGCGAGCCTGCGCGGGGCGTTGGACAGCGAGGCCGTGCCGGCCTGAGCCGATTCAGGGGCACTTTCGTAGGATGGGTGGAGCGCAGCGATACCCATGCTGTAGGCGAACCGAATTGATGGGTATCGCTCCACGCCATCCTACAAAGGCGTTGGCCGGAGGCATCAGCGCTCGTAAAGCTCCAGCGGCAAGTCATCCGGATCGGTGAAGAAGGTGAAGCGCTTGCCGGTCAGCTCGTCCTCGCGGATCGGCTCGCAGGCCACGCCGTGGCTCTGCAGATGGGCCACCGCGCCCTCCAGGTCATCCACGGCGAACGCCAGGTGGCGCAGCCCCTGCGCCTCGGGGTAGGACGGCCGCGCTGGTGCGCCGGGGAAGGAGAACAGCTCCAGCCGCGCATCGCCCAGCTCCAGGTCGAGCTTCCAGGAGTCACGCGCCGTGCGGTAGGTCTCGGCGACCACCTTCAGGCCCAGCACCTGGGTGTAGAAGTGCTTTGAGCGCGGGTAGTCCGAGCAGATCAGGGCAACGTGGTGGAGGCTGTGCAGCAGGGTCATGGCGTGGGCTTCCCGGACGGTCTGAGCGCTCTATCCTGACAGCCGTCCCCTGCGGGTCAATGCTGGCGCTGTGAAGTCGGTCGCCAACGGCGCTGGAGTGATGGCAGTGCGCCTGCTAGCATCCCGCCGCCACCCCCAAAATCACGGTCGACAGGACGTCCCCCGTACGGCCGCACTTGAAAGGAATCAGCATGAAGAAGACCGCCCTGGCCATCGCCATCCCCGTTGCCATCGTCGGCGCTGCCGTTGCCGGCGCCTGGTACACCGGCAGCCGTGTCGAGCAGGAAGTGAACCGCGGCATCACCGAAGCCAACCAACTGTTCGAGCAGGAAGCCCCTGGCCTGGGCGCCCACCTGACCCTGGTGGACATCCAGCGCGGCCTGTTCTCCAGCACCGCGCGCTACAACCTGTCCTTCACCGGCAAGGAGGGCGAAGCGCCGCAGATCCTGGTGTTCACCGATCGTCTGGAACATGGCCCCTTCCCGGCCTCGCGCCTGGCGGCCGGCAAGCTGGCGCCGGTCATGGCGCAGAGCCATTTCGCCCTGGAGCAGAACGAACTCACCGCTCCGCTGTTCACCGCCGCTGGCGGCAAGGCTCCGCTGTTCGGCGAGCTGACCATCCATTACGACCAGAAGCAGGAAGGCGCCGTCGAGACCGCTGCCCTGGAATTCGCCAAGAACAGCGACAAGCTGCGCCTGTCCCCGGCCAAGATCACCTTCAACGTCTCCGGCGACAAGAAGGACGTCAGCGCCGTGGGCAACCTCGCCGAGGTCGACCTGGACTTCACCGACGAGAACAGCGGCCAGCCGGCGCGCGTACAGCTGCGCGACCTGGGCATGCAGGGTGACAAGAAGGAAAATGCCAACGGCTTTGCCCTCGGCCCCAGCTCCGCCACCATCAAGAGCCTGAACATCAAGTCGCCGGGCGCGCCGGAAGTCGAGTTGCGCGACGCCGTGGTCGAAGAGACCCTCAAGCAGGGCGGTAAGGGCCTCGACCAGAGCGTTTCCTACCGCGTCGGCAAGGTCGTGGTGCAGGGCCAGGAAATCGGCGGCGTGAAGCTGGACCTGAGCCTGCGCAACCTCGACGAGGGCGTGCTCAAGACCTTCAAGGAGTCCTACAACAAGATGGCTCTGGACAGCCTGGAAAGCACCGAGCTGACCCCGGCGCAGGAAGAGGAACTCAAGCGCCTGGGCCTGGCCCTGCTGGAAGGCTCGCCGGTGCTGTCGCTGGACGAACTTTCCCTGCAGACCAGCCACGGCGTAGCCAAGGCTTCGCTGTCGGTCGACCTGCGCAAGCCCAACGCTGCCGCCGCTACGCCGGACGAGATGGCGCGCAGCATCCTCGCCGCGCTCAAGGCTGACCTGAAGGTGGACAAGGCGGTGATCGGCGACATCGTCGCGCTGCAGGGCTCGCTGGGTGGCGAGGCTGCCGGCAGCGTCGATCCGGTTGCGCTCAAGCAGCAATCCGACGCCATGACCGACCTGTTCAGCGGCATGGCCCTGAACTCGCAGTGGGCCGTGCTCGACGGCAACGCCCTGTCCAGCTCGCTGGCCTACGCCAACGACCAGGTAAAGTTCAACGGCAAGGACATGAGCGTGCCGGAGTTCATGGCCTTCGCCATGGGCTCCGCGCAGGGTCTTGGCCTGGGCGGCGGCGCTGCCGGCGGGGAAGAAGAGCCGCAGGCAGAAAGCGTGGAATAACCCGCGCCTGAAACGAAAAAGCCCGGCACGCGCCGGGCTTTTTCATGCTCCTACAAAAGAGCAATCCTCAGCGAGCGTTGCGCACGCCTTCGGCCAGTTGCCGGCACAGGCCGAGCACGCCCTGCACCGCGTCAGCGGAACTGCTCGCCTCGGCGATCTTGTCGATCAGCGCCGAACCCACCACCACACCGTCGGCCAGGCGCGCGATGCTCGCGGCGTGTTCGGCGGTGCGGATGCCGAAGCCGATGGAGACCGGCAGATCGGTGTGGCGGCGCAGGCGCGCCACGGCTTCCTCGACATGTTCCAGGGTCGCCGCGCCGGCGCCGGTCACGCCGGCCACCGAGACGTAATAGACGAAGCCGGAGCTGCCCTCGAGCACGGTGGGCAGGCGCTTGTCGTCGGTGGTCGGAGTGGTCAGGCGGATGAAGTCGATGCCCGCCGCTTGCGCCGGGTGGCACAGGTCTTCGTTGTGCTCCGGTGGCAGGTCCACGACGATCAGGCCGTCGACGCCGGCTTCCTTCGCGTCGGCGATGAACTTGTCCACGCCGTAGTAGTGGATCGGGTTGAAGTAACCCATCAGCACCAGCGGGGTGGTGTCGTTGCCGGCGCGAAATTCGCGGACCATCTTCAGCGTCTTGGCCAGGTTCTGGCCATTGCCCAGGGCGCGGATGTTCGCCAGCTGGATCGCCGGGCCATCGGCCATCGGGTCGGTGAACGGCATGCCCAGTTCGATGACATCGGCACCGGCTTCGGGCAGGCCCTTGAGGATGTCCAGCGAGGTCGAGTAGCCCGGGTCGCCGGCGGTGATGAAGGTCACCAGGGCAGCGCGGTTCTGCTGTTTCAGTTCGGCGAAGCGGGTCTGCAGGCGGCTCATGCTTGCGGCTCCTGTTGCATGTGGTGCATGACGGTCTGCATGTCCTTGTCGCCACGACCGGACAGGTTCACCACCATGATGTGCTCCTTGGGCAGGTTCGGCGCGCGCTTGAACACTTCGGCCAGCGCGTGGGAGGACTCCAGCGCGGGGATGATGCCTTCCAGGCGGCAGCACTGGTGGAATGCGTCGAGGGCTTCGTGATCGGTGATCGAGGTGTACTCGACACGGCCGATGTCGTGCAGCCAGGCGTGTTCCGGGCCGATGCCGGGGTAGTCCAGGCCGGCGGAAATGGAGTGCGCGTCGATGATCTGGCCATCCTCGTCCTGCAGCAGGAAGGTCCGGTTGCCGTGCAGCACACCGGGTACGCCGCCGTTCAGGCTGGCCGCGTGCTTGCCGGTCTCGATGCCGTGGCCGGCTGCTTCCACGCCGATGATCTTGACGCTGCTGTCATCGAGGAACGGATGGAACAGGCCCATGGCGTTGGAGCCGCCGCCGATGCAGGCGACCAGCGAATCGGGCAGACGCCCTTCCTTCTCGGCCAGTTGCTCGCGGGTTTCCTTGCCGATCACCGCCTGGAAGTCGCGGACCATCGCCGGGTACGGGTGCGGGCCGGCCACGGTGCCGATCAGGTAGAAGGTGCTGTCGACGTTGGTCACCCAGTCGCGCAGCGCTTCGTTCATCGCATCCTTCAGGGTGCCGGTGCCGGCGGTGACCGGGATCACCTCGGCGCCCAGCAGCTTCATGCGGAACACGTTGGCCTGCTGGCGATCGATGTCGGTGGTGCCCATGTAGATCACGCATTGCAGGCCGAAACGCGCGGCCACGGTGGCGGTGGCCACGCCGTGCATGCCGGCGCCGGTCTCGGCGATGATGCGCTGCTTGCCCATGCGCTTGGCCAGGAGGATCTGACCGATGCAGTTGTTGATCTTGTGCGCGCCCGTGTGGTTCAGCTCTTCGCGCTTCAAGTAGATCTTCGCGCCGCCGCAGTGCTCGGTCAGGCGCTCGGCGAAGTACAGCGGGCTCGGACGGCCGACGTAGTCGCGCTGGAAGTAGGCCAGTTCCTTGAGGAATTCCGGATCGTCCTTGGCCTTCTCGTACTCGCGGGCCAGGTCGTGGATCAGCGGCATCAGGGTCTCGGCGACGTACTGGCCGCCGAAGCTGCCGAACAGGCCCTTGGCGTCTGGACCGGTGCGCAGTGTGGACATGGGAAGGCTCCTCTGGGGTCGTGAAGTAGGGTGCCCGCCGGGCGCTATCGCGGACAGAGTCCGCTCCTACGAATGGTGCTCAGGATACGGCTGTGGGAGGACGGGGAAAAGCGATAAGATCGCCATGACATGTCAGAAAAACTCACAGGTTGAATGCCATGAGCCGCGACCTTCCGCCCCTCAATGCCCTGCGCGCCTTCGAAGCCGCTGCCCGCCTGCGCGGCGTGAGCGCGGCGGCGGATGAGCTGAGTGTCACCCATGGGGCGATCAGCCGGCAGATCCGCCTGCTGGAGGAAGAACTGGGCGTTGCGCTGTTCGTCAAGGAAGGGCGCGGCGTAAAACTCACCGATGCCGGCGTGCGCCTGAGTGAAGTGGCCAGCGATTCGTTCGAGCGCCTGCGCAGCGTTTGCGCCGAACTGCGCCGTCAGGCTGGCGGTGATGCGCCGTTCGTTCTCGGCTGTCCCGGCAGCCTGCTTGCCCGCTGGTTCATCCCGCGCCTGGATCGCCTGAACCGCGACCTGCCGGATCTGCGCCTGCAACTATCGGCCAGCGATGGCGACCTCGATCCGCGCCGTGGCGGCCTCGACGCCACCCTGTGCTTCGCCGCGCCGCCGTGGCCGGCGGACATGCGCGTGCTGGAACTGGCGGTGGAAAGCATCGGCCCGGTGCTCAGTCCGCGTTCACCGCGCTTCGAGCAGTTGAGCGCGGCGCCTGCCGAGGCGTTGCTGGGCGAATCGCTACTGCACACCGTCTCGCGCCCGCAAGCCTGGCCGGAATGGGCCGCGCGCCATGGCCTGGAGCCGGCGCGGCTGAAGCTCGGCCAGGGCTTCGAACACCTCTACTACCTGCTGGAAGCCGCGGTGGCCGGGCTGGGCGTGGCCATTGCGCCGCAACAGCTGGTGGCCGACGACCTCGCTGCCGGCCGCCTGGCTGCGCCCTGGGGCTTCGTAGAGACCTCCGCGCGGCTGGCACTGTGGGTCCCGCAGCGGCGCGCCGATCCGCGTGCCGAGCGCCTGGCGCGGTGGCTGCGCCAGGAACTGGGTTGAGCGTGCCTCAGAACTCCGGCGTGTACTTCACGCTGAACATCAGGTTGCGCGGGTCGCCGAAGTTGTTGGCGCCATCGGCCGCGGCGTAACCGGGCAGGTAATAGCGCTTGTCGAACAGGTTGTTCGCGTTCACCGCGAGGTCGATTTCGCGGCTCAGGCGGTAGCCCAGACGCGCGCTCCAGACGGTGAAACCGGGGATGTCGAACTCACGGTCGAAGCTCACGGTGTGGCTCTGGGTGACGAAGCCCAGGCCGGTGCTCACGCGGTTCCAGTCGCCCGGCAACTGGTAGTCGGCCCACATCCGCAGCATGTGCTTGGGCGTCCACTGGCTGAACACGCGGCCCTTGTTCTCCGGGTCGTCGAGGAACTTGGTGGTGTTGTAGGTGTAGCCGGCGAAGAGTTGCAGGTCGCGCAGCACCTCGCCGCTCACCTCGGCCTCGATGCCCTGGCTGCGCACCTTGCCGGAGGCGGTGGAGCAGTACCAGCCGTCGCAGGCGTAGCCGGAGGATTCGTCGAGCACGGCGCGGTTCTTCTGGTCGTAGCGGAACAGCGCCAGCGAGGTATTCACCCGGCCGTCGAGCAGCTCGCCCTTCAGGCCCACCTCGTAGTTGCTGCCGATCACCGGCTCGAGCATCTTCTGCTGCGCGTCGCGCGCGCTCTGCGGTTCGAACACGTCGGTGTAGCTGGCGTAGGCCGACCATTCCGGTGTCAGGGCGTAGACCAGGCCGAAGTACGGCGTGACTTCGCCGGTCTCGGTCATGCTGTCGGTGTAGTCGTCGTCCGGCAGGTTGTAGGCGTAGTCGTACCAGCTCACCCGGCCGCCGACCACAGCAGTCAGCGGCTCGGCGAGCTTCACCCTCCAGCTGCTGTACAGGCCCTTCTGGCGGATGTCGTAGTCGGCGCTGGTGGAGCGTCCGCCCGGCGAGGAGAGAATGTCGTCGAGGCTCGGTTTGGGGCGGTGGTGGTCGATATCGAAGATGTTGCCGCCGGGGACGAAGCGCCGCGCGTAGAAGTCGTCCGTGGTGTACTTGGTGTAGTTGCCGCCCAGGATCAGTTCCTGCTCCAGCGAGAACGCCTCGAATTTGCCGTCGAGGTACATGTCCAGGCCGATCCGGGTGGACTCGAAGTTGGTGATCCAGTCGGCGAAGTTGAGGCCGCTGCCGTCGGGCTGCACGTCTCCGTGCATGCGCTGGTGGATCGAGTCGTTGTGCTCGCGCATGCGCACGGCGGCGGCTTTGAATTTCCAATTGTCATCGAAGCGGTGGGTCAGGTCGGCGTAGATGGTGGTCTGCTCGATGTCGTTGCTGTTCCAGGTCGCGCCGCTGTAGGTGGAGCGCGAAAAGCCGATGTCGCTGCCGTCGGGGTAGCGTGGAAGGCCGCGCATCATCGGACGCGAGTCGAGGTCGGAGTCGCTGAAGCCGATGCCGACCGTGGTGTCCGGGCTCAGGTCGAAGTCCAGCGCGCCATACAGCGAGGTGGTCTTGCTCCACACGTAGTCGGTGAAGGAGTGCGTGTCGTCCTGGTCGGCCACCATGCGCCCGCGAAGCGTGCCGCTGTCGTTCAACGGGCCGCCGACGTCGGCCTGCAGGCCGTAGTGGTCCCACGAACCGGCCTTGCCGGTGAAGGTGGCGATGGGCGTGTTCTGCCCGCGCTTGCGCACCAGGTTGATGGCGCCGCCGGGGCTGCCCGCGCCCTGCAGTAGGCCGGAGGCGCCGCGGAGGATTTCCACGCGGTCGAAGAACACCAGGTCCTGGTTCGCCCAGTTGCCCAGCACATAGGTATTGCGCGGGACCGGCACGCCGTCGTACTGCCAGTCGTCGATCTGGAAACCGCGCGAGGAAATCACCATGCCTGGGCCGATGCCGGTGGCGCCGACCAGCCCTGTGCTGTGGTTGACCGCATCGCGCAGGTCGGTGATGTCCTGGTCGTCGAGCTGCTTGCGGGTGATTACGCTGACGGACTGCGGGATGTCCTTGAGCTTGTGCTCACCTTTGCCGATGGTGGTGGCACGCGCGGCGTATGAGCCGCTGCCTTCGGTAGTGGCGTCCAGGCCCTGGCCGGTCACCGTGGTGCTGTCCAGTTCCAGGGCGCCGTCGGTCGGGGCTGCTTCCACGCTGAAAGCGCCGCTGGCGGTGACCTTCAGGCGCAGGTTGCTGCCGGACAGGGCCTTTTCCAGCGCCTGTTCCACGCTCAGTTCGCCCTGGACGGCGGGTGCATGCTGGTCGCGCACGAGCGCAGGGTCCAGCGAGATCACCTCACCGCTTTGCCGGGCGATGGCGTTCAGCGTGGTGGCGAGACTCGCGGCGGGCAGCTCGAAGTGCAGCCGGGCGGGTTCGGCGGCGAGCAGGCAGGGAGCGTTGGCCACCAGCACGAAGGCGGTGGCAAGGGCGCGGGGCCAGGGTGAGGACACAGTAATCTCCTGAGAATTATTCGTATTCAGGAGCTAGGTGCGCCGAGACGGAAAATCCGGACAGGCGTTGCCGAAATATTTTTCCAGGGCAGCGCCATCAAGGCTCTCGCAGGCTGATCAGGGTCAGCCAGGGGCCGAAGCGGCGGATTTCCAGCGGCAGGGTTTCGCCCAGCGCTACGAGCGCGCGGGTGGGCTCGTCCAGCGGGAATACACCCTGCACACGCAGTCGCCGTGCGCGCGGGTCGACGCGGACAAACCCCGGCAGGTAAGGCCGCAGGGAGTCGATCACGGCTTCCAGAGGCTCGTCGCTGACGCTGAGCCGGCCGCTCAGCCAGTCCGCGCGGTAGGCCTGCTGGCTGAGCGGATGGATGCCGTCGGCGGCCAGCAGCGCCGCTTCGCCTTCGCCCAGCTCACGCCACTGGGCCTGCCCGGCGAGGCTGGCGCGGACGCGGTGCTCCAGCACCACCAGACGGGTGGCGTGAGCCTCCTGGCTGACCAGGAAGCGCGTGCCCAGCGCCCGGGCTTCACCCTGGGCCGTCCGGACGATCAGCGGGCGTTGCGCATCGGGTGCCACCTGGATCACCAGTTCGCCGTGGCGCAGCAGGATCAGACGCTGGTTCGAGTCGAAGGCCAGGTCCACCGAACTGCCGGCGTTCAGGCTGAGACGACTGCCGTCTTCGAGGGTGAAGCTGCGTCGTTCGCCGGTGCCGGTTCGCAGGTCGGCGATCAGGTCACGCACCGGCGTGCTGCTGGCGGTCAGCCAGAGCCCGCCACCGAGCAGGCCGAGCCCGGCCAGCCCGCGCAACAACTGGCGACGCGAACCGTGCTGGTGCAGCAGCAGGTCGGCGGCGCCGGGCATGCGTCGGAGATCGTCATAGGGCGCACCCAGGCCGCGTTGCAGGCGGGCCCAGGCGTCGGCGTGGGCCGGGTCGCTGTTCAGCCAGGCCTGCAGCTGGCGCTGCATCCGCAGATCGGCGTGGCCTGAGCGCAGCCGCACCATCCAGTCGATGGCCTGCTCGCCGGCTGTATCCAGCTGTACTTCGCTCATGGCACCAGCTCGTTGAGGTAGATCTGCCGCAGCGCCTGTTTCATGTAGCGGCCCACGGTGCGTTCGCTGACGCCCAGGCGGCGTCCTATCTCGGCGTAGCCCAGGCCGTCGAGCTGGCTGAACAGGAAGGCGCGGCGGACCGCCTGGGGCAGGCCGTCCAGGGTGCGGTCCACCAGCAGCAATGCTTCGAGCAGCAGCGCGCGGTCTTCCGGCGAAGGCTCCAGCGCTTCGGGCTGTAGGGCGAGGTAATCCAGGTAGGCGCGCTCCAGCCGGCGGCGCCGGTGGCGGTCGTAGATCAGTCGGCGGGCGATGGTGGAGAGGTAGGCCCGAGGTTGCTCGATGGTCTGCGGATCGACCCTGGCGCTGAGGATCTGGCAGAAGGTCTCGGCTGCCGTGTCTTCACTGTCGGCGCGGTTATCCAGGTAGCGCTGCACGTGCTGCAGCAGCCAGCGGTGGTGGTCGCTGAAGAAGAACCCCAGCTTGCTGGAGAGTGAGCCGGCCACGCGGACCATCCCTGGAAAATTAAATAAGAATGCTTCGCATTATACATTTCCGCAAAGAGACGGCAATTCGCCGCTACCGGCAATTTGCTGCACTTGTAGCCATCGACTAGGGTCCAACAGGGACACTCACTCACCGCGCGCCGCCGAGCGCGCCAGGGAGCACGCGATGTCGAATCACCACACCTACAAGAAGATCGAGCTGGTCGGCTCCTCGCGCACCAGCATCGAGGACGCGATCAACAATGCCCTGGCGGAAGCGGCCAAGAGCATCGACTTCCTGGAGTGGTTCGAGGTGGTGGATACCCGTGGGCATATCGAGAACGGCGCGGTCGGTCACTACCAGGTGACGATCAAGGTCGGTTTCAGGATTGCCAACAGCTAGGTCTTTTTTGTCACGCGGCTTTTTTGTCACGCGCCTGGGCCATGCTGGCGCGGCGCGTGGATGTGCGCACCGGGGTATCCCGGTTTTCCGGCCCGCTCGGGCCTTTTCCTGTGAACGACGAGGGAGCGTTACCGATGAAGAAGTTCCTGTTGGCTGTGGGGATCTTCGCCCTGGCGGGCCATGCGATGGCTGCCGGCAAGCCGTGCGAAGAGCTGAAATCGGAGATCGAGGCGAAGATCAAGGCCAAAGGCGTCGCCTCGTTCAACCTGGAGGTCGTCGACAAGGGCAGCGCGGGCGGCAAGCAAGTCGTCGGCTCCTGTGAAGGCGGCACCAAGGAAATCGTCTATTCGAAGTGATTCCCGGCGAACGCCGGCAGGCCGGGCACCCGCGAGGGGCCCGGCCTTTTTCGTGCACCGGCGTTCCCCTCGATCCTGCGAAGAGCCTTTTAGAAAAGCTGAACCCCTGCCCTCGCGCCGGCCTCGAACGTCCTGACTGCAACCCGAACGGAGGAAGCGACATGAAAAAATCGGCATCGGCTCACTGGCAGGGCGGCCTGAAGGACGGCAAGGGCACGATTTCCACGCAGAGTGGCGCGCTGAAGGAACAGCCGTACGGCTTCAACACGCGCTTCGAGGACAAGCCGGGCACCAACCCCGAGGAGCTGATCGGCGCGGCTCACGCCGGCTGCTTCTCCATGGCGCTGTCGATGATGCTGGGCGAGGAAGGCCTGACCGCCGAAAGCATCGACACCCGGGCCGAAGTCAGCCTGGAGAAACTTACCGATGGCTTCACCATCACCGCCGTACACCTGACCCTGAAGGCGAAAGTGCCGGGTACCGATGCGAAGACCTTCCAGGCCATCGCCGACAAGGCCAAGGCCGGTTGCCCGGTCTCGCGGGTGCTCAACGCGCGCATCACCCTCGACGCCAGCCTCGAATGAGCCTGCCGGGCACTCTGTCCGGCGGTGGCGGTCCACCGTTAGGATAGGGTGCCCCGCCGTGGGGCTTTGACGAGGGAATGTGATGACGACGATGAAGTGGGCCGTGGCGACCGGTGCGGCGCTGCTGCTGGCGAGCGGCACGAGCTGGGCGGCAGTGAAGCCCTGCGAGGAACTCAAGGCCGAGATCGAGACCAAGATCCAGGCCGCCGGGGTGACTTCCTACACCCTGGAGATCGTGGACAAGGCCGAGGTGAAGGACCCGAACATGGTGGTCGGCACCTGCGACAACGGTAAACGACGGATCATCTATCAGAAGAACGACGGCTGAGCGTCTCGATGCCAACGTCCGAAATTGGTACCGGGGCCGTGGCTGCCGGGACGCGGTAGGTTTGCGCCGTGCTGGTAGAGTCCCCTCGGTTCGACCTGATCTCCATGGAGTGGAAATGCGTTCACACCTGCTTTTTGTTGCAGTGATAGTTATTGCCGGTTGTGCCGACTCGAAATCTGATACTGCGACTGCTCTCCAGCCTGCTCCCAAGGAAACCTTGATAGCGGGTCCCGCTTGTACCAGTTTCGCTTTCCGTGCTGGGCAAATCATGCTCGCCCGGCAATCCGGCCAATCCATCCAGCAGACCATCAGCGACGACGCGAGTCGTTATCCGTTCGTCGCGGGAAAACTGGTTTCCGACATGATCATGGAAGCCTACAACGCACCGGTCGAAGAAAGTGAAGAGGCCAGATTGCATCGTGCCCAGGAGTTCTCCATGTACTACATGACCCGGTGCGCCAAGCAGCAAGCCATGCAGTAGGGTTTCAGTCCCACATCGCCTATACCTGCATGTTAAATGCCGGCTCTCTCCATTCTGCGATCTGCTGCGATGGCCTCTCTTGAGCGTATGACTCAGAACGGCCCGCAACTCACCGGCCCCTGGAAATCCGTTTTCGCCACCAATTGCCCACTGGCATCGGTCAGCAATGCCAGGGCGCTGCGCAATTGCGGGCGCAGCTCCAGTCGGTAGCGCTGGCCGGCGGCGAAGTCGTCGTAGGTCACCTTGACCCGGCAGGTCAGCTCCGAAGGGTCGCTCATCGCGCCCATGCCGCCACCGCTGGGGATTTCGTACTGGAAGCGCACCAGCAGTTCGTGGCGGCCCGGCGTCACCTGGTAGTAGCGCCCGTCGTTCACCGACTTGCCGTCCAGGCGCTCGGCCATCAGGGTCCTGCCGGCCGCGGTGTAGAGATCGATCCAGGCCAGCTGCGGGTCGTGGGCGGGCAGCGGGCTGGCGCAGCCGGCGAGCAGGGCGAGGCTCAGCGGGACGAAGGCAGGCAGGAAGCGCGGGCGCATGGAGAGTTACCGTGGGCTGTAGTCAGTCCACAGCATACCCCGCTCAGGCCTTCGCGCAGCCCCGTTCGCGACCACGGGCGATCTCGCCGCCCTGGGCGTCGTAGAGCTTGGCCCAGGGGCGGAAGCCGATGCTGCCGGTCTCCAGGCGGTAGCGCTGGCCGGCGCTGAAGTCCTTGTATTGCACCGTCATCTCGCAATCGCGCCACAGTGATTCGGCGACCGGGCCGATATCCACCGGCTCGACCTGGAACTGGAAGCGCACGCGCAACTCGTGGGAGCCGGGGTCGACCTCGAAGTAACGCGTGCTGGACCACTCCTTTCTGTCCACCTCCATGGCGGCCAGGTCGCTCTGGCTGTTGGTGTCCAGGTCGACCCAGGCGCGGTTCGGGTCCGGCTGGGGCATCAGCATCGAACAGCCGCTCAGGGCGAGCAGTCCGGCGGGAATGAGGAGGGTGCGCATCGGGGTGGCTCCTGGTCAGAAAGGGGCGGCAGCGAGCGGACCAGGCGCTGTGCTATGTTCCGCGCATGCCCTTCCGCCTTCTTATCCCGACACTCGACCGCCGCCTGTGCCGCTGGGTTCCCTGCCTGGCGATCTGGGCGCTGAGCGGTTGTTCCACGGTGAGCTACTACGGCCAGTTGGCGGACGGCCAGTTGCGCCTGCTCGCCGCCCGTGAGCCGGTGGCCGAGGTGGTCGCCGACCCGAGCCGTGACCCCGCGCTGCGCCAGCGCCTGGAGCTGTCCCAGGAGGCGCGCGCCTTCGCCAGCGCCGAGCTGGGGTTGCCGGACAACCAGAGCTATCGCCTCTACGCCGACATCCACCGGCCCAATGTGGTGTGGAACGTCTTCGCCACGCCCGAGCTGTCGCTGCAGCCGCTGACCCACTGCTTCCCCATCGCCGGTTGTGTGGCCTATCGCGGCTACTACGGCGCCGAGGGCGCACAGGCCGAGGCAAAGCGCCTGAAGGGCGAGGGGCTGGACGTCTATGTCGGCGGCGTAGAGGCCTATTCGACCCTGGGCTGGTTCAACGACCCGATCCTCAGCAGCATGCTGCGCTGGGGCGACCAGCGCCTGGCGGAAACCATCTTCCACGAGCTGGCGCACCAGAAGTTCTATCTGCCCGGTGACACCGCCTTCAACGAGTCCTACGCCTCCTTCGTCGAGGAAGAAGGCGGCCGCCGCTGGCGCGCCGCGCGCAACCTGGCGGATGAATCGCCCCTGCTGGACGAGCAGCGCAAGCGCTTCACGCAGCTGGTGCTCGATACCCGCGAGCGCTTGCAGGCGCTGTACGCCAGCCCGCGCAGCGACGCGGAAAAGCGCGCCGGCAAGGCCGCCGAGTTCGAGCGCCTGCGCCACGACTACGCACAGCTGCGCGATCGCGACTGGGGCGGCAAGGCGCCGTTCGATGCCTGGGTCAACGGCCCGATGAACAATGCCAAGCTGCTGCCCTTCGGGCTGTATGACCAGTGGGTGCCGGCGTTTGCCGCGTTGTTCAGGCAGGTGGGCGGCAACTGGCCGGCGTTCTATGCGCGGGTGGAGAAGCTCGGGGCGCTGCCGGCGGATCAACGCAAGGCGGCGCTCGAACGCCTCGCTGCCGGGGAGCGCGTCACCTTTCGTTGAGCTCTGGCGTGGGACGGGTTCGCGAGCAAGCTCGCTCCTACAGGCAAAGCGCCGATTCAACCTGTAGGAGCGAGGAGGACGCCCAGTCCTTGCTCGCGAACCAATGCAGGACGCTGGCGGCTTGCGTCATACCCGCTCCACCCCCGGCATCTTCCACTCCCCGCCCACAACGGCCGGCTCCGGCCCGTAGATGCGCAGGATGACGTTGAACGGCCCCTGCCGGGTCGACGGCAACCAGTTCGCCTCCAGGGCATGGCCGGGCGAATCCGCCTGGAGATACAGCGTCACTCCGCCGTCCGCGTCGCGCACGAGGTGATCGCGGCTGCTCAGGCAGTAGCGCTGGATCGGGTTGGCTACCAGTTGCCGGTCCGGCAGGTCGTAGAGGGTGATCGACCAGAACTCCTTCGCCGGCGGCAGCGCGTCGACCGGGAAGTGCAGCCGGTAGCGCTGGCCGCCCACCAGCGGTTGCTGGCTGCTGTCGCTGCGCGTGCCGAAGTAGATCGCCTCTTCCACGCTGTTGCCGTAGATGCCGCTGGCCGCCGCGGCGGCGCGGCTGAGGTAGTCGTTGTGCATCGCCGAGCGGGTGCCGAACAGACCAGCGGAGGAACGCAGCGTCGCCACCTTCGCCTTCAGTTCCGCCACGCCCTGCTGGATGCCGGCGCCCAGCGCCGTGCGCTGCGCGGGCGAGAGGTCGGCTGGATTGAAGGCCAGCCCGGCGCCGATGCCGACCTGGGCAAAGCGCTTGCGCAGTTCGACTTCGCTCGGGTCCACCGGGCAGAAGGCGAGGATCTGGTTCAGGTGCGGGATGAAGCCCGGCCCCAGGTCGCGGGGAAATTCCCACGGCAGCCAGTTCACCGCCGGAGGGGTCGCTGGCGCCGCGCTGCCGGCAAACTCGTGCAGCGGTCGCAGACGGTACTGCTGCTGCAATGCGCGCACGGCCGGCAAGTCGTTGGCATCGCGCAGGCCGGTGCGGCCCAGGACCATGGCGATCTGCGTTTCGCTGCGCAGCACCTGGCGGATGCCGCTGGGCGTCTCGCCTTTCCAGTCCGGCCCGGCGATCAGGTAGTCACCGGCTTCGCGGCCGGTGCTGAGCACGCCCACATAGCCGAAGTTGAAGGTGTACTGGTCCACCAGCTGGTGCACGTAGTAGCGGTCCTCGGCCACCGCCGGCACGCTGAGCACCCAGGGCTCGGCGCGCAGGTCGAGCCAGGCCCAGGAGTAGGGCGTGTCGTTGTTCGGCGTGACGATGTCGCGGTTGTTCGGCGTGAACAGTTCGCTGTAGTGGCGGAACACGCCGAAGCCGCCGACGTACTCCGGCGATTTCGCATCGAGCGCCTGCTTCTGCATCGTCTGGTAGTGCATCAGCATCGGGTAGGCATAGAGCCACGCCTGGCGGACGGTTTCCTGGTCAGTGGATGTCTCGGGCATGGCCGGATCACTCGTCTGGGAAGAGGCCGCGAGCAGCCAGTCGGGAAGCGCCAGGCCGAAGCCGAGCGCACCGCTGGCGCCGATGAGACGGCGGCGGGTCAGGATCGGGTTCATGGCTACTCCTTGCTGGTGATCGCGTTGCTGGTGATGGGCTGGACGGCTGGCGGCAGGTATTCGCCCTTGAGCGCCTTTGCCTGCGGCAGGTACATGCGCAGGATCAGGTTGAACGGCCCCGGCGGCGCCGGCAGCCAGTTGTCGGTGCCGGCCGGCCGGGCATGCTGGATGGTCAGGGTCAGGCCGCCATCGGCGTCCTTCTTCAGGTCGCTGGCGCTGTTGATGGCGTAGCGGTTGAGCGGGTTCGCCGCGAGCATCTGGGTCTTGCCGTCGTAGAGCGTGACGGACCAGAAGGCATCCACCGGCGGCAGCTGGCCAGGGGCGAAGTGCAGGGTGTAGGCGCGGCTGCCGTCCAGTGCCTGCCCGGCAGCGTCGACGCGGGTGAGCGGGTACATCGCCTCGGCCGGGTCGTTGGCGTAGATGTACTTCCAGGCGACCGCCGCGCGTGTCAGGTCGTCGTTGCCGTAGTGGCCGATATTGATCGGCGAATTCTGCCAGCCGTTCACCGGCGCGGCGAAGCGCTCGGTGGCGGCACGGATCTTCTCGCGGCCGTCCTCGGCGCCCTGCTCCACCGCCTGGGCGATGTCTGCCGGTAGCTGCTTGGCGTCGAAGGGCTTGCCGGTGCCTACGCCGATCGGCGCGAACTGTTTCAGCCGCGCCTGTTCTTCCGGCGTCCAGGCGTGCCAGGCCGACAGGCCGTTGAAGTCGATGAAGGCGTTTTCCGCCGGGCCTTCCTTGGTCGGCAGGTATTCCGGCACGTCCATCTTGTGCGGCAGCAGCGTCGGCTTGGTGCTGCGCAGCTTGTAGCCGTCCATCACGGCCTTGGCGGCGTCGAGGTCGGCTTCGCCATCGACCGCGGTGCGGCCGAGCAGGAAGACGATGCGGCTGGGTGAGCGGATCACCTGGCCCTTGAAGTCCTCGGGCGCCTGGCCATCCCAGTCGGGGCCGGCGATCAGGAAACTGCCCGCCGCGCGCCCGGTGGCGCGGGTGCCGATGTAGTCGAGGTTGTTGGTGCGCATGTCGATCAGCTGGAAGCTGTAGTAGCGCTGCGGCACGGCCGGCACGTCGAGGACCACCGGGTGCTCGCGCAGGTCGAGCAGTGCATAGGAGTAGAGCGTGTCGTTGTTCGGCGAGACCACGGTGCGGTCTTCCGGGCCGAGCAGCGCGGTCTTGTTGTACAGGTAATTGACCGGCAGCTTGGCGGCGATGGCCTGCAGGGTCTTGCCGTGCTCGGCGGTGGCGAAGGCGAACAGATAGGCCTGCGAGGCCAGTTCGCGGGCCTCCGGTGGCGTTGGCCCGGCGGCCCAGGCGTGGCCGGCGAGCAGGGGCAGAAGGGCGGCGAGTGCGGGCAGCCATTGGCGCATGACGTGTTCCTCGTTGTTATTGTTCTCGCCCGGCCCCGCCGCGCGCGCCGGCGCCAGGCATCGCCGCAGAGTGCGCCACGCCGAGCCGCCGGCCGTAAGCGCCAGCGGACAGAAAACGATCATCGCTGGCGGTGGAACTACTCCGCCCGATCCGGGCTGTGCAGCGGCAAGTCTAGTTGCACGCGGCGGCGCAGCCAGGGGCTGGGCCGGTAGCGCGCCTCGCCGTAGCAGGCCTGCAGGCCCTGGAGGATGGTGAGGATACGTGCCGCGCCATAGTGTTCGCCGAAGGCCAGCGGGCCGAACGGATAACCCAGCGCCAATTGCACTGCGCGGTCCAGCGTCACCGGCGTGGCGATGCCGCGCTGGGCGATCTCGCAGCCGAGGTTGACGATGCCGGCGATCACCCGCTGGCAGATGAAGCCGGGCGAGTCGTTGATCACTTCCACCGGCACGCCGTCGCTGCCCAGGGCCTGGCGGGCCTGAGCCTCCAGCGCCGGGTCGAGCGCCGGCTGGCGCATCAGCACGCGGCGGCGGTCCAGTTCGGTGAAGGTTTCCAGCGCCAGGCTGCGATCAGGCGGCAGGCCGAGGGCGTCGATGCGGGTGCTGGCATCCACGCCCAGTGGCGTGACCAGGCAGATGGCGCGGGACGACGGCCCCTCGCCGGTCTCCAGCACCACGCCGCCGAGGGTGAGGATCGCGGCGACCCGGTGGCGCAGTTCGGGGTCCTGGCTGTCGAGCCAGTACGGGCGATTGAGCAGTACGCTGTCGTGCTGTTCTTCGGCTTCACGCACGGGCTGGCCGTCGCGGTAGCGATAGAAGCCTTCGCCGCTCTTGCGCCCGAGCAGGCCGCCGGCGACACGTTGCGCGGCCAGCGGCGACGGGGTGTAGCGCGGGTCCTGATAGAACTGCTGGTAGAGCGATTCCATGACTGCGTGGGAGACGTCCAGGCCGGTCAGGTCGAGCAGTTCGAACGGCCCCATGCGGAAGCCCACGCCGTCGCGCAGGATGCGGTCGATCTGCGCCGGGCTGGCGATGCCTTCGCCGAGGATGCGCAACGCTTCGGTGCTGAAGGCGCGGCCGGCGTGATTGACGATGAAGCCGGGGCTGTCCGGCGACACCGCCGGGAAGTGCCCGGCCTGCTCCGCCAGCCGACTCAGGCGGCGCACTACCGACGCGTCGGTGCGCTGGCCGCGCACCACTTCGACGATGCGCATCAGCGTCACCGGGTTGAAGAAATGGAAGCCCGCGACCCGCTCCGGGTGCCGGCAGCGCGCGGCGATGCGGGTGACCGACAGCGACGAGGTGTTGCTGGCGAGCACGGCGTCCGGCGCCAAGCGTTTTTCCAGCTCGGCGAGCAACGCCTGCTTGGCGCCGAGGTCCTCGATGATCGCCTCGATCAGCAGGTCGCAGTCGGCCAGCTCGTCGAGGCTGTGGGTTGGCAACAGGCGCTGCATCGTCGCCGCCAGCGCTTCCGGGCTGAGCTTGCCCTTGGCCACCGCGCGTTCCAGCAGCTCGCGATTGAAGGCCAGCGCCTGCTCCACGGTCTGCGGGTTGCTGTCGTACAGGCGCACCGGCAGGCCGGCGCTGGCGAACAGCTGGGCGATGCCTCGGCCCATGGCGCCGGCGCCGATGACGCCGATACGGTGGAAGGACTCGGTCATGCGGCGGGTCTCGTCGTGCGAACCTGCTTCAACCATAGACGCTGCGCTCACGCGGTGGTCCTTTTCGCCAGCTCCAGGTCGCGCAACTGACGGCGCAGCAACTTGCCGACGCTGGTCTTGGGCAGCTCGTCGAGCACCTCGACGAAGCTCGGCACCTTGTAGCCGGTGAGGTGCTCGCGGCAGTGGGCGATGATCTGCGCCGGCGCCAGCGACTCATCCTTGAGGCTGACGAACAGCTTCACCGACTCGCCCTTGCGTTCGTCCGGCACGCCGATGGCCACGCACTCGCGCACGCCGGGGTGGCGCATCACGGCGTCTTCCACCTCGTTGGGGAACACGTTGAAGCCGGAGACCAGGATCATGTCCTTCTTGCGGTCGACGATCTTCAGCATGCCGTTGGCGTCCAGTTCGGCGATGTCGCCGGTCTTCAGCCAACCGTCCGCGGTCAGCACCTGGGCGCTTTCCTCCAGGCGCTGCCAGTAGCCCTGCATCACCTGCGGGCCACGCAGCCACAGCTCGCCGGGCTGGTCGGGGCCGGTGTCGTTGCCCTCCTCGTCCACGGTGCGCAGCTCGGTATCCACCAGCGCCTGGCCGACGTAGCCCTCGCGATACGGGCTGTGCAGCGTGCCGGTCGAGACCACGGGCGACGCCTCGGTGAGCCCGAAGCCTTCGCGCACCGGAGCGCCGGTGGCGGCCTCCCAGCGCCGGCCCACTTCGCGGTTCAGCGGTGCCCCGCCGGAGGTCACCCACTTCAGGTGGCTGAAGTCGACGGCGGGGAAATCCGGGTGGTTCATCAGGCCGACGAACAGGGTGTTGATCCCGCTCATCAGGGTGAAGGGATAGCGGCGCATGGCGCCGATGATCTCGTCGAGATTGCGGCCGTCGCGGATGAACACCGTGTGCAGGCCCATGCCCACCGAGCTCAGCAGGTTCGTCGAGAACGCCATGATGTGGTACAGCGGCAGCGGCGCGATGCGCACGTCGGTGGCGGGGTCCAGCAGGCCGGGGCGCAGGAACAGTTCCAGGGTCTGCACGACGTTGGCGACCAGGCTGCGGTGGCTGAGCATCGCGCCCTTGGAGACACCCGTGGTGCCGCCGGTGTATTGCAGCAGCGCGAGGCGATCCAGCCCCGGCTCGATGGGCACCGGCGGCGCCTCGGCGCCCAGGCTCATGGCCTGCTGGAAGCGCGTGCAGTCGGCTTCGTCGCTGTCGAGCCGGGGGCTCTCCATGTCGTCGATCGAGGTCAGCAGGATGTGCCGCACCTCGCTGTGCGCCTGCACGCTGCGCAGCAATGGCAGCAGGCGGTCGAGCAGCAATACGGCGTTGGCGCCGGAGTCGGCCAGCTGGTGGCGCAACTCGCTGGCGGTGTATTGCGGGTTGGTGTTCACCAGCACCACGCCAGCCTTCAGCGCGCCGAAGGTGGCGATGGGGTACTGCAGGGAGTTGGGCAGCATCAGCGCCAGGCGGTCGCCGGGTTGCAGGCCGGCGTGGTGGCGCAGGTAGCGGGCGAAGGCGTCGGCCTGGCGGTCCAGTTCGGCGAAGGTGAGATGGCTGTCGCCGCAGGAGAACGCGTGGCGTTCGGGGAACTCGCGGGAGGCGCGTTGCAGCAGGTCGTACAGGTTCTGGTAACCGTGGCGGGCGATCTCGCTGGCCACGTATCCGGTCGCAATGGCAGGCATCGACTTCTCCGTACTTTTTCTCTGAGCTTCGAATTGTTGTTCTGCACAGTGAAACAGCGTGTCGAAATTTATGGTATGCGATAGGCTTGCCTGGCGCAACGAGCAGGCCCGGACCGCTGCGGGGAATGGGGCCGATCTGCTATCGTTCGCCCGCGCCGCGCGCGGCGCTCGTCCACCCGAATACCCCGCCGAGGCCCCATGAGCGACGACGTCGAAGACAGCAGCAACCCCAAGGATCGCAAGTACGTCGAGGCGCTCGCCCGCGGACTGGACGTGCTGCGCGCCTTCACCCACGGCTCGGTGGTGCTCGGCAACCAGGAAATCTCGCGAATCACCGGCCTGCCCAAGGCCACGGTGTCGCGCATGACCTACACCCTGACCCAGCTGGGCTACCTCTGCTACTCGCAGCAGCACGAGAAGTACCAGCTCGATTCAGGCGTGCTGGCGCTGGGTTACGCCTACGTCTCCAACCTGCGCGTGCGCCAGTTGGCCAAGCCGTACATGGACGCCTTCGCCCGCCGCACCAACACCACGGTGGGCCTGACCTGCCGTGACTGGCTGTCGATGATCTACGTGGAAAACTGCCGCCCGCCGGAAGCGACGTCCCTGCGCATGGACGCCGGCGTGCGCCTGCCGCTGGCCACCACCGCCGCCGGCCGCGCCTACCTCGCCGCCACGCCGCAGCAGGAGCGCGAGCATCTGCTGTCGGCGCTGCAGGAGCGCCACGAAGGCGACTGGTCGGTGATGCGGGCCTCGCTCGATGCGTCCTTCGAGGAGTATTACGAGCATGGCTTCTGCCTCTCGCTGGGCGACTGGGACCGCAACGTGCGCGCTGCCGGCGTACCGCTGCGCCTGGCCGACGGCGGGCTGATGGCGCTGACCTGCGGGGCGCCGTCGTTCCAGCTCAGCGAGGAGACGCTGCGCGGGTCGCTGGCCCATGAGCTGGAGATTCTGGCGCGGGATATCGAGAGCCTCGGGGCCTGATTCTCTTCCGTTCAGTTCCTCTGCCATTCCGTCCCCTCACCCCAGCCCTCTCCCCGAGGAGAGGGAGACGTCCGGTGCCGGTGGAAGCAATGGAGCCTGCCGGCGAGCGCCTGACTTTCCGCGTGCTCCGGCCTGTCCCCTCTCCCTTTGGGAGAGGGTTAGGGTGAGGGGTAATCCCCGTGCCGAAGCCGGATCGGATCACCCCATATTCTCACGCCACCTCCATCAACCCCGCATACACCTTCAGGTGATGATCATCGTCACCCAACTGGTGGCTGAGCATCACCAGCCGCTTGGCGTGGTGCGCGAGGACGTATTCCCAGGTCATGCCGATGCCACCGTGCAGCTGGATCGCCTGCTCGGCGACGTAGCGCGCGGCGCGGGTGACGATGAACTTGGCCGCCGCCAGGGTGCGGCTGCGCTCGGCGCTGTCGGGTTGATCGGCCACGCAGGCGGCGAGGATGGCCATGCTGGTGGCCTGTTCCAGCTCGCTGCGCATGTCCACCATGCGGTGCTGCAGCACTTGGAACTTGCCGATGGGGATGCCGAACTGCTTGCGCGTCTTCAGGTAGTCCAGGGTCAGCGCGCAGGCTTCCTGCAGGCTGCCGAGGGCTTCGGCGCATTGCCCGGCGATGGCGCGGCCCTGCTGGTAACGCAGCGCCGCTAGCGCGTCACCCGGCGTGCCGAGGGCTTCGCCGAGGGCGCCATCGAGGAACAGCTCGCAGGCGCGCTGGCCATCCACGGTTGGGTACTCGCGGCGGCTGACGCCGGCCTGCTGCGGGTCGACCAGGAACAGGCCGATGCCCGCCTCGTCCCGCGCATTGCCGGACACCCGCGCCGACACGAGGATCGCCGTGGCGCTCTGCCCGCCGACCACCACCGCCTTGCGGCCGCTCAGTTTCCAGCTATCGTCGGCCTGTTCCGCGCGGGTCTGCACGTCGTGCAGCTGGTAATGGCTTTGCGGCTCTTCCAGCGCGACGGCCAATTGCGCCTCTGCGCTGGCGATGCGCGGCAACCAATGGTCCTTCTGCGCGTCATTGCCCAACTGGGCGATCAGGCCGCCGGCATGCACCACCGATTGCAGGTACGGCTCCAGGCACAGGCCGCGCCCCAGTTCGGTGAGCACCAGCATGCTCCCCACACCGCCGCCGAAGCCGCCGTGGCTTTCCGGCAGCGACACCGAGGTCAGCCCCAGCTCGCCGAGCTGGCGCCAGAACTCGACGCTGTAGCCCCGCTCGCTCCGGCTGAAACCCTCGCGCTTGTCGAACGGATAGGCGTCGCGCACCAGGCGCGCCGCGGTGTCCTGCAGCATCTGCTGCTCTTCGCTCAGTTTGAAGTCCATGCTCGGTGCCTCACAGTTCGAGAATCATCTTGGAGACGATGTTCTTCTGGATTTCGTTGGAGCCGCCGAAGATCGACAGCTTGCGCAGGTTGAAGTACTGGCTGGCGGGCGCGGCCGAATAGTCCGCGTGCAGCGGCTCTGCGCCCAGCTCGAATTCGTCTTCGATGAAGGGCAGCGCGTAGGGGCCGAGCACCTTGCGCAGCAGGTGGCTGATCGCCTGGCGGATCTCGGTGCCCTTCACTTTCAGGATCGAGCTTTCCGCCCCCGGTACGCCGCCTTCGCGGGCGGCGGCGAGGATGCGCAGGGTGCTCATCTCGATGGCCATCAGCTGCATTTCCACCTCCGCCACCTGGGCGCGGAACAGCGGGTCTTCGAGCATCGGCTTGCCGTCGCACAGCTCGCGGCTGGCCACGCGCTTGAGGTGTGCGAGCACCGCCTTGGACGCGCCGATACCGGCGAGCCCGGTGCGCTCGTAGGTGAGCAGGTACTTGGCGCAGGTCCAGCCTTCGTTCTCGCGACCGACGAGGTTTTCCACCGGCACGCGCACGTTGTCGAAGAAGACCTCGTTGACCTCGTGCTCGCCGTCCAGGGTGATGATCGGCCGCACGGTGATGCCCGGTGTCTGCATGTCGATCAGCAGGAAGCTGATGCCGCGCTGCTGCTGCGCCTCCGGGTCGGTGCGCACCAGGCAGAAGATCCAGTCGGCGTGCTGGCCGAGGGTGGTCCAGGTCTTCTGGCCGTTCACCACGTAGTGATCGCCGTCGCGCACCGCGCGGGTCTTCAGCGAGGCGAGGTCGGAGCCGGCGCCCGGTTCGGAGTAGCCCTGGCACCACCAGTCGGTGCCGTCGAGGATGCGCGGCAGGTAGTGCGCCTGCTGCTCGGGCGTGCCGAACCTGATGATCACCGGGGCGACCATGTTGACGCCGAACGGCACGGTGCGCGGTGCGCCGAACGCGGCGCATTCTTCTTCGAAGATGTGCTTCTGCACGGCGTTCCAGCCGGTGCCGCCGTACTCCTCGGGCCAGTGCGTGGCGTACCAGCCCTGCTCGGTCAGCACGCGCTGCCAGCGCTGGTGGTCGCCCTTGTTCAGGTGCTTGCCCAGGCGCACCTTGGTGGCGATGTCCTGGGGCAATTTGGTTTCGAGGAAGGCGCGGACTTCGTCGCGGAAGGCCAGTTCGTCGGGGGTGAAATGGATGTCCATGGCGGGTCCTCAGAGATCGGCGAAGCGGCGGCCTTCGGCCACCAGGCGTTCGAGTAGCGGCGCGGGTTGCCACCAGGCGCCAAGGCGCTGGTGGAACTCGCGGATTCGTTCGAGCACGTGGGCAAGGCCGACGCTGTCGGCATGGAACAGCGGGCCGCCACGCCAGGCGGGGAAGCCGTAGCCGTTGAGGAAGATCACGTCGACGTCGCTGGCGCGCTGGGCGATGCCTTCGTCGAGGATGTTCGCCGCCTCGTTGATCAGCGCGTAGAGGCAGCGCTCGACGATTTCCTCGTCGCTCACCGGCCCACGGCTGATGCCACGGTCGGCCGCGGCCTGCTCCAGCATGGCCGGCAACGCCGGGTTGTCCTGTGGGGGGCGGCCGCCCTCGCCGTACTGGTAGAAGCCGGTGCCGGTCTTCTGCCCGAGCATGCCGGCGGCGATCAGGTGGTCGAGTACGGTGGGCAGGGTCTGGCCGGGTTTCAGGTTCGGTCGCTGGCGCGAGCGGATCGCATGGCTGATGTCCAGGCCGGACAGATCGCGCACCGCCAGCGGCCCCATGGCCATGCCGAAGGTGCGCAGCGCACGGTCCACCTGCGCGGGTGTGGCGCCCTCCTCCAGCAGGAACTCGGCCTGGCGGCCGTACTGGAAGATCATGCGGTTGCCGACGAAGCCGTCGCACACGCCGACCACCACCGAGACCTTCTTCAGGCGCTTGCCCAGCTGCATGGCGGTGGCCAGCACGGCGTCCGACGTCGCCTTGCCGCGTACCACTTCGAGCAGGCGCATGACGTTGGCCGGGCTGAAGAAGTGCAGGCCGACCACGTCCTGCGGCCGCTTGGTGAAGGCGGCGATTTCGTCGAGGTCCAGCGAGGAGGTATTGCTGGCGAGGATCGCGCCGGGTTTGCACACGGTGTCCAGTTGCTCGAAGACCTGGCGCTTCACGTCCAGGCTTTCGAACACGGCTTCGACCACCAGGTCCACGTCACCCAGCGCGGCGTAATCGAGTACGCCACTGATCAGGCCCATGCGCCGCTCCATCTCCTCGGCGCCCAGGCTGCCGCGCGCCACGCTGGCGGCGTACAGGCTGCGGGCGCGGTCGAGGCCGCGTTGCAGGGCTACGTCGTTCACTTCCAGCAGCTGCACCGGGATGCCGGCGTTGGCGAAGCACAGGACGATGCCCACGCCCATGGTGCCGCCGCCGATCACGGCGGCGCGGCGCACCTCGCGCGGCTGGACGTCGGCGCCCAGGCCCTCGACCTTGGCCGCTTCGCGCTCGGCGAAGAAGGCATGGATCTGCGCGGCGCGCTGTGGCGACTCCATGCATTGCTGGAACAGCGCGCGCTCGCGGGCGAGACCTTCGCGCAGCGGTAATTGGGTGGCGGCTTCGACGGCGTCGATGCAGCGCTGCGGGGAAAACTGGCCGGGCAGGCGCTTCTGCACCTCGCCGCGCTTGTGGGCGATCAGCTCGGCGAGGCCGCTTTCCTGCACGCGCTCGTTGCGCTCGCCGGTGCGGCGCGGGCCCTTGCCGTCCGCCAGCAGGCGCTGGGCGAAGACGAGGCCGGCTTCGCTCAGGTCAGCGTCGAACAGTTCGTCGACGACGTTGAATTCGAGGGCTTCCGGCGCGCGGATCGGCGCGCCGCTGACGATCATGTCGAGGGCCTTTTCCACGCCGGCCAGGCGCGGCAGGCGCTGGGTGCCGCCGGCGCCGGGGAGCAGGCCGAGCTTCACTTCCGGCAGGCCGACCTGGGCATCGCGGCGGGCGATGCGGTAATGGCAGGACAGCGCCACTTCCAGGCCGCCGCCCAGGGCTGTGCCGTGGATCACGGCGACGCTGGGCTTGGTCGAGCCTTCGATGACCTCGACCACTTCCGGCAGCGAAGGCGCCTGCGGCGGTTTGCCGAACTCGCGGATATCGGCGCCGGCCATGAAGGTGCGCCCGGAACAGACCAGCACCACCGCGCGCACCTGCGGATCGGCCTCGGCCTGCTGGAAGGCGGCGAGCAGCCCGGCGCGGACGGCGTGTCCGAGGGCGTTCACCGGTGGGTTGTCGACCGTCACCAGGGCGATGTCACCCCGGCGTTCGAGCTGTACCGCTTCTGACATGCTGTGCTCCGTCTTTCTTTTGTTTTACGGAATCATGTTTCGCTGTGCAGAATACGATGCTGATTTTTACTTGTCGATAGGGAGGGAGTCCGGTTCGCTTGTAGGAGCGAGGGCGCCTGGCGCTTGCTCGCGAACTGCCTGTGCCAAGGGTGCCCAGTGAGGTTCGCTTCGGGTTGGTGCTGTAGGAAGGCCAGAAGCGCCCTCACCCCAGCCCTCTCCCCCGGGAGAGGGGGCCGTTCGGCGCTTTGGGGATGTTGCTGAGTCAGCCGGCGAGCGCGGGACTTCCAGCTTGCGCAGGACAGTCCCCTCTCCCCTGGGAGAGGGTTAGGGTGAGGGAATGCACTTGCGCCGGGCAGCCCAGCAGCATCCCGCCGAAAAGCAAAAACGCCCTCTCCGTAATACGGAGAGGGCGCAACCGCCCCGGCTACGCCCAGCCGGGACAAAGGAGCGGAATTCTTACTTCGCCCAGCGCCTCAGGTCGGACGGCGTGTAGTCGCTCATCTTCGCCGTCTGCCCGGTCTTCAGCCCGCTGTTCTCCTCGTTCATCAGGCCATTGACGAAGTAGCGCCCGCTGATCAGGTCGAAGGCTCCCGCCAGCGCCTCGTAGGTGAACTGCTGGTCGTAGTACGGCATGGCATGGGACTGGTAGTTGCGCCACAGCTCGCCACGGCTGTCGTAGAACTCGCCGAGGACGATGTTCCAGCT
Organism: Pseudomonas sp. AU12215; assembly: GCF_001675465.2. Classification (NCBI taxonomy): domain Bacteria; kingdom Pseudomonadati; phylum Pseudomonadota; class Gammaproteobacteria; order Pseudomonadales; family Pseudomonadaceae; genus Pseudomonas; species Pseudomonas sp. AU12215. The sequence continues at coordinate 84,770 of NZ_MACM02000130.1, forward strand.
GTCCTCGTCGAGGTAATAGCGGCGCTTGCTGTAGATGTGCCGCGCGCCGGGCTTGAGGGTGGCTTCGACGACCCACACACGGTGTTTCTCGAAGCGCGCCAGGTCCGGGTTGAGGTGGTTGGTCTTGAGGATGTCGGCGTACTTCACCGAGCGGTCGTACAGGCGGAAGCTGTTGTAGGGCACGAACAGTTCCTGCTTGCCCACCAGCTTCCAGTCGTAGCGATCCGGTGCGCCGTTGAAGCCGTCGAGGCTGTCGGCGGTGATCATGCCGTCGCTGTAGCGCGCGCTGTTGTCGTAGGCGATCAGCGGGGCGCGACGCACGCGGCGCTGGCCGGGAATGTACTGCCAGGCGGCGCGCGGTTCGGCGACCTGGTCCATCGGCTCGTGGGACAGCACGGCTTCGCCGGACAACCGCGCCGGTTCCAGCACGCGGGTCTTGAACAGGTAGAGGATGTTGGCGTCGGCCGGCAGGTCGGAAATCGTCTGGGCGTAGTTCATCTCGGTCTGCGAGCGCACCAGGCTGTAGACGCCGTTCTCCTTCACGTTGGCCGAGCTGAAGGTGCGCTCGATGCTGCCGCCGCGGTAGCGGGTGATGTGGTTCCAGATCGCCTCGACGCCCTCCCTGGGCAGCGGGAACGGGACGCCCCGGTGGTAATTCAGCACGCCGTTGCCGCCATCGGCGAGCTTGCTCTGCTCGGCGTTCCTGCGGGTTTCGGCGTTGATCTCGTCAGGCAGCCGGGCGCTGCGGTGGCTCGGGTAGACGTTGATCCTGTAGGTGTTGGGGTAGCGCTTGAGCATCGCCTGCTCGCCGGGGCTGAGCCACTGGCTGTACTGCGCGGCGTTGGCCGGAGTGATGGTGAACAGCGGCTTCTCGGCAGCGTAGGGGTTGGCGTAGCCGCCCTTGGCGTCGACCTGCCCGGCGTTGGGCGCCAGGCCGCCGTCCCAGGCGGGGATGCTGCCGTCGGCGTTGGCGGCCTTCTCGGCGCCCACCGGGGTGAGTTTGCCGCCCAGGTCGGCAACGGTGTCGGCGTGGGCGCCAACGGCCAGGCCCATGGCCAGCGCCAGGGCGGTGATTCGCATGAGTTGCATCGGCAGGTTCCTCAGAAGTCGACCTTGGCGCTGACGCTGTAGAAGTCGCGGTCGTCGAGCGTGCTGTACTGGTTGTTGCCGAAGAAGGCGTTGTAGCCGAACTCCAGGCTGTAATCGTTGAGGTAGTTGAAGGCCAGGGAGAGGCCGGCCGCCATCTGCCCTTCCTGGAACGGGCCGCCCGGATCGTAGGAGTAGCCCTCCACGTCATGGCGGAAGTTCAGGCTGGGCAGCATGTTCACGCCCGGCAGCACATCGCTGTATTCCAGGCCGGCGCGCAGGCGATAGCCCCAGGACCAGGGCGTGGTGAAGCCGTCGTCGGTGCAGTAGCGGTTGGTCACGCCGGTGCTCGGCGCGTTGCAGGCGGCGCCGTCCAGGCGCGCGCTGCGGCCGAAGGCGGCGTTGCGCCCCAGGCGTTCGTCGCCCAGGTCGCCGACATGCACCACGCCGGCCTCGCCCAGCAGGGTCAGGCGCGTGGCGCCGAGCACGTTGTCGATGATCTGGGTGGCCGAGGCCGTCATCTGCCACACCGGCTTGCGCACCCAGCCGTCCAGGCTCTGGCCGGTGGTGGTGGCGCTGGCCGGAATACCTTCGATGGCCGAACTGCCGGATGGCCCGGTGATCATCGCCACGTTCATGTCCGGGCCGTTCATGGCCACCGGCATGTTCGGCCGATAGCTCAGTTCCGCGCCCAGCGAGGTGCCCCAGCCGGGCAGCGCGCCGTTGATGCTCAGGCCATAGAGATGGATGTTCTCCGGGAACGCAGCGGCGTACACCGGGCCCTGCACGCGGCCGATGGGGAAGTTGCCGGGCTTGCTGGCGTCGCGTGCGGTCAGTTCCAGGTACGGCAGGCGGGCGTGGTAGTTGACGTAGTAGAAGGCTGCCTCGGCGTCGTTCAGTGAGCTGATCAGCGTGCGCAGCGCGACACCCCACTGGCCCTGGTCGGAAGGGTCCTGGTCGTCGCCGTGGGCGGCGTACAGGCCGGCGGCCTGCATCTGCGCGTCGGTCTGCGTCTGGCTCAGGTACAGCGGCCCGCAGCCGGGCTGGATGGCGTCGCTGGTGGCGAAGAAGGTGCCGCAACCGTCCAGCACGCTGGGTCGCCAGTTGTACTGGTAGAAGCCTTCTAGGTTGACCTTGTCGGTCAGGCCGAGGTTGAACGAGAGCATCTCCACCGGCAGCTGGCCTTCCTTGATGTCCACGCCGGGCTTGTTGAAGGCGCTGTAGTCCAGCGGGTTGATCACGTTGATGCCGTTCTGGATCAGGATCGCCTCGCCCCAGGACAGCACCTGCTTGCCGAGCTTGAGGTTCAGCGGATGCTCGTCGACGTCGAAGTCCTTCCACACGTAGGCATCGAGGGTATCGAAGCCGTGGTAGCGCGCCAGGGTCGGCCAGCCGCTGTCGTCGAAGTCCTTGAAGCGCCCGTCGCCGGTTTCGTAGGCGTTGTCGTACCAGTACTTGAAGCGGATGAACGCGCCCTGCCCCTGGCCATCCAGGCTGAAGTCGGTGAGGCCCTTGAACATCTGCGAGATCGGGTCGCCCTTCTTGAAGTTCAGGCGGTTGTCGTCGGCGCTGACGCTGGTGCCGTCGGCGTTATTGATGTGCTGCGCCTGCACCGCGTTGGCGTGGGTCATCAGGTGCCGGTCCGGGGCCTGCGCCGACCAGCTGGCGCCCAGGCTCAGGGTGGTCTTGGTGGACAGGCTCCAGTCGTCGTTCAGCTCGAAGGTGGTGGCCTGCGCGTGGCTGGCGCCGGTCACCGCGAGGCTCAGCAGGAGAGGTTGGGCAAAGCTGCGTGGGCGCCGCCCCCGGCAGACGGGGGGAACGGCGGCCGGATGGATTCTTGTCATTATGGGCTCCGGGTATGAGGTACCGCGGGAGCACCATGACGGCGGCGGCCCTTTCCGCCACAAGCCGGGAGCGACAAATTTCGATCATGCGCCGATCGACTGGCCCAGACGGAACTGCTTGGGCGTGATGCCGAAGCGCTTGCGGAAGGCGCGGATGAAGTTGCCGCTCTGGCGGTAGCCGATGCGTTCGGCGATGCGTTCGATGGGCTGGTCGGACGAACGCAGCCAAATGCGCGCCAGGCTCAGGCCATCGCCCTCCCCGGTCTGCGCGGTGCCGCACCATTGGCGGCGCAGGCTCTGGTAGAGGAACTCGTTGGCGCCCGGCAGCGGCGTGTCCAGCAGCGCAGTGGGCAGTTGCAGGAATGGCGTCGGCGTGACCTGCCACGGCACATTCCAGAGCGTCAGCATTTCCTCGCAGCGCTGCCGCGGGCCGATCCCCACGGCGTTGAACACGCCCTGTGGCGAGCGGCCGATCCGCCGCGAGATATTGCGGATCAAGGTGAGCACGGCGGCGTCGAGGCCGAAGTGGTGCAGGTTCTGGGTGACCGGATCGAGGACCAGGCGAGTGTTCTCGCCATCGAACTCCAACCGTGCGTCCACGCAATTGGTCACCGACGGCACGTGCTCGCAGAACGCGCGCAGGCTGGTGCCCAGGTCCGGCGCGGAATCCAGCAGGATATTCAGCCCCTGCAGGCAATGGGTCGCCATGCCGTTGACCAGCTCGCAGCCGAAGTGCGGATTGCCGCTGGCGCGCTCGCACTCGCGCCACAGCTGTTCCACCTGCAGCGCTGGAATGCGCCCGCGGTGATCCTCCAGCAGCGCCTCGGCGATGCCGGCGCGCAGACGCAGGTCGACGGCGCTGAGCCCGAGGCGGGCGGCGTGCAGCAGGATGGTGCTGGCGAAGGCACTGGAAGCGAAGAGCAGGGGCGACATGGCGGGTTACCGGTTCAGCGACCGGTTTACTAGATCAGCTCGCTCTGTTATCCATCAAATTCATTCGACTCAACACTTTGATGCGCAGGATGCATGATGGAACTCCGACAGCTTCGCCACCTGGCCGCCCTCGCCGACTTCCAGAACTTCCAGCGCGCCGCCGATGCCATCGGCCTCAGCCAGTCGGCGCTGAGCCGCAGCATCCAGACCCTGGAGCGTGATCTCGACTGCGAGCTGGTGGACCGCCAGAGTCGCGACTTCCGCCTCACCGGCCAGGGTCAGCTGGTGCTGCAGCACGCCCGTCGCCTGCTCAGTGGCACCCGTTCGCTGCGCAACGAACTGGAGCAGTACAACGGCCTCAATGCCGGCGAACTGCGCTTCGGCTGCGGTCCCTACCCCGCCCAGTTGCTGGTGCCGGAGGCGATGGCGGATTTCATCCGCGCACACCCGGCCATCGATGTCGGCTTCCTGATGGGCGACTGGGAGCAGATGGCCCAGTTGCTCAAGGAAGAGCAGGTGGAATTCTTCATCGGCGATGCGCGCAATTTCGCCGGCGACCCCGACTACCAGGTGCGCTGGATGGACCTGCGCCCGGGGCGCTTCTTCTGCCGGCCGGGGCACCCGCTGACCGGGCAGGGCACGCTGCGCCTGGCCGCCCTGCTCGATTACCCGCGCGTCGGTACGCGTATCCCGCCGCCGCTGCGCAAGGTGTTGGCCGAGGTGCTCGGCGAGCGTGACTTCCACATGAACGTCGAGTGCGCGCAGTTCGCCGCGATCCTGCATATCGTCGCGCGTTCCGATGCGGTGGGCCTCGCCGCGGTGGAGGCCCTGCACGATCCGGTGCAGCGCGGCGAGGTGGCGATCCTGCAGATCGTCGACGTGCCCCAGGACCGCCCCGAGCTGCGCCTGCACTACGGCATCGTCAGCCGCGCGGGCTACGGCTTGTCGCCGGCGGCGCAGGCGATGATCGAGGCGATCTTCGCGGCCGATCGGCGCTTGCCGCGCGGAAGTCATGCGGGTTGATGGGGCGCAGCGGCGCCGGCCTCTGCTGAAACCTCAGGGATGTTGCGTGCTGCCGGCCACCAGCAGGTCGCCATGCTGCTCGCAGAAACACTCGTCATGCCAGCCGTAATGTGGATCGTGGCAGATCGAATGCTTCACCGGGCCGGTCAACTCGCCCAGTGGAACGCGGAGGCTGTCGCGCAATGCGGCGTAGATCGAACCGGGCTGCGGCCAGTCGGTGCGCACCGGCCCTTCGCCCAATTGGTTGCCGGCACTCAGCTCCGCGCGAAGGATCGCGTCGAGTTCGGGGCACAGGCTGGCGGTAGGGATTCGCTTCATGGGGTTCCCGCTGTCGATGGCATCCGTTGGCCACAAGCTTAGCCACCGGTCGCATGCCTGGGAACGCTCGCCTAGCGCTCCAGGGCGATGCGTTGCCGTGGCGGTTTCCGCAGGCCGGCGAACGCCTGCTGGATACCGGTCAGGGCCCGCTGCATCGCGTGCTCGAAGCGGTAGCGGCTTTCCACATAGAGACACAACTCCAGGCACAGCGGCTGCTCCAGCGGCAGCGGGCTCTGCTGCAGCCCCAACAGCTCGGCGACGCGGCTGGGCAGGGTCAGGCCGAAGGGCTGGCGGTCGGCGATCAGGCGTGCGGCCAGTGCGCTCTGCACGCTCACCGCGATGCTCCGGCGCTGGCCACGCAGGCCCAGCTCCAGGTCCACCGGCGCAAGCCCATCGCGGCGCTGCGACACCTGGATCTGCGGTACCCGCAGGTATTCCTCCAGCGTACGCGGCGCCTGCTGCAAGGCCGCGCCATGGGCGAACACATAGTGGTCGCTGAGCAGAGGCAGCTTGCGCAGGCCGCTCTGCTGGGAAATCGGCTGGTCGACGTCGATCAGCAGGTCGAGTTTGCCGGTGGCCAACTCGTGCAACGCTTCGCGGCGGCGGCTCTGGTAGTAGCGCACCTGCCAGTGCTGCTCCGGCTGCTCGCACAGCGCATCGAGCAGCAGCGGCTGGAAAGTGTCCGGGCAGCTCAGGCGCAGGCTGCGCGTGGGCGTCGTGGCCAGTGCTGCGGGTGTGTGGTGCAGGGCGTCACGCAGGCTGTCGAGGGCGTCGCGGACGTGCCCGGAGAGCCGGTGCGCCACCAGCGTCGGCGCCACGCCCAGGTGCGTCTTGACGAACAGCGGGTCCGCGCAGAGCAGGCGCAGGCGGCGCAGCGCGTTGCTCATCGCCGGCTGGGTGAGGCTCATCACCTCGGCGGCGCGGGTGATGCTGCGCTGGTGGTAGATGGCGTCGAAGGCCAGCAGCAGGTTGAGGTCCAGTTGGCGTAGGTCGAGCATGGCGGGTACCGCGTTGGGCGCGAAAGCGAGCGGTGGATGCTAGTGAGCGCCCTGCCCCGCGCCGCCAGCGCTACAGGACAATTTCCGATCATCCGTGTGCTGCGCCGATGAACGCGGTGCCGGCATTCGGCTGATGAATGCGCTTCGGCGATGTGCGCGGGACTTGGCATAGTGGTTCTCCCTGTGTCATCACCTTTCGCGGGAGCCCCGGCCATGAACGAGTTTGATCACCAGCTGCTGGCGGTCAACGGCATCCAGCTCAGCCTCTACAGCTGCGGCCCGCCGAGTGGCAAGCCGGTCTGGCTGCTGCACGGCTTCCCCGAGTGCTGGCATTCCTGGCAGCACCAGATGCACGCGCTCGCTGCCGCCGGCTACCGCGTGTTCGTGCCGGAGATGCGCGGCTACGGCCAGACTAGCGCGCCCGACGCGGTGGATGCCTATGACGTGCTGACCCTGTGCGCGGATATCCAGGGAGCGATGGATGCCCTGGGCCACGAGCGCGTAGCGATGGTCGGCCACGACTGGGGCGCCCCGGTGGCCTGGCACCTGGCGCTGCTGGAGCCGCAGCGCGTCGAGGTGCTGGCCACGCTGTCGGTTCCCTTCGCCGGCCGCGCCAAGCGCCCCGCCGTGGAGATCATGCGCGAGGTGTTCGCCGGCAAATTCTTCTACATCCTCTACTTCCAGCAGCCGGGGTGCGCCGAGGCCGAGCTGGACGCGGACGTCGCCATCAGCCTGCGGCACTTCCTCGGTGACAACGTGCGCCTGGCGCCCGACCAGTCCCCCGATGGCCGCCTGTTCGACGGCCTGCCGACCCCGCCGCAGCACCCGAGCTGGTGCAGCGCCGAGGACTTCCAGTACTACGTGCGAACCTTCCAGGGCCGCGGCTTCCACGGCGCGTTGAACTGGTACCGCAACTTCGAGCGCAGCTGGCAGCGCACCGAGTCGCTGGTCGGGCGCCAGGTACAGCAGCCGACGCTGTTCCTGATCGGCGACCGCGACCCGGTCGGGCGCTTCGAGGCGTACACCCTGCAGCGCATGCCCGAGCATGTGCCGAACCTCGAGCAGCATGTGCTGGGGGACTGCGGGCACTGGATCCAGAACCAGCAGCCGCAAAAGGTGAATGCCTACCTGCTGGACTTCTTTACGCGCCATTACCCGGCCTGAATTCGTTGGCGCTTGTGGGCATCGGGCGCAATGCGTAAGGTCGGTCGCGCCGCCATCCCGAGCTGCCGAGCCCATGAGCCCCCGTCCCGCCGACCTGTCCAACGCCTTCTACGCGCCGACCCTGCTGCCGGCCATCGAGGAGCTGTTGGCGCGCGGTGTGCCGGGCGATGAGCTGGAAGCGAGCTTCCGCCGCACGCTGCTGGAGCTGCGCACGCCGCTGGTGCGGGTGCCGCTGTTCCTCTCGCGGCGCTTCTGGGACCAGGCCGAAGCGGCCAGCGGCGAATCGGCCATCGGCCTGCTGGCGGGCAAGCGCTTCGCCTCGACCCTGACCAACGGCCTGACCTACCTGTTCGACGTGGCGCCGACCCTGGAGTCGGCCTGCGCCTACTTCTGCGAGTACTTCCCGTATTTCAACGGTTCGTTGCGCGCCGAGTTGCGCGAGGACCGCGGGCAGATCGCCCTGGTACTCAGCGAACAGGGTGCGCTGCTGTCGGGGCGGCAGAGCAGCGAATACACCGTGGTGGGTATCTGCAGCCTGTTGCGGCGCAAGCTGTCGGCCAGCGGCATTCCACTCGATCCCCTGCTGGCCATCGACTTGCCCGGCGTCGAACCGGCCAGTCCGCATGTCTACCAGCAGGCGCTGCGCGTGCCTCTGCGCTGGCGCTCGGAGGCGGTGGTGCTGCACCTGTGGCCGGAGCTGTACCGCCGCCCTCTGTCGCCGCCCAACGCCGAGCTGGAGGCCACCCTGGTCGGCCTGCTCGACCAGGCGCGCAGCCAGACCCAGCGTACCCTGCTGGACGAGGCCGCCGACTACATTGCCCGCGAACTGCCCCAGGGCGCGAGCTTCCAGGCATTCTGCGAGCTCCGCCATCTGACCGAGCGCACCGCCGCGCGGCGATTGCTCAGCCACGGCTGGCGCTACAGCGAACTGCTGGACGAGCAACGGCGCTTCCGCGCGCTGGACTTGCTGGAGGATCCGCAGCTGTCTCTGGCACAGATCACCGACCAACTCGGCTACGGTGACTTGCAGAGCTTTTCCCGCGCCTTCAGCCGTTGGTACGGCACCAGCCCCGGTGCCTGGCGCGACGGCCTGCCCCGCTGAGTCAGGCGGTGCGGCGCATGCCGATGTGCGGGATGTCGTCTTCCAGATAGACCTCGGTCACCGGCGCGAAGCCGTAGCGACCGTAGTAGCCCTGCAAGTGCGCCTGGGCCGAGAGGTAGATCGGCAGGCCGGCCCAGCGCTGGGCAATGGCTTGCAGCGCCTGCTCCATCAGCTGGTGGCCAAGACCGCTGCCGCGCCCGGCCGGCGCAATCACCACGCGCCCGATCACCACGTCGCCGTCATGGCGTTGCGGATCGAGCAGGCGCAGGTAGCCGATCAGTTGGCCATCCTGCTCCACCATCAGGTGGCAGGTGTCGCCGACCAGATCGAGGCCGTCGACTTCCTGGTACGGGCATTTCTGCTCCACCACGAAGACTTCGGTGCGCAGTTGCAGGATGGCGTAGAGCTCTTCCTTGGTCAGGTCGCGGTGGTGCTTGCAGGTCCAGTTCAGGGCCATGTTCTGTTCACTCCGGTCATCGAGAAGGCCATGGTAACGCGGCTCACACCGGCGCGTGGAAGCGCAGTGTCGCGGACCCGCCCAGGTGCCGGCGCAGCGCTTCGATGGCGACCTTGACCTTGGCCGGCTGGGCGTCGCGGCGCGGAGTGACGGCGTAGATGCCGAACGGCGGCAATGACCACTCCGGCAGCAGGCGCACTAGCCTGCCCTCCTCCAGTGCCTCGCGCACTTCGGGTTCCGGTTGGCAGGACACGCCGAGGCCATCGAGGGTGAACTGGCGCAGGGCGATCATGCTGTTGGCGGCGACGCGCGCCTCCAGGCGCAGCTTGCAGGTTTCTCCGCCCGGCCCGCTGAAGGTCAGGTAGGCCTGGTGCGCCACGGTGTTCAGCGCCAGCCAGTCCACGTTCTGCAATTGCTGGGGATGGTCGATGGCGGCGATGCGCCGAAGGTAGGTGGGTGCTGCGCAGATGACGTTGTTCCATTCCGCCAGATGGCGCGCCACCAGGCTGGAATCGGAGAGGCTGCCGACACGGATGGCGAGGTCGATGCGCTGTTCGATCAGGTCGATCTGCTCGTCATGGAAGAACAGCTGCAAGCGCAGTTGCCGGTGGTTCTCCAGCAGCGGTCGCAGCGCTTCGGTGATCAACTTGCCGGAAAAGCCCACCGGTGCCGCCAGCCGCAGCTCGCCCACCGGCGCTTCACGCCACTCGCCCAGGCGCTGCTCGGCTTCCTCGGCAATCGCCAGCATCTGCGCGCAGCTGCGGTAGAAGGCCTCGCCGGCTTCGGTCAGCGTCAGCTTGCGGGTGGTGCGGTGCAGCAGCGTGACCTGGGCGTGGGCTTCGAGCTTGCGAATCTGCTGGCTGACCGCCGAGGGCGTCATGCCGAGGGCCTCGGCCGCGGCGGCCATGGAGCCGCGCGAAACCACGGTGGCGAACACCGCCATGCCGCGAAGATTGTCCATTGTGAAGCTCCGCTAAAGAGTGAAAGGCAAAATAGCGGGTTTTTCCCTTGATTGCCGGCGCCTAGGATGTCATCTCCCAAAATGGAGAAGAGAAACGATGCCTTCGAGCCGTGCCACCGTCCCTACCCCCGATGCCGCGCGCTACCTCAAGCGCCTGTGCAACCACTTCGCCCACAAGCTGCCGGTCGAACTGACCGAAGACCGGGGCGTCCTGACCTTCGATTTCGGCACCTGCCGCCTGCACGCCACCGCGCAAGCCCTGCTGATGGAAGCCGAGTCCGCTGATGCCGAAGGCCTTGAGCGCCTGCAGAACGTGGTAGTCAGCCACCTCGACCGTTTCGCCTGGAAAGAAGGCCAACTGCCGGTGAACTGGCAAGCCGCCTGAAATCACCCGGCGGAAAAGCGCAAAAACTGAAAAACCCGGCCAAGGCCGGGTTTTTTGTTGCCTGGAAAACGCCAGACGTCGCTCAGGAATTTTGACTGAACACTACCGATTGGTCACAAAATATTCGTTCTTATCCCTGAATGCTGCTGATTGACCAAGTAATACGCCTTTGCTCTATTGATCGATTTATGATCAATAAGAAAAGTCAATGCCTTGAAACATCTTGTAACCGTGTGGCCACTTTTACCCCGGGTTATCCACACGGTCGATGCGCAAAATCTGTACAGAACGGCCCTTTACCCGGAAAGCGGCCTGGTACGGCCAGCGCTCGACACTCAGTTCGCGCACGCCGGGGACTTCGCTCGGCACGCCGCTGCTGCTCAGGTCCAGGTTCGCCAGCGGGCTGACCTGCTCGACGATGTCCTGGATCGCCCTTAATGCCTTCTCCGGGCCGATCAGCACGACGTAGTGGTCATAGATGGCGTCCAGGTCGGCTGCGGCCTTGTGCGTCCACTGCAGGCTCATGCCAGCCCCCACTTGCCTTCGATGGCGGCGTGCTCCAGCAGGTGGCCGGCATCGGCGTCCGCCACGCCTTCATCGATGGCCGCCACGTGCCAGCTCTGGCGCTCCAGGTACTGCGCCAGGGCCTGGCGCAGGTGATACGGCCGGTCCCGGTGGGTGGCGCGGGCCAGTTGGTCCAGCGCCGCCACGAGGCTGTCATCGGCGCGGAACGAAACAACGGTGGTCACTTTTTGAACAGCTCCGTTTACGCTGTATACAGTGTTTACAACGATAACATACGTATACGAATCAAGCACTTGGCTTGAGCAGGTTTTTCTTCGGCAGACGCGGCCAGGGCGCGCCAGGCGCGGGACAGGCCGCCACTTTCGCGCCGGCGAAAGTTGGCTTCCGGCATTGGGGATTTGTTGGCGAGGCGGGGCGCATCAGGCTTGCCGGGCGGCCCACACAACAACAACAGGAGCCCCGCGATGCTGCTCGATTACCTGATCATGCTGGTCTACGCCCTGGGCATGCTTGCCCTGGGCTGGTACGGAATGCGCAAGGCGCGCAACCAGAACGACTTCCTCGTCGCCGGGCGCCGGCTCGGCCCGGGCCTGTACCTGGGCACCATGGCTGCCGTGGTGCTTGGCGGCGCGTCCACCATTGGTACGGTGAAGCTCGGCTATCTCTACGGGCTGTCCGGCCTGTGGCTGGTGTTCATGCTGGGCCTGGGGATCATCGTCCTCAGCCTGGTGTTCTCGCGGCAGATCGCCAGGCTCAAGGTCTACACCGTCACGCAGATCCTCGAGCAGCGCTATCAGGCGTCGTCGCGGCTGATCGGCGGCATCGTGATGGTCGCCTACGACCTGATGGTGGCGGTCACCGCGACCATCGCCATCGGCTCGGTGACCGAGGTGGTCTTCGATGTGCCGCGCATCCCGGCGATCCTCTGCGGCGGCGGCATCGTCATCTTCTATTCGGTGATCGGCGGCATGTGGTCGCTGACCCTCACCGATATCATCCAGTTCGTGATCAAGACCCTCGGCATCTTCGCCGTGCTGCTGCCCATGTCGATCCACGAGGCGGGCGGCCTGTCGCGGATGCAGGAGGTGCTGCCGGCGGGCTTCTTCGACCTTGGCCACATCGGCCTCGACACCATCCTCACCTACTTCCTGCTGTACTTCTTCGGCGCGCTGATCGGCCAGGACATCTGGCAGCGTGTGTTCACCGCGCGCAGCGAGAAGGTGGTGCGCTACGCCGGCCTCGGCGCCGGTATCTACTGCATGCTCTACGGCCTGGCCTGCGCGCTGATCGGCGCCGCCGCCCACGTGTTGATCCCCAACCTGGCGGTGCCGGAGAACGCCTACGCCGAGCTTACCCGGCAGGTACTGGAGCCGGGCGTGCGCGGGCTGGTGGTAGCGGCAGCGCTGTCGGCCATCATGTCCACCGCCTCCGGCTGCCTGCTCGCCGCCGCCACTGTGCTGCAGGAGGATGTCTATGCGCGCTTCCTGCGCCCCGGTGCGCCCAACGGCCTGCGCGAGAGTCGCCTGTTCACCCTGCTGATGGGCGTGGTGATGCTGGTCCTGGCATGCCTGGTAAACGACGTCATCGGCGCCCTGAGCATTGCCTACAACCTGCTGGTGGGCGGCCTGCTGGTGCCGATCCTCGGCGCGCTGCTGTGGCGCCGCGCATCGGCCCGCGGGGCGATCGCCAGCATCGTCGTCGGCAGCCTGGTGGTGGTCCTGTTCATAGCCATCGACGGCATCCTCGCCAATACCCCCATCGCCTACGGCCTGCTCGCCAGCCTGGTCACCTTCGTGGTGGTCAGCCTCGCCGGCAAGCCTGCCATCGGCCTGCAGCCGCAGGCCGACTGAATCCCTTTCGCAGCCAGGAGACGAACCGTGACCCACGACTTCCCCCAACCGTTGGACGCCGCCGAAATTCCCCGCTTCGCCGGCATTCCCAGTTTCATGCGCCTGCCCATCTTCGAAGACCCGGCGCAGGTGGACATCGCGCTGCTCGGCGTGCCCTGGGACGGCGGCACCACCAACCGCGCCGGCGCCCGCCACGGCCCGCGCGAGGTGCGCAACCAGTCCAGCCTGATGCGCAAGGTGCACCACGTCAGCCACATCGCCCCCTACGATCTGGTGCGCGTCGGTGACATCGGCGATGCGCCGGTGAACCCCATCGACCTGCTCGATTCGCTCAAGCGCATCGAGGGCTTCTACCGGCGCATTCACGCCGCTGGCGCCATCCCGTTGTCGGTGGGCGGCGACCACCTGGTGACGTTGCCTATCTTCCGCGCGCTGGCCGCGGAGCGGCCCGTCGGCATGGTCCACTTCGACGCCCATTCCGACACCAACGACCGTTACTTTGGCGACAACCCGTACACCCATGGCACGCCGTTCCGCCGCGCCATCGAAGAAGGGCTGCTCGATCCGAAGCGTACGGTACAGATCGGTATCCGCGGCTCGATCTACGACGCAGACGATGAAGCCTTTGCCCAGGAGTGCGGCATCCGGGTGATCCACATGGAAGAGTTCGCCGACCTCGGCGTCGAGGCGACGCTGGCGGAGGTGCGTCGCGTGGTGGGGCAGGAGCCGACCTACGTGACCTTCGACGTCGATGTGCTCGACCCGGCCTTCGCGCCCGGCACCGGCACGCCGGAGATCGGCGGCATGACCACGCTGCAGGCGCAGCACCTGATCCGCGGCCTGCAGGGCCTGAACCTGATCGGCGCGGACGTGGTGGAGGTGTCGCCACCGTTCGACCAGGGCGGGGCGACCGCGCTCGTGGGCGCGACCATGATGTTCGAGCTGCTCTGCGTGCTCGCCGATTCACTGGCCGCTCGCCGCTGAGCGTCGTGGGGGTTCACGCGGCGGCGTCCTCGGCGCTATAACGAAAGGCCTGCGCCCGCCGCCGCGAGAACTCCCATGCTGGGCAATCTTTCCGATATCGACCTGCGTCTGCTGCGCACCTTCTGCACCATTGTCGAGGCAGGCGGCTTCACCTCCGCCCAGGTGCGCCTGAATACCAGCCTGTCGCGCCTGAGCGTGCTGGTGCGGGATCTGGAGCTGCGTCTGGGCTATTCGCTCTGCCGGCGCGGCAGCAGCGGCTTCCAGCTCACCGATGAGGGCCAGGAGCTCTACGACGCGGCGCTCGGCCTGTTCACCGACATCGAGCGCTTCCGTGAGCAGGTCACCGGCCTGGGTGGGCGCAACCGCGAGATCCTTCAATTGGGTTGCGTGGATGGCGTGCTTGGCCAGCACTGCTGGCCGCTGCCGCTGGCGATCCAGCTGTTCCGCCGGGACAACCCGCGAGTGCGCCTGAACCTGCATACGCAGCGCCCGGACGAGCTGGAGAACGCGGTTCTGGAAGAGCGCCTGCAACTGGCCATTGGCGCTTTTCACCATCGCTTGTCCGGCCTGCGCTATCAGCCCCTGTTCCGCGAGGAGCAGAACCTCTACTGCGCCCGCGAACATCCATTCTTCGCCCGCCAGGACGACGAGCCGACGCTGGAGCAGATCTGCGCTGCCGAGTATGTCGGGCGCGGCTACATGGCCGAGAGCCGGCGGCCCCACGGCCTGGTGTTCAGCCGCGCGACCAACGCCTACAGCATGGAGGCCATCGCCAACCTGGTGTTCAGCGGCACCTTCATCGGCTACCTGCCGAGCCACTATGCCGGCGAGTGGGTGGCCGATGGCCGGTTGCGCGCGATCCGTCCGGCGCAGCTGGCCTACGTCTCGGAATTCCACTGCGTCACGCGTCAGGGCGCGGAGCCCGGCGAATCGCTGGCGGCCTTCCTTGATGCGCTGGAGCGTGCCCAGGCGCGGCTGGGCAGCGGCGTGGCGCCGGTGTGAACGCGCTGCGTGCCCTGCACGAGGACGGCTTCGTCCTGTTGCGCGGCCTGCTGGACGCGGCACAGGTCGCCGAGGTGCGCACGCTGATCGACGGCCTGCGGCCGCTGCACTGGGATTACGAAGGGCTGGTGGACCACTACAAGTGTGTGTTCAACCGGTCGCCGCGCTGGCTGCCGTACCTCGATCCGCCCGGGCTGATCGAGCTGGCCGAGGCGGCGCTGGGCGGTGACTGCCATGTCATCGGCCAGACCGCCTGGCGTTGCCATCCGGGGTTCATCGGTGCGGAAATGCACCAGGATTACCTGCCTGTCGCGCTGCCCGCCTTCGACGTGCCGATGTTCATCTGTACCGCGCAGATCTACCTCGACGACATCGACGAGGTGCTGTGCCCGACCTGGGTGATTCCCGGCAGCCACCGTACCGGCCGCGCGCCGGGCCCGGACGAGCGCGCGTGGCAGGGCAGGGCCGCCGAACCGGTGCTGTGCCGCGCCGGTGACTGCCTGCTGCTTCGCAGCGACCTGTGGCACGCCGGCAGCCGCAACACGAGTCAGCGCACGCGCTACCTTTTGCAGGTGCACTACGGCCGGCGCATGGTCGCGCAGAAGTTCTCGCCCTACCTGGACTGGACCTTCAACCCTGAGGTGCTCGCCGCCTGCACACCGCGGCAACGCCGGCTGCTGGGCGACCACGACGCGGCCGAGTACGACTGACTGGGAGGATCAACGATGAGTGCTGTACATGCCGGCGGCTGCCATTGCGGCCAGCTGCGCTACGAGTGCGACGCCGAGCTGAAGGACGTCGCTCACTGCCATTGCTCGATCTGCCGGCGCACCACCGGCGGCATCGTCACCACCTGGGTCACGGTGCCGTTGAAGAGCTTTCGCTGGACCCACGGCAAGCCTGCCGAATACCGCTCTTCGCCGCCGTGCGTGCGCTACTTCTGCCGCAACTGTGGTGCCCAGCTGGCCCTGTTCACCGACCAGGCGCCGGATACGCTGGATATCACCACGGCGACGCTGGAGGAGGTTGCCACCGTGGTGCCGGATCGACATATCTGGGTGAACAGCCGGCTGCCGTGGATTCATCTGGACGAGCAGCTGGAGGAGGAGTGGGAGGAGAAGCTTTAGTGCTCGGAGATGGCGTCAAGGTGAAGCCTTCGTAGGATGGGCGGAGTCTCAGGGCAACTCCAGCCCGCCCGCTGCCTTGTGCAGTTCGCGCAGGTGCGCGCCGATCTGCTTGGCGTTGGCTTCCAGCGCCGCGAGCTCGTCGCGGCGCTCCGGGGTGAGCAGGGCGCGCACTTCGCGATCGAGGTTGTCGCTGAGCTGGCGCAGGCGTTGCTGGCGCTGCTGGGTCTGCTTCTCCAGGGTCGCCGTTTCCGGCGCCTGGGGCAGGCCGTAGCCGCCGTCGAGGAGTTCGGCAGGGCGGCTGAGGAAGCCGCTGTCGTCGAGGATCTGCTGCAGCGTCTTGCCGGCGGCGGCGAGGTCGGGCTTGCTCTTCATGGCCTCCGGGTTGCTCAGGTACAAGCGCTTCAACTCGTCCTGGGCCAGCAGCAGCTGGCGGCGCAGTGACGCCTGTTCGAGCAGCAGCAGGGCGGCGCTGGAGCGCAAGTCGGCTTTGTCGAACCACGGGCGGCGCTCGACAGCGGGGAGGGCGAGCCAGTCTTCGACCTTGTCCTGTGGCACCTTCATGCGCGTCTTCAGCACATCGAACATGGCCTGGTAGCGATCGCGGAAGGAGTCGAAGCGATAGCCCAGGCGCAGCGCTTCCTTGGGGTTGTCCAGCACGCTGGCGTCGGCGATGCCCTTGTTCTCCAGCAGGCCGAGGACGCCATAGGGCGTGATGCTGTCCATGGTCTGCAGGCTCTGGCGCTGGATGCCGCTGCGCAATAGCTTCAGCGTCTCCACCGCGCAGTTGTTGGACAGGAAGTAATAGTTGCCGTCGTAGCTCCAGTGGCTCTGCGCGGAGCGCTCCACCAGGCTGTTGACCTCGTCGCGGCTGAGCCTGAGCGGGATCGAGGCGAGGCTGCGCAGCTCGACCTTGGTGTACTCCTCGATCACTTGCGACAGTGGCAACACGAACAGGCGCGAGGGGTAGGCGCCGGTCAGGCCGTCCCAGCTGGACAGCTGCAGGTCGCCGACGAAGGCCCGGTAGGACAGCACCAGGTGCTGGTCCAGGTCCAGGCGGCACGCCGGGCCGCGCGGGCGGCCCGGCGCACAGACCACCAGGCGCAGCATGGTGTGGCCCCAGCGGCTGGCAATCTCGTTGTTGGCCTCGGCGATCAGGTAGTCGACCTCGTAGACCCGTTCCGGGTCGAGATAGCCCAGCGGCTGGCGGCCGAAGTCGCGGCCGGCGTTCAGGTAGGCGTACTGGGTCGAGCACTCGTCATGCGGGCGCTCGCCGAAGCGCTCTGCGTAGTAACGATAGAGCGTCGGGCGGCGGCAGGCGAAGCTGCGGTCGAGGAGGAAGTACTCCATGTTCACCGCGACGTACTCGCGCGGGTTGGTCAGCTCGTATTTGTCCGGGCTGCGCAGCAGGAAGCGATTGTGCTGTTCGCGCTCGCCATGTTTGCCGGCGTACTGCGGCCAACCGGCAAGGTCGAGCAGGCGCGGGTCGTCTGAGAGGGTGAAGCGGCGGCCGGTCTGGCCACGGCATTCATCCGGCGCGCCAACGCGGCCGAGGCTCTTGTCGCGCATCGTGCAGCGGCGGATCACCCGGCCTTCGTCGGTTTCCCAGAGGCGGGCGCGGTCGTAGAGGTGGGTCAGCTCATGGAGCAGCGTGGCCAGCAGTTCCCGGCGCAGGGTGCCATGGGTGCGGCCGGTCTGCTCGGTGGCGGCGGTGCCGTCGGTGAGCGGGCCAAGGTAGCGGGTATTCAGGGCGATGGCGCCGGGGCGCAAGGTGCGACCCATGCCGTTGCTGGGCAGGTCGTCGCGCCACTGCACCTGGACCTTGCGATCCAGGCGTGCGACGAAGCTGTCCGGCAGGGTGTGCAGGGCCTCGTCGAGCAGCTGCTGGCTGGCCTGGCGCTGCGCAGCGTTCAGGCCTTCCTCATCCAGCTCCAGGCGGAGCGCGGCGTGGCTGCTGGCGGCGACGGTGAGTGCCAGGGCCGCCAGCCAGCGGCCAGCCCGGAGTCTCACAGAGCGAGGATGGCTTCAGCCAGGTCCTGGTCGGAGGCTTCGCGCGCCTGCGGCACCTGCTCGCGCAGAACCTTGAAGGCGGCTTCGAGCTGGGCGCCACGGATCGCGCCATCGCTGCCGACATAGCTGGCGGCATCGTCGCGGGCTTCGCGGACGACCTTCATGTCGCGCACGGACGTGGTGGTGTCCGAGGTGAAATCGATGCTGCGGGCGAAGGCGTTGGTGGTGATGTTGAACACGCGGATCACCGACTGGGCCTGGGCGGTGGACGCGCAGGCGGCGAACAGCAGACCGAGGATCAGAGGGCTCTTGGACAGCGAACTGAGGCGCATGGATGTCTCCGAAAGGGCAGCGAGGGCTGCTCACAACTTATTTGGCAAGAATGGCTTCGGCCAGTTCCCGATCATTCGCCGCCAGCCCGGGGTGTTCCCGTCGCAGCCAGTGCAGGGCCGCTTCCAGGCGCGCACCGCGCAGGGCGCCGTCGGAGGCAACGAACAGCGCCGCGTCATCGCGGGCGCCGCGCAGCAGCTTGTTGTCGAAGGGCGCGCTGGTGACCTGGCTGGTGGCGTAACTGGTCCCCACCGGAAACTGGGTCGTCTGGTCGAATGCCTGGGCAGGCAGGGAACAGGCAAGCAGCGGCAGCAGGAAGAACAGGGTACGCATGGGCTCGGACGATCGGAAAAGCACGGCCGACAAGGCTAACGGAATGCGCTGTGGAGAGCCAGCGCAGAGCGCCGGGCGGAGCGCCCGGCGCGGCAGGGGGCGAGCGGTGGATCAGATGGTCAGGATGGCCTGGGCCAGCTGCTGGTCGTTGGCGGCCAGGGTCGGCAGCTTGCTGCGGATGTGGGCGAGGGCGGCTTCCAGGTGCGCACCGCGAATCTGCCCCTGGCTGGCGACGAAGGTGGCGGCGTCGTCACGGGCTTCCAGGACGATCTTGTCGTCCTTGAAGGAGTTGCTGATATCCGAGGTGCCGTCGGAAGTGGCGCCAGTGGCACGTACCGACAGGTCGGTGGTGTAGACGAAACTGGTGGCGAAGGCGCCGGTGGTGCAACCGATCAGGGCGGCGGCGGCAATCAGGCGAAGGCTGTTCTTCATGGAGTGGCTCCGGATAAGACCAAACAGAGGTGGCCGGGGCGGCCACTCTAACTGTGGTCAGACTAGCCAAGACTGATCGGCGTCACCAGCATTCAGCGCCAGAACGGTTTCGAGATTTCTCTCACGCGCTCGCTGGGGCTGATGCCCAGGTCGGCCAGTTGCAGGCTGCTCAGCTCGGCGAGCTGGCGGCGGGTGCGGGCGTTCTGGTGCCATTGGCGCAGCAGGTGGCGCAAGCCCGGACGCGGTGTGTCGGGTTTGGGATGAGCAGTGGAGACGAAACTTTGCATGGCGGGTTCCTCCCGGTCCGTTCCTGTGGAATTAGGATGGGCTCGGTGAGGGCGCGCGGGCAGGCACAGGGAGGCGAAATTGTATTAGAGCAGTCCAGGTCTGCCGGCAACTGTATCGCTGCGAAGGACGCACGATTGTTCTGCTGCGGGCTAGCTCAGCGCTGCGCGGTAGGCGCTCATCGTCAGTTCCGCGGTTCGCTCCCAGGAGAATTCGCCTGCGCGCTTGAGTCCCGCCAGCTGCAAGGTTGCCCACAAGGCGTCGTCTTCATGAAGCCGCAGGATTGCCTCGGCCAGCTGTTCCGGCTGTGTCGGATCGATATATACCGCGGCTTCTCCGCCGACCTCCGGCATGGAGGAACAGTTGGAGGTGATCACCGGGGTACCGCTGGCCATCGCCTCGAGAATGGGCAGGCCGAAACCCTCATACAGGGAAGGGAACAGCAGCGTGCGTGCCGAGCCCATCAGCAGATGCAATGGCTCGCGCTCCAGATAGCCGGTGCGGATCAGGTGTCCTTTGCGCTCCAGTTGCGCCAGTGAGAGTGGGATTTCTCCCCAGCCGCGAGCGCCGGCAAGCACCAGCGGGCAGTGCTCGAGGAAGGAGGAGGGCAGGTGCTGAACGGCCTGGAACACCAGTTCGAGGTTCTTGCGTGGTTCGAGGGTGCCAACGCAGAGCAGGAATTTACGATGGCGCAGGCCGAGGGGCTGCAGTGTCGGCAAGGATTGATCCGCGCTGCATGGCCGGAAATGCGCTGAGACGCCCAGGGGTGTGACACACAGGCGCTCACGGTTCAGGCTGTAGTGCTGCATGGCTTGCTGGGCAGTGGACTCGGAGACGCAGAGAATTCTGCGCGCATTGCCCAGGGCGTGGTCCAGGCTTTTTTCGATGGCGCGCAGGCGATCCGCTGGCTGTGTCTGCGGATAATGAACGTGGGTCAGGTCATGCAGGGTGAACACCATCGGGCGATCGACACGCTGCGGCCACAGCGAAGGCTCGTGGTACAGGTCGGCATTCTGCTCGTCAAGGGCGCGCCTGAGGGTGCGGCGCTCCACCCAGCGCTTGGCCTGGTAAGGCGACGGCAGCAGGCGTTTCGCCAGATCGCGCAGCAGCGAGTAGTGGCTCAGCCCCTGGGCAGGCAACTGCGGACCATGGCGCAGACCGTAGGTGAACGAGAGGTGAACGTCGGTTCGCTGCTGCAGGGCGCGGCTCAGCTCACCGACATACCGGCCGATGCCGGCTTGCGGGGCAAGCAGGATGCTGGCATTGAGCACGACCCGCGGCACGGACCTCATGCACCGACCTTCTCTACTTGCGCTCGGGCGCCCAGCCAGGTCGAGCCGACGAAGTCTTCCTTGCCCTGGTTGAGGACGTGGAAAATGAGGCTGTGATCGCGCCATTCATAATTCTTGTCCAGGTGCGAGTCGTAGGCGGAGAGGGCGATGGCCACGGAGTAGTGGCCCTTGCCCAGCGTGGCTTCGAAGGCAAAGCGGAAGCGCGCCCGCTCACCGGCCTGGAGGTCCTCCAGCGCCATGTCGAGGCGGTGCGTGTTGATGCCGTAGATGGGCTGGCCATGCTGGTCCTTGATCATGAAGCCGAGGATCAGCCGAGGAATTGCCTTCTCCACCGAGACTTCCACTTCAAGGGTCACGGCCTGGCCAATGGCGATTGCTTCCACGGCGCTGCCTTTGGTGTCGCGCAACATCACCGAGACAATTCGAGCCTCGCCCGTGCCCGATGAGGTCTGTACGCGGCCGTCGGCCAGTGTCTCCTGCCGGATCAGGGCTTCCTCGCGGTTCGCCAGTGCCGCGTTGTAGTAGTCGAATACCGTTTCGGGCTTTCCTTCCAGCGCAAGCCGCCCGGCCTCCAGCAACAGCGCGCGGTCGCAGATCGACTGAATGGCATGGCGGTCGTGGGAGACCAGCAGCAGCGTGGTGCCCGCTTTGCGGAACTGGCGTATGCGCTCGAAGCTCTTGTGCTGGAAGTAGGCGTCGCCGACCGACAGGGCTTCGTCGACGATCAGGATGTCAGGGCGCTGGGCCGTGGCGACGCTGAACGCCAGGCGCATCTGCATGCCGCTGGAGTAAGTGCGCACCGGTTGTTCGATGGCCTCGCCGATTTCGGCGAAGGCTTCGATCTCGGGCATGAGCCGGTCTATCTCGCCGATGCTCATGCCCAGTAGCTGACCTGCCATGTAGACGTTCTGCCGGCCACTGAAATCCGGGTGGAAGCCCATGCCCAGTTCCAGCAGGGCGGCGACCCGGCCCTGCATGTGGATGTTCCCTTCGCTGGGCTGGCTAGTGCCGGTGATCATCTTCAGCAGGGTGCTCTTGCCGGCGCCATTGACGCCGATTATGCCCACCGCTTCGCCGGGTTCGATGCGGAAACTCACGTCTCGAAGGACCCAGTGCAACTGATGGCGGAGCTGCCGGCCGGGAGTGATCCACTCGGCCAGTCGTGCCCACTTGCTGGGATACTGGCGGTAGGCCTTGCCCAGTTTCTCTACGACGATCGTGCCCATCAGAGTTCGTCCACCATTTCACCCGAGCGAGCGCGGAACAGCAGCAGGCCCACCCCGCAGAGCAGGATCGAAATCAGCAGCGGTGACCACAGGGAGGCCCAGTCCGGCCAGCGCTGGTACACCAGCACCGTCTGGAACGCCCCCACCAGCGGTGTCATCGGGTTGATTTCCACCAGCGGCCGGATGTAGGAGGGCAGGATCGCGATCGGGTAGACGATAGGGGTCAGCCAGAACCAGAACTGCACCACGATGCCAAACAGCTGGCCGACATCGCGGAAGAACACGTTCAGCACCCCCAGCAGCATGCCCAGGCCTGCCGCGAAGGCGAGCATGATCGCCAGCAGGGGTAGCAGAGCGAGCAGCGCGGGTCCGGGGAAAGCCCCGGCTGCGCTGATGATCAGCAGGAACAGGACGAAGGTGATGGCGAAGTTGACCAGCGCGGTACCGATGACCACGGTTGGCAGGCAGATCCGCGGGAAGCTCAGCTTCTTGATCAGATTGGCGTTGTCGAGAAACATCGACTGGCTGCGCCCGGTGATCTCGGTGAACAGGCCCCATACCAGGAAACCGGCGCACAGGTAGAAGCCGTAGGCCAGGTGATTGTCCACGCCTGGCAGGCGCGAGCGCATCAGCTGCGAGAACACCAGCGTGTAGACCAGGATCATCGCCAGCGGGTTGAGCACGGTCCACAGCGCCCCCAGCAGGGAGTTGCGGTAGCGCGCCTGGAACTCGCGGCGGATGCTGCTGATGACGAAGCCTCGAAAGGCCCAGAGACTGCCTAGCATCTGAATCCCCGAAGTGTGGAAATAGCGGGTGTGCGGATTGGATCGAGGCGAGCTGATCTCGCGTACTCACTTTCGCCTGAGCAGGGCGTACTGGCTGTCGCCAACGTCCCTGATGTCGCTGCTGCTCACCTGATACTGATTGGCAAACCAATCGACTTTCTCTGGGCGGATGTAGCTGAACTGTCCCCAGTGGAGTACGGCCAGTCCATTGGAGTCGAGGGCGGAGAGGAAAGAATCCTTGCTGAATTTGCGCACGGGAATACCGAAGGACTGTTGGCCTGGGTTGGCGGCATAGTCGTCGAACTCCTGGCGTGTCTGGTGTTTGGGGCTGCTCTGGAAGGTGAACAGCTCCTTGCAATTCTGAGTCGTTGAGACGAGAGCGACGCCGTCAGGAGATAGCAGTTCGCGAATGTCCTGGAGAATTTCATCGCAAATGCCGGTAGAGACGTGCTGTAGCACCATGGAGTTCAGAATCAGGTCGAATCGAGCAGCAGGTTGAGTTTTCCGCAACTCTCTGCTGGTGATGTTGAAGATCTCGATGTTGCCCTTGCCCCGATATCGCTTCTTGCAGTCAGAAAAACGATCCTGGTCCGGCTCTAGTCCGATTATCGCGTTGCGCTCGGTGTCCAGCAGTTCGATCATCCGTCCCAGGCCACAGCCGATTTCCAACCATGGGGTTGTCGGCTTCAACTGAGCGACCAGCTTGACGTGCGTCAGAAACTCTTCCTCTGGGTCGCCCGAGCCATCACCGATTCGACTTGTGAAGTTCTTCTGCCACAAGCTGATGGCGTCATCGTTGGCGTTGTACTTGTAATTATTCTGTGTCGTCATTGTCCGATCGCTTGTTCACATAGAAAGAAGGGGCTACGCCTGCTCTGTCGGTTTGCGCGCCACGATGATGCGGGATTTCGGTAGGAAGCTATCAAGCTCTTGCTTGATGGGGACTGCATCCGGCAGCTGCAGGAACTTCAGCCAGGTATCGGCCCAACTATTCAATACCGGCGGATAGGGCGGCGTGATCTTGTCGAGCGTTGCACCGTCGTAAGGTTCCCCGCTTGCCTTTTGGCAAACCCAGAAGAAGCACATCCAGATGACCCAGTAGAAGCCAGTCGTCTGCCGGCCCTCGACGACCAGGCCTGCCTCCACAACTAATTGTTCCAATTCGGAACTGGTGAAGATTCGGACATGGTTCGGCTCTTCGAAGTGCGCAGGATCGGCGAATTTCTTCTGCAGCAGTTCTCCTTTCGCATCCGGCACACTGATGAGGTAGAGGGCGCCTGGTCGCCCCACCCGAACTAGTTCTTTCATCACGCCAGCGGGATCTTGTACGTGTTCGAGCATCTCCATGGCGATAACCTTGCTGGCCAAGCCATCCTCGAGCGGCAGCGGTGCGCAGTCGCTGACTATGCCGATGCAACTGCCGCTGCCGACCTGCGATAGCCGCTCCTCGGCTTCAGCGACCTTTTCCGCATCGAGATCTAGGAAGTGCACGGTTGCGCCCTGCCGTGCGCAGAACAGGCTGGCACCGCCCGTCCCGCAACCGACATCAATCACTACATCATCAGGGGCGATGGCGAATCCGGGGACCAGTTCCCCCGTCTCCGAATTGAACCAGCCGCTTAGGTTTGCATCGTGGAGGCCGGTCAGGCGAGAAAGGTCAGGAAGCTCGACCATTTCCTGGCGGGGAGCGGCGGGGACCATGCTTTGGCGGAGTCCGAGGAACTCACCGAGGTTCTGCGTTGCGCTGGCATGGGATGCATGCAGGAACAGGCGGGCGATCGAATTGTTCGCCATTTCTATATAGCGCTGCGGTTGCTCCGTCGCGACCTTGTAGCTGGACAGGAATGCATCGCGCAGCGAGGCCCAGTCGACTCGATGCTTATGGGCGCGGAAGATGATGCGCGGGTCATGTGGCCAACAGGACGGCTCTTCGCTGGAGTTGACCAGGAAGGCAACCTGTTCGTCGATGTAATCAATCATCGCAGTGTGCCGCGGAGCAATAGCGGGTTTTCCGCAGGACATGAATTCCATCAGAGGCAGGCATTGCCCTTCGCCTACCGAGCTGTTTACGGTGTAGGTCGAAGTGGCGATCAACTGCTCGTAGGAGTCGTCCTCGAGGTAGCCATGGATGCCTACGACTCGACATTTGAACGAAGGGACGCGACGCAAGGCATCGCTGAGCATCGAGAAGGCCCAATCGCTGTTCAGGTAGGTGAATTTGAAAACCAGGGTTGCCTCGGGCACCTCGGCAAATGCCTCACAGAAGGCTGTCACCATGTCACCCCAGTTCTTGCGGCCATCGCAGGGGTTCAGCACTGTGGTGTAAATGACGCCATCCAGTGTGATCGATTGCACTTGCGGCGCCTGGGCGTCTAAACGGGCCTGGGCCCGTTGCTGGCGGCGCCAGTTGGCCTGACGCAGAAACTGCGAGAGCAGATTGGCCACGCGCCCAGGAAGCAGATCGCGAACAGCATCGCGATACCATTCGATGGCATGGCGCTTGGTTGCCCCGAGGCGATAGCGCATGGACTTTCGAAAAACTGGTAGCTCTGTATCCGGGCTGGCTGGCGCAGCCAGGGACAGTTGGGCGCTATCGAGAATGCTCCCCCGCACGCTCAGGGTCACCGGATTGCGGATGGCGGTCGGTGGGTACTTTACTCGCAGCTTTTCAAAGCGATCCCAGAGTGGGGATGGAAGCGAAATGACCGGGAAGTCGTCACCCATTGCCTTGCGAATGGTCGCGGCGGTGTGCTCCGAGTGGGTGATCGCCTTACCCAAGCGAGCTAGTACATGGGTCCAATCGTTGTTGGGATCGTTATCCCAAGCCTCGTCCGGCAGCGTGTCGAACTCCCAGGCGAACACCGGAATGGTGGGGCAGCGCAGGGTGGTCAGAGTCTTGTTGGGGGGAGAGAAGGAGAGAAAGACGCAATCCTCGCCGCTGGCGAGGCAGCTGTCGTAGATCGCGTCGACCTCTGTCTCCGGCGATTTGACGACCTGCACCCGGCCGAGCTTCTCGAGCATCGGGCGGAATTCCTTCAGGACGAAATAGTAGCTGTATTCGGGAAGGCCAAGGCTGCTCTCGATACTGCTGGAGTCGGTCGCAGAGTAGATCAGGAAAAGCATCTAAGACGGTCCTGCTTATTATTTGTTATTAGGCACTTACCGAAGGGTATTCGGTATTCCATCTGAATGACTGGTCGGTCACTGTGCCGGCCCGAGCTATTTCTCCATCTTCCGCTAGAAAATAGCTTTTTTCTGAGATAGTTTTTACCTGATCCAAACGCACCGCCGCAAAGAAAATTTGCAGAGGACGGCACATAACAATATTCGTGGACACGGATCTGCGAGCTCAGGAGGTAGTCATGACGGCGCATGCCGCCATGCCTTGTGCATGCCAATCACCTTGTTCCTTTCGTGTTTCGGGGAACAGTCGTCGCCTTGAGGTTACCGCTGCTCACGCTGCCCATCTTCGCAATCCGCCTGTGGTGGCCTGGTCGCGCCAGGCGTCTGAGAAACCCGATTTGACGGTGGGTGGTGGCGAAGTGGTGGCGTTGCTGTGGCCTGCCTCCGATGAACATGCCGCGATGTCGTTCCAGTCGACAGTTGCCTCGGTGGCGCTGGAGCGTCCCGCTGGAGTTCGCTTCGCGGTGCAAGTTTTATTGTCAGGAAGTTTGCCTGGGTATCTGGAATAGGATAGGTCGGGGATTACGCTGTTGAAAATGGATGTTGTCCTTGTCGTATATATTCCGGTGCGTCTCGTAATATAGGGGCGACGGCCAAGCAGCATGTAGGGCTTATAATAATATGAGTGCTCAGGATGCGGATGAAATTGCTGTAAGGAAGTTGCCGGCTCCAGGGAAAAGGCCAACTTCTGAAACTATCACTGCCATGGAAATCATGCCTGCCAGACTGAAGGTTCTGCACTTCTTCAAGGTATATCTGCCCGAGTCGGTCGGCGGTGTGGAGCAGGTCATCTATCAGCTGTGCGAAAGTAGCGGGCGGTTTGGTGTCGAGGGCGAGGTGCTGGCCTTGTCCTCAAGTACCGTCGAGCAGCCGCAGCGCGTGGGTGGGCACCTTGTACACCAGGTGCGTCGCAATTTCAGTCTCGCCTCCACGGGAGTGTCCTGGCAGGCCATCGGCAAGCTGCGCGAGCTCGCTGAGCAGGCCGATGTGATCCACTATCACTTTCCTTGGCCGTTCATGGATGTGGCGCATTATCTGGCAGGTATTCGCAAGCCGAATGTCGTTACCTACCATTCGGATATCATTCGGCAAAAGCACCTGTTGCGCGTATATCGTCCGCTCATGCGCCGATTCCTGGGGCAGACGAATCGGATAATTGTCACCTCGCCGAATTACTTCGCTACAAGCTCGATACTTGGCGATTTCAAGGATAAGGTTTCGGTGATCCCGATCGGGCTGGACCGGGCTTCGTATCCGGGTGCAAACAAGGAAACGTTGAGCCGCTGGACCGAACGACTGGGCGACGAACGCTTCTTCCTCTTCATAGGGGTTATGCGGTATTACAAAGGTCTGCATATTCTTCTGAAAGCATTGCAGGGGACATCGCTGAAAGTCGTGATCGTTGGTGCCGGACCGTTGGAGCGGGAGTTGCGCCGACAGGCGGAAGCCTTGTGTGTCGATCAGAACCTTGTGTTCCTCGGCCGCGTGGAAGAAGACGACAAGATCGCGCTGCTCGAACTCTGCTACGGCGTCGTTTTTCCCTCCCATCTTCGCTCCGAAGCCTTCGGCATTTCCCTGCTCGAGGGCGCCATGTTCGGCAAGCCGCTGATCTCTAGCGAAATTGGCACCGGCACCAGCTACATCAATATCCATGGCGAAACCGGTCTGGTCGTTCCCCCCAACGATCCCGAGGCCTTTCGTTCCGCTATGCAGCGACTCTGGGATGATCCGGCGCTCGCAGCGCAAATGGGCTCGATGGCTGTCGAGCGTTTCCAGCAACTGTTCACCGCCGAAAGCATGGCCCGCCGCCATTCCGAACTGTACCGGGAAGTCCTGGCGGAGCACCTGTGGGGGGAGAACAGCCAACTTGCCGTCGAGAATGCGGAGCGCCTCATCTAGGGCGGCGGCCGGAGCTGCCATTCTCCTCCCATTCGAGGGGCCTGATCCCCGATCTTCAGTAGTGGTCCATCCAAGAACATCGTTCAGTAGCGCATCCTGATCCGGGCGGGCGTCGTGCCCCGTGCCCCACAGGGGTGCAGAAATGACGGCCCCAGGGGCCGGCAAGGAGTTGAACATGCTGATTCCCGTCATTCTTTCGGGCGGAGCCGGAACCCGTCTCTGGCCGGTCTCCCGTGAAGGGCAACCCAAGCCCTTCATGACCCTTCCCGATGGACAGTCTCTGCTGCACAAGACCTACAGCCGGGCGGCCAGCCTGCTGGGCAATGGTGGAGAGATTGTCACGGTCACCAACCGCGACTACTACTTCCAGAGCAAGGACCATTACCAGGCCGCGCGATTGGTGCAGCGCGGGCATTTCATCCTGGAACCTTCCGGTCGCAATACGGCGCCGGCAATCGCCCTGGCGGCACTTGCCCTGCGTGCCCGCCACGGCGATGAGGCGGTGATGGTGGTGATGCCGGCAGACCATCTGATCCGTGACCTGGAAGCTTTCGAACGAGCAGTCGGGCACGCGGCATCCCTGGCGGAAACGGGTCACCTGGTGACTTTCGGTGTAGTCCCCACGACGCCCGAAACCGGGTTTGGCTACATCGAGGTCGGCGACGAAGTGGATGACCGTGGTGGCGCGCTGGTCCGGCGGTTCGTGGAGAAACCCGACCTGGATACCGCTACGCACTTCCTGCAGAGCGGGAACTTCCTGTGGAATTCCGGCATGTTCTGTTTCTCGGTGGGAACGCTGCTCGGCGAACTGGAGCAGCACGCTCCGGAGCTTCTGGCGGGGGCGATTGCCTGTTTCGAGGCGAGTCCGGTCAGCGAAGCTGGTGCCATGCTCCAGCAGGAGCTGAACGGCGAGTACTTCGGTGGGTTGCCTGACATTTCCCTCGACTATGCCCTGATGGAGCACTCCAAGCGGGTTGCTGTCATCCCGGCACACTTCGACTGGAGCGATATAGGCTCCTGGAGCGCGCTGAGTTCACTGGTTGCGCCGGACAGTCAGAATAACCGGGCAGCGGGCCACGCCATTTTCGTCGACACCCAGGGGACCTACGTACAGAGCGAGGGGCGCCTGGTAGCGACTGTCGGTGTCTCCGACCTGATAGTCATCGATACCGCCGATGCCATCCTGGTTGCTCACGCCGACCGCGCGCAGGACGTGCGCAAAGTGGTGAAGCAATTGAAGGACAGCGAGCACGAGGCGTACAGATTGCACCGCACCGTCGCCCGGCCATGGGGTACCTATACGGTCCTGGAAGAAGGTGCACGCTTCAAAATCAAGCGGATCGTGGTCAAGCCGGGAGCGTCGCTGTCACTGCAGATGCACCACCATCGCAGTGAACACTGGGTAGTGGTATGCGGGATGGCCAAGGTCACCAATGGCGAGTCAGTGCGTCTGGTGAACAGTAACGAGTCGACCTACATCCCCGCTGGCCATCGGCACCGTCTGGAGAATCCGGGGGTGATCGATCTGGTGATGATCGAGGTACAAAGCGGCGAGTACCTGGGGGAGGACGATATCGTGCGTTTCGAGGATATCTACGGGCGTACCCAGTAAGTTTTCTCCCACAAAAGCAAAAGGCCGCTAAGAGCGGCCTTTTTGCTTTCTTTCCGGTACAGTTTTTCTGTGCTGGAAACTGCCTTCGACTGTTATGTCGAGAGGACTGCTTAGCGCCAGAACGGCTTGTTCAGTTCGGCGTAACGCTGGGCTTCGCTGATGCCGGCGTCAGCCAGCAGGCGGGAGTCCAGGCGGGCCAGCTGACGGCGGCTTTCCATGCGGCGTTGCCACAGGCGAACAGTGCCGACGAGGCCACGGTGGGCGCTGGAGGTGCTACGGGGGGTGCTCAGAGCTGCGGAACCGAGGGTACGTTCCATGGTGGTCATCCTTCTCGCTTGTGGCGAGTAGTCAGTTGCTGAATGGATTGAGCATATGATCTGACTTTTCAGTCAGAGATGACAGGTACAGTTGTACTGTATTGCGGTTGGTCAGCCGATTGTAATTTTGAACTGTAATGGTCTTTTTCGGGGCGAACTGTACCGTTACGCTCCATTCTGGTGCGCAATCGGTGGGCGTCTGTGGCTTTTTGCGTGTGCCGGCCAGGTTGGCGGCGGGGAAACTGAACAGTTGGAGCGGGATAAAAATCTGTTCAGTAGTGTTTTTACGTGGTTTTTTTCCGGCTGTAAACCCTGGCGGGCCATTCATTGCTGAATGACCCGCGGAAGGCTCCGGATCAGCTCGCCGCCAGCATGTGACCGCGTTCTTCCAGATTGATATGCCACTCCAGGGCCTCGCGCAGGATGTGCGGGGTATGCCCGCCGCGCTCGCAGGCGGCATCGAAGTAACTGTTGAGGGCGTCGCGGTAGGACGGGTGCACGCAGTTGTCGATGATCACCCGGGCGCGCTCGCGCGGCGCCAGGCCGCGCAGGTCGGCGAGACCCACTTCGGTGACCAGGATGTCCACATCGTGCTCGGTGTGGTCGACGTGGCTGACCATCGGCACCACGCTGGAGATGTTGCCGCCCTTGGCGATGGACTTGGTGACGAAGATGGCCAGGTGCGCGTTGCGGGCGAAGTCGCCCGAGCCGCCGATGCCGTTCATCATTTTGGTGCCGCCCACGTGGGTGGAGTTGACGTTGCCGTAGATGTCGAACTCCAGCGCGGTGTTGATGCCGATGATGCCGAGGCGACGCACCACTTCGGGATGGTTGGAGATTTCCTGCGGGCGCAGGACCAGCTTGTCCTTGTAGCGCTCCAGGTTGCCGAACACGTCGGCGTTGCGGCGGCTCGACAGGGTGATGGAGCTGCCCGAGGCGAAGCGCAGCTTGCCAGCGTCGATCAGGTCGAAGGTCGAGTCCTGCAGCACTTCGGAGTACATGGTCAGGTTCTCGAAGGGGGACTCGATCAGCCCGCACATCACCGCGTTGGCGATACTGCCGATGCCGGCCTGCAGCGGGCCGAGGCTGTTGCTCATGCGTCCGGCGTTCACTTCACGCTTGAAGAAGTCGATCAGGTGGTTGGCGATGCCCTGGGTCTCGTCGTCCGGCGGCAGCACGGTGGACGGCGAGTCCGGCTGGTCATTGACGACGATGGCGACGATCTTTTCCGCCGGGATCGGGATGGCGGTGCTACCGATGCGGTCGTCGACCTTGGTCAGTGGGATCGGCGTACGGGTTGGGCGGTAGGTTGGAATGTAGATGTCGTGCAGGCCTTCCAGGTTGGTGTTGTGCGCGACGTTGATCTCGACGATCACCTGCTTGGCGAAGATCGCGAAGCTGGCCGAGTTGCCCACCGAGGTGGTCGGCACGATGTGGCCTTCCTCGGTGATGGCGACGGCTTCGATGACGGCGATGTCCGGCAGCTTGAGCTGGTGATTGCGCAGTTGCTCGACGGTTTCCGACAGGTGCTGGTCGATGAACATCACCTCGCCGGCGTTGATTGCCTTGCGCAGGGTGCTGTCGACCTGGAAGGGCATGCGGCGGGCCAGTACACCGGCCTCGGTGAGCTGCTTGTCGAGGTCGTTGCCCAGGCTGGCGCCGGTCATCAGGCTGATGCGCAGCGGCTCCTGCTTGGCGCGCTCGGCGAGGGCCTTGGGTACGGCTTTGGCTTCGCCGGCGCGGGTGAAACCGCTCATGCCGACGGTCATGCCGTCCTTGATAAGGGCCGCGGCCTGGTCGGCAGTCATCACCTTGTCCAACAGGGAGGACATACGCACGCGATCACGGAACATGGGAAAACCTCGGGCAGTAGGAAGTGCGAGGCCGCCAGTCTAGGGACTCGGCGATTTTTGGCTCTTATACCAAGGTCGAAAAATCGCCCGGCCGGTTGCCTTCTTACTACCAAAGTTCAGGAGTTTTCCCTTTGCCGGAAAGCAAGACACCGGCGCGAGGCCGGTGTCTTGTGGATCAGCGGTCGTCTTATTCGACGGCCTTGACCATGTCTTCGATGACTTTCTTGGCGTCGCCGAAGACCATCATGGTCTTGTCCAGGTAGAACAGTTCGTTGTCCAGGCCGGCGTAGCCGCTGGCCATCGAGCGCTTGTTGACGATCACGGTCTTGGCTTTGTAAGCCTCGAGGATCGGCATGCCGGCGATCGGCGACTTCGGATCGTTCTTCGCCGCTGGGTTCACCACATCGTTGGCGCCCAGGACCAGCACCACGTCGGTCTGGCCGAACTCGGAGTTGATGTCTTCCATCTCGAACACCTGCTCGTAAGGCACTTCGGCCTCGGCCAGCAGGACGTTCATGTGGCCCGGCATACGGCCAGCAACCGGGTGGATGGCGAACTTCACGTTGACGCCGCGGTGGGTCAGCTTCTCGGCCAGTTCCATCAGTGCATGCTGGGCGCGGGCCACTGCCAGGCCGTAGCCGGGAACGATGATCACGCTGTCGGCGTTGGTCAGCAGGAACGAGGCGTCGTCGGCCGAACCGGACTTCACCGGGCGGGCTTCTTTCGCACCGGCCGGGCCGCCAGCGTCCGCTTCGGCGCCAAAGCCGCCGAGGATGACGTTGAAGAACGAGCGGTTCATCGCCTTGCACATGATGTAGGAGAGGATCGCGCCCGAGGAGCCCACCAGGGAGCCGGCGATGATCAGCATCGAGTTGTTCAGCGAGAAGCCGATACCTGCCGCGGCCCAGCCGGAGTAGGAGTTCAGCATCGACACCACGACCGGCATGTCCGCGCCGCCGATCGGGATGATGATCAGCACGCCGAGGACGAAGGCCAGGGCCAGCATCACCACGAAGGCGGTCAGGTTACCGGTGAACATGAACAGCAGGCCCAGGCCCAGAGTGGTCAGGCCCAGCACCAGGTTGAGTAGGTGTTGGCCGCTGAACTGTACCGGGGCGCCCTGGAACAGGCGGAACTTGTACTTGCCCGACAGCTTGCCGAAGGCGATCACCGATCCGGAAAAAGTGATGGCGCCGATGGCCGCGCCAAGGAACAGCTCCAGGCGGTTACCGGTGGGGATGGTATCGCCCAGGTTCTGCACGATGCCCAGCGACTGCGGCTCAACCACGGCGGCGATGGCGATGAACACGGCGGCCAGGCCGATCATGCTGTGCATGAAGGCGACCAGTTCCGGCATCTTGGTCATTTCAACGCGCTTGGCCATGATCGAACCGGCGGTGCCGCCGACCAGCAGGCCGACGATCACGTAGACGATGCCGGTGGTGGCGATTTCGCTGCTGATCTTGAACACCAGGGCGACGGTGGTCAGCGCGGCGATGGCCATGCCGATCATGCCGAACAGGTTGCCGCGGCGCGAGGTGGTCGGGTGCGACAGGCCTTTGAGGGCCTGGATGAAGCAGACCGAGGCGATGAGGTAGAGGAGGGTGACGAGGTTCATGCTCATGTCAGTGCTTCTCCGCCTTCGGCGCTTTCTTCTTGAACATTTCCAGCATGCGGCGGGTGACCAGGAAGCCACCGAACACATTCACGGCAGCCAGGGCCACGGCCAGGGTGCCCATGGCCTTGCCCAGCGGGGTGACGGTCAGGGCGGCGGCCAGCATGGCGCCGACGATCACGATTGCGGAAATGGCGTTGGTCACTGCCATCAGCGGGGTGTGCAGCGCGGGGGTGACGTTCCAGACCACGTGGTAGCCGACGTAGATCGCCAGCACGAAGATGATCAGGTTGTAGATGCCGTGGGAGATCAGCATGTCTTCCATAGTTTCTCACCGGTCTTGAGGCCGGGCTCGCGCCCGGCGTTCATATATAAGAAGGGCGTTGTGCGTCAGCCGTTCTTGCGCACGATCTGGCCGTCGCGGCACATCAGGCAGGCGGCGACGATGTCGTCTTCCAGGTTCACCGTGAAGCCTTCGGCGGTCAGGGTGAGCTTGAGGAAGTCGAGCAGGTTGCGTGCGTAGAGTGCGGAGGCATCCGCCGGTACCAGCGCGGCCAGGTTGCTCAGGCCAACGATGGTCACGCCGTTCTTGACCACCACCTGGTCGGCTTCGGTCAGCGGGCAGTTGCCGCCTTGCGAGGCCGCGAGGTCGATGACTACCGAGCCTGGCTTCATTTCCGCGACGGTCGCTTCGTGCAGCAGGGTCGGTGCCTTGCGGCCCGGAATCAGTGCGGTGGTGATGACGATGTCCGACTGCTTGGCGCGTTCGTGCACGGCCTTGGCCTGGCGTTCCATCCACGAGGCGGGCATCGGGCGGGCGTAACCGCCGACGCCTTCGGCGCACTCGCGCTCTTCATCGGTCTCGTAGGGGACGTCGACGAACTTGGCACCCAGGGACTCGATCTGCTCCTTCACCGCCGGACGAACGTCCGACGCCTCGATCACCGCGCCCAGGCGCTTGGCCGTGGCGATGGCCTGCAGGCCGGCGACACCGGCGCCGAGGATCAGCACGCGGGCAGCCTTAACGGTGCCGGCGGCGGTCATCAGCATGGGCATGAAGCGCGGATAGTGGTGGGCGGCGAGCAACACGGCCTTGTAGCCGGCGATGTTGGCCTGGGAGGAGAGCACGTCCAGGCTCTGCGCGCGGGAAGTACGCGGCGCGGCTTCCAGGGCGAAGGCGGTGATACCGCGCTCGGCCATGCGGGCGATGTTCTCGTTGTTGAACGGATTGAGCATGCCGAGCAGCACGGCGCCGGATTTCATCTGCGCCAGCTCGCTTTCGCTGGGCGCGACAACCTTCAGCACCAGTTCCGCGCCGAGCGCATCGGCGGCAGTGCCGATCTTCGCGCCGACAGCTTCGTAGGCGGCATCCGGCTGGCTGGCGCTGACGCCCGCACCGCTCTGGATGACCACCTGATGGCCTTGCCCGATCAGTTTCTTGACCGTCTCCGGCGTTGCTGCGACCCGCGTCTCACCGGCTTGGGTCTCGAGGGGTACACCGATCTGCACTCGCAAATCTCCTGCGTGATCCTGGGATTGTCCGGGCTACTACGTTGGCGACCCGGGTTATCGAACTGGCAACGGTCTAGTTCTTATTGTGGGACCGGGCTGTGACCCGGTGGCCGCGGCATTGTGCAATCTAACCTGGAGGGCATCAATAAGTTCTGGAGTGGTACGAAGCGATAACTACAAGTCACG
Organism: Pseudomonas sp. AU12215; assembly: GCF_001675465.2. Classification (NCBI taxonomy): domain Bacteria; kingdom Pseudomonadati; phylum Pseudomonadota; class Gammaproteobacteria; order Pseudomonadales; family Pseudomonadaceae; genus Pseudomonas; species Pseudomonas sp. AU12215. The sequence continues at coordinate 119,396 of NZ_MACM02000130.1, forward strand.
TTTGGACCCGTGGTTTTCCGGTCGCCACCGAGGCCGCGTGGACCCTGGTGTTTAGCCTAATTGCCTATTGTGACCGGACGGAAATGTCATCCTCGCCGTGAATGACCACCCATCAGAGACTCCCCATGCCCACCGAAAGGCCCGGTAATCCTGCAACAGGCTCAGGCATAGGTGTTAATTAATGTTTCTAATATGGAGTATGAGTCATTCCTGATGCCTGACTTTGTGTAGCAGATTTTTTACATTGACTACGAGGTCAGGAAAATCACCCGAAAGCATCAAGACCGCGTATTACACCGCGCCAGAGCCATGAGATGAGGTTTAGCAGAAAGTTCGCGTTTGCCTGGTATCGAGACGAATGACGCAGAAAAAACAACGGCCACCTGTATCGGGTGGCCGTTGGGGGTGAGACACGGTGTCGCGGGACTCAGTTGGCGGGGCTGATCACGCTGGGGAGCTGGGCGACCAGCTTGTCGTTGTGCAGCGGGGCGCGGATGAAGCCGTGTTGAGTGCCGTCCGGGCCGATCAGCACCAGGTTGCCGCTGTGGTCGACGGTGTAGTTGGGCTTGCTGGTGTCGGCCGGGATGTAGGGAATGCTCATGGCATTCGCCAGTTTCTGCACATTCTCTTCCGAGCCGGTGATGCCCTTGAAGCCGGCATTGAAGAAGCCGAGGTATTCCTTGATGCGCGGCGCGGTATCGCGGTGCGGGTCTACGCTGACGAACACCACCTGCAGGTTCTTCGCCACTTCCGGCGGCAGCTTGGTCTGCAGCTCGCGCAGTTGCGCCAGGGTGGTGGGGCAGACGTCCGGGCAGAAGGTGTAGCCGAAGAACAGCAGGGACCACTTGTCCTTCAGGCTGGCGGTCTGGAACGGCTGGCTGTCCTGGTCGGTGAAGGTCAGGTCGGGGACGCTGCGGGTTTGCGGCAGGATCACGATGCCGGCGTCGAGCAGCACGGTCGGGTCGAGCTGGTGGCGCTGGTTGAGCACCTTCTGGACAGTGAGGCCGAGGATCACGGCGACGATGGCGACGAGGATGAAGACGGTCTTGTTGACTCGGGTCATGGGGTACTCGTGGGTCGGGACGTCTGGGCGAGCGCTGGACTTGCGGGCCCGCCCCTTCGGAGCGAACCCGCGAACCGGCCTCAGTAGTTCAGGTGCAGCGGCAGGTAGTGGTCCACCAGCAGCGCGATGAACAGCAGGAACAGGTAGGCGATAGAGTACTTGAAGGTCTTGATCGCCGCATGGGGTCGGCTGCCGCAGTAGAGCGCCCAGGCCCAGTCGAGGAAGCGTGCGCCCAGGGCCAGCGCGGCGAGCAGGTAGACCAGGCCGGCCATGTGGATGGCGAAGGGCATCAGCGTCACGGCGAACAGCACCAGGGTGTAGAGCAGGATGTGCAGCTTGGTGTAGTGCTCGCCATGGGTCACCGGCAGCATCGGGATGTCGGCCTTGGCGTACTCGTCCTTGCGGTGCAGGCACAGCGCCCAGAAGTGCGGCGGTGTCCAGGCGAAGATGATCAGTACCAGCAGCAGCGGTTCGGCCGAGACCTGCCCGGTCACCGCGACCCAGCCCAGCAGCGGCGGGGCGGCGCCGGCGAGGCCGCCGATGACGATGTTCTGCGGCGTGGCGCGCTTGAGGAAGCCGGTGTAAAGCGCCGCATAGCCCAGCAGCGAAGCCAGCGTAAGCCAGGCCGTCAGCTGGTTGGTGAACACCAGCAGGACTGCCATCCCGGCGATCGACAGCAGCATGGCGAAGCCCAGCGCGATGGGTGGCGAGACGCGTCCTTCGGCCAAAGGGCGCTTGTGGGTACGCGCCATGATCGAGTCGATGCGCCTGTCCACCACGTGGTTCACCGCCGCCGCGCCGCCGGCGCAGAGGCCGATGCCGAGGTTGCCGAAGACCAGCACCTGCCAGGGCACGCCGGCCTTGGTGGCGAGCAGCATGCCGATCAGCGAGGTGATCAGCATGAGCAGGACCACCTTGGGTTTGGTCAGTTCGAGCAGGTCGCGCCAGCTGGCTTGGCTGGAAGTGCTGATGACGCTGGCCATGGGCATTTCTCCATCGGGTGAATGGGGGCCGGCGCGCTTTGGCGCCGGCCGGCCGTCGTGCTCAACTGTGCAATCTCATCCTTGCGAGGGATAGGCCACCGGGCGCTCCAGGGCGTCCAGGGCGATCGGGCCGCCGGCGGGCAGCTCGACGCGTTTCGTTGCGGGCGCGCGCACCCGGTAGTTCACCAGCACCAGCATCAGCAGCAGGAAGGCGCCGCCGCCGTTGTGCGCCACTGCGACGGGCAGCGGCAGGTGCAGCAGGACGTTGCTGATGCCCAGGCCGATCTGGAACGACAGCCCCAGCAGCATCAGTGCGGTAATGCCGATCAGGCCGTGGCGCTGGAGGTTCCAGGCCAGCAGCAGGATCACTGCGGTCACGCACAGCGCACCCATGCGGTGGGTCATGTGGATGGCCGTGCGGGCGTCGCTGTCGAGCTGGCCGCCGAGGTAGTTGGGGCCGATGTGCTGGGTGAGGTGGAAGCCGTTGGCGAAGTCCATGTTCGGCCACCACTCGCCGTGGCACATCGGCAGGTCGATGCAGGCCACCGCGGCGTAGTTGCTGCTGACCCAGCCACCGAGGGCGATCTGCCCGATCACCATCAGCAGGGCGAGGGCTGCCAGTGCACGCAACTTCGACGGCAGTTGCAGCGGGGCGAAGGCGCCGGACAGGCGCAGGCTGAGCAGGAACAGCAGCGACAGCGTGGTGAAGCCGCCCAGCAGGTGTGCAGTGACCACCTGCGGCCAGAGCTTGAGGGTGACCGTCCACATGCCGAATGCAGCCTGGGCGATCACCACGGCGAGCAGTATCAGCGGCAGGCGCATCGGTTGGCCGTCACGGCCGCGACGCACCAGTGCGTGGACCGCCAGCCCTAGGATCAGTAGGCCGAGGCTACCGGCGAAGTAGCGGTGGATCATCTCGTTCCAGCCCTTCTGCGCCTCCACCGGTGAGTCTGGGAAGTGCATTTCGGCGTGGGCCAATTGCGCATCGTTCAGCGGCACGTGGACGAAGCCGTAGCAGCCGGGCCAGTCCGGGCAGCCGAGGCCGGCGTGGGTCAGGCGCGTATAGGCGCCCAGCAGGATGACCACGAAGGCCAGCGCCGTGGCCAGCACGGCGAGGTAGAAGGCGGGTTTGCGTCTTGCCTGGATCATGCGTCGCTCCCGATCTTGTTGTTGTCTGGGGCTGGCGAGCTCTTAACCGATGTTGGACAGCTTCAGCAGCAGCTGCAGGTCCTTGAGGATCGACTTGCCGTTGGCCTTGGCGTCGTAGCGCAGCACCAGGTTGCCGTGGGGGTCGACGATCCACAGTTGCGGCTGGGCGCCGGTGTGCTGGTTGGGCGTCAGGCCCAGGCGCTGAAGGCGCGGGTAGTCCTTGTCGAGCAGGCCGGTGAACTCGGCCGGCAGCGGCTTGGCAAAGGCCAGCGCGTGTTCGGCGCGGCTGGCTTCGCGGCCCAGGCCGATATTGATCTGGCGCGCCAGGTAGACCAGTTGTTGGCAGTCGCTGGCGCAGGTTTCCGGTGCGGTGACCAGCAGTTGCCACTGGTCGCTGGTCTTGTCGTCCTGCACGCCGAGATCGGCCGGGGTCTGCCCGGTGGCGATCAGGTCGCCGTGGTAGCTGCGGCCTTCCGGCACCCAGAACTGCAGCTTGTACATGGCGGTGGCGAGCAGCATTGGCCCCAGCACCATGCCGAGGATCAGCAGCAGTTGCACGCGCCCGCGGCGGCGGGCGGAGGAGTCAGACAGAGTCATGGCGGTCATGGTCGAAGGTCTCCCGTGCGCGACGGATGCCGAGGTAGAGGTAAAGGGCGGAGAGTGCGATGGCCAGGGCGAACCACTGCACGGCGTAGCCGACGTGTCGCTCCGGGGGCATGGCGACGATCGGCCAGTCGGTGTCGAAGGCGGCGTCGCCCGGCTCCAGGCGGATTTCCAGCGGGCTGCCTTCGCGGCCGAGCTGGTCCCACAGGAACGGGGCGTCGACCTGGGTGATCAGGCGTGGCCAGCCGGCGACCGGAGCGCTCGGTCCGGCGGCTGACGGAACATAGGTCCAGGCGTCCAGCAGCAGGTCGTGGCTGGGCGTATCGATCTTTGGCGGCACACGGCGGTCGGGCCACGGCACCCAGCCGCGGTTGACCAGCAGCCACTGGTGGCCAACACGGTCGAAGAAGGGTTGCAGCACCTCGACGCCGGCCTGGCCGTTGCGGGTGCGGTTGTCGAGCAGGGCGGTGTGCTCGGCGTCGAGCTGGCCCTGCAGGCGCACGCGAACATAGCTGCGCGGCGGTTGGCGTTCGAGCTCGGCGATGCTGATCGGGTCCTGCTGGCGTCGCACTTCGGCAGCGGCGAGAAGGGTGCGTTTTTCGGCGGCGCGGGAGAGTTGCCAGAAACCCAGGCCAATCAGCACCGGCAACAGCGCGAGGACCACCAGGGTCGGCGCGATGCCGGGCCGGAAGGCGCGCGTGGTACGGCCCTGACGGTGCTCGGTAGCGTGCTGGCTATACTGCAAGACATCCCCCTCAACCCCAGTCCCCTGCGGACAGGAGGCCGGTAGTGCTCAAAGCTGCGATCGTTCTGTTGTTGCTGGCGACCGTCGTCAGCCTGTTCAGTGGCCTGTTCTTCCTGGTCAAGGACGAGGGCCACGGTTCGCGGGTGGTCAATGCGCTGACCGTCCGTGTCACCCTCACCGCCCTGACTCTCGCTCTGATCGCCTGGGGCTTCTTCAGCGGCCAACTCGGCAGCTCTGCGCCCTGGCATTTCTAGTTCCGTCTTGCTCTGGGTTGGAGCAATTGTCTTCCTCTGAAGCCTTGTGCCTGCGTTCCCCTCACCCCAGCCCTCTCCCTCAGGGAGAGGGGGCTGTCCGTGCCGGCTGACGCCACGGTTTCATCCTGCGCCGAACGGTCCCCTCTCCCTTTGGGAGAGGGTTAGGGTGAGGGGCTTTTGAGCTTGTCGCGGGCGGAGCGTCCTCACAGCACGTAAACGAAGATGAACAGCCCGATCCACACCACGTCGACGAAGTGCCAGTACCAACTGGCCGCCTCGAAGCCGAAGTGTTTGTCGGCATCGAAGTGCCCGCGGATGATGCGGATCAGCATGATGCTCAGCATGATCGCGCCGATGGTCACGTGGGCGCCGTGGAAGCCAGTGAGCATGAAGAAGGTCGCGCCGTAGATGCCCGAACCCAGGGTCAGGCCCAGCTCGCTGTAAGCCTCGTGGTACTCGTAAGCCTGCAGTACCAGGAAGCACGCACCCAGCGCTACGGTCGCCGCCAGCCACATCTTCAGCGGGCCGCGATGGTTCTTCTTCAGGGCGTGGTGGGCGAAGGTCACGGTGAAGCTGGAGGTGACCAGCAGCAGGGTGTTGATCAGCGGCAGCTTCCACGGATCGATCACTTCCTTGGGCGGCGGGAAGAGCTTGTTGTCCGGGTTGCTCAGCTGCGGCCAGCCGGTCTCGAACTGCGGCCAGAGCATGTGCGAGATGCCGTGGTGCCCTTCGCCGCCCAGCCACGGGTTGACGAAGTGGCGCACGTAGAACAGCGCGCCGAAGAAGGCGGCGAAGAACATCACCTCGGAGAAGATGAACCAGCTCATGCCCCAGCGGAACGAGCGATCCATCTGCGGGCTGTAGAGCCCGCCGCGGCTTTCCTGGATGACGTTGCCGAACCAGCCGAACAGCATGTACGCCAGGATCAGCCCGCCGGCGAAGAAGATCCACGGACCGTGGGAATGCTCCTTGCCGGCGCTCATGTCGTTCATCCAGGTGCCGACGCCGAACAGCGTCACCAGCATGCCGACGGTGGCGATGATCGGCCACTTGCTCTGCGCGGGGACGTAATAGGGATCGTGGGTTGCCATCTCTCTTGTTCTCCTTTGCCCTTCAGCGCTCGTTACTGGCCACGGGTGGCTTGCGGGCAGTGATGTCGAACAGCGTGTAAGCCAGCGTCAGGTGACGCACATCCTTGGGCAGGTCGCGGTCGACGATGAAACGCACCGGCATTTCGATGCGCTCGCCCGGCTGCAGGACCTGCTGGGTGAAGCAGAAGCATTCGGTCTTGTGGAAGTAGGTGGCCGCCACTGACGGCGCGATGCTCGGGATCGCCTGGGCGGTCATCGGCTTGTCGGTGGGGTTGCGCGCGACGAACAGCATCTGGTTCACCGCACCCGGGTGCACCGCCAGTTGCTCCGACTCGGGGTGGAATTCCCAGACCATGTCGATGTTGTTGTTGGCGACGAACTGGATCTTCACCTCGCGCGACTGATCGACCACCTGGCCATCGCCCTGGTAGGCGGTGCCGGAGGTCTTGCCGTTGATGCCCAGCGCCTTGCACATCACGTCGTACAGCGGCACCAGGGCAAAGCCGAAGGCGAACATGGCGACCACGGCAATGACCAGCCGGGTCACCAGCTTGCGCGTTTCGATGTTGCCGTCGCTCATGAGTCGATTCCTCTCTTGTAGGAGCGTGGGGGCGCCTAGCCCTTGCTCGCGAACCGGGAGAAAGCGTTCGCGAGCAAGCTCGCTCCTACAGGAACATCGTTATTTCACTTCCGGAGGCGTGGTGAAGGTGTGGTACGGCGCGGGCGACGGAATCGTCCACTCCAGGCCTTCCGCGCCGTCCCACGGCTTGGCCGGCGCTGCCGGGCCGCCACGAATGCACTTGATGACGATGAACAGGAACAGCAACTGCGTGGTGCCGAACATGAAGGCGCCGATGGACGAGACCATGTTGAAATCGGCGAACTGCAGGTTGTAGTCCGGAATCCGCCGCGGCATGCCGGCCAGGCCAACGAAGTGCATCGGGAAGAACGCCAGGTTCATGCCGATGAAGCTCATCCAGAAGTGCAGCTTGCCCAGGGTCTCGTCGTACATGTGGCCGGTCCATTTCGGCAGCCAGTAGTAGGCCGAGGCGAAGATGCCGAAGATCGCGCCGGGCACCAGCACGTAGTGGAAGTGCGCCACCACGAAGTAGGTGTCCTGGTACTGGAAGTCCGCCGGGGCGATGGCCAGCATCAGCCCGGAGAAGCCGCCGATGGTGAACAGGATGACGAAGGCCACGGCGAACAGCATCGGCGTCTCGAAGGTCAGCGAGCCCTGCCACATGGTCGACGCCCAGTTGAACACCTTCACTCCGGTGGGCACGGCGATCAGCATGGTCGCGTACATGAAGAACAGCTCGCCCACCAGCGGGATGCCGACCACGAACATGTGGTGCGCCCAGACGACGAAGGACAGGAAGGCGATCGAGGCGGTGGCGTAGACCATCGAGGTGTAACCGAACAGCGGCTTGCGGCTGAAGGCCGGGATGATCGAGCTGACGGCGCCGAACGCCGGCAAGATCATGATGTACACCTCGGGGTGGCCGAAGAACCAGAACACGTGCTGGAACAGCACCGGGTCGCCGCCGCCGGCCGCGCTGAAGAAGCTGGTGCCGAAGTGGATGTCCATCAGCATCATCGTCACGCAACCCGCCAGCACCGGCATCACCGCGATCAGCAGGAAGGCGGTGATCAGCCAGGTCCAGACGAACAGCGGCATCTTCATCAGCGTCATGCCCGGTGCGCGCAGGTTGAGGATGGTGGCGATCACGTTGATCGCGCCCATGATCGAACTCATGCCCATCAGGTGGATGGCGAAGATGAAGAAGGTCACGCTGTGCGGCGCGAAGGTCGTCGACAGCGGCGCGTAGAAGGTCCAGCCGAAGTTCGGGCCGCCGCCGGGCATGAACAGGGTGCTCACCAGCAGGCCGAAGGCCGCCGGCAGCAGCCAGAAGCTGAAGTTGTTCATCCGTGGCAGCGCCATGTCCGGCGCGCCGATCATCAGCGGCACCATCCAGTTGGCCAGGCCGACGAAGGCCGGCATCACCGCGCCGAAGACCATCACCAGGCCGTGCATGGTGGTCATCTGGTTGAAGAACGCCGGCTCGACGATCTGCAGGCCAGGCTGGAACAGCTCGGCACGGATCACCATGGCGAAGGAGCCGCCGAGCAGGAAGGCGCAGAAGCTGAACCACAGGTACAGCGTGCCGATGTCCTTGTGGTTGGTGGTCAGAACCCAGCGCATCAGGCCCTTGGCAGGGCCGTGGTGGTGGTCGCCGGCGTGAGAATGGTCGGGGTGATCGATCACTGTACTCATCGCGGCCTCCTTATTGTTGTTTCTGCTTGTAGGCGACCACGTCCTGCGGGGTCACCATGTCGCCGTCGTTGTTGCCCCAGGCGTTGCGCTCGTAAGTGATCACCGCGGCGATGTCGACTTCCGAGAGCTGTTTGCCGAAGGCCGCCATGGCCGTGCCCTGGACGCCGTTGAACACGGTCTCCAGGTGGTGCTCCTTGGGTCCGGTGACGATCTTCGAGCCCTTGAGCGCCGGGAACATCGGCGGCATGCCCTGGCCTTCAGGCTGGTGACAGGCGGCGCAGATGGTGTGGTAGACCTTGTCGCCACGGGCGACCAGCTCTTCCTTCGTCCACTCCTTGCTGGTCAGCTCCTTGAGCTTGACCGCCTCTTCCTTGCGCTCGGCCAGCCACTTGTCGAAGTCGGGCTTGGACTTCACGTCGACGACGATGGGCATGAAGCCGTGGTCCTTGCCGCACAGCTCGGCGCACTGGCCGCGGTAGATGCCGGGCTGGTCGACCTTGGTCCAGGCCTCGTTGACGAAGCCGGGAATGGCATCGCGCTTGACCGCGAAGGCCGGCACCCACCAGGAGTGGATCACGTCGCTGGAGGTGACCAGGAAGCGCACCTTGACCCCGGCCGGCAGCACCAGCGGGTTGTCCACTTCGAGCAGGTAGTGCTCGTCCTTGTCGGCCTTGTTGTGGATCTGGTCCTGGGGCGTGGCGAGGTTGGAGAAGAACTCCACGTCCTGGCCCAGGTACTTGTACTGCCACTTCCACTGGTAGCCGGTGACCTGCACGTCCAGCTCGGGCTCCGAGGTGTCGTACATGTGGATCAGCGTCTTGGTGGCCGGGACGGCCATCACCACCAGGATCAGGAAGGGAATGACGGTCCAGAGGATTTCCACCGTGGTGCTCTCGTGGAAATGCGCGGGCTGCTGCCCGGTGGATCGGCGGTGGACGATCATCGACCAGAACATCGCGCCAAAGACGACGATGCCGATGACGACGCAGATCCAGAAGATCGTCATGTGCAGATCGAAGACGTTACGACTGACTTCCGTCGCACCGGGGGCCATGTTGACCGTCCAGGCGGCGTTTGCCTGACTGAAAGCCAAGAGCAAAAGGAAGCCCATCCAGACTCGTGGATGTCGCAGCATTCGGGTTCCCCTTATCGTTGTTTTTATCCCGCCGGCAAAGCGCCCTGGCTGCGATCCCCATTGCAGAGGGGGCGAGCCTGAACAAGCCAACGGCCAAGGGAGTGACCGCCAAGACAACTTACTTTGACGTCTTACCTCGGCAGCACGCAGGGCAGGCCGGGTCCATCAGGTTTTCGGTGTGTCGAAGCGGAGTATAGCCACGGGTTGCGACATAACAACGCAGAGTAAAAACTGTGTTTGAAAGACCGAAGTGCGATCTCAAAGCCACGGACGGCGCGGCTTTGGAGTACCATGCTGGCCGTCTGATATGCCGCGTCGGCATAACCAGTTCATGAATATGACAATCGCGTCTTAGCTACGCCCGGGGTGCGGCTAAGGTCTTTCTTCACTTTCCAAACCCGTTGTCTTGGAGTTGTCATGAACACCGCTGCACTGCGTGAGCTGATCCGGAATGCCCATCTGCTCGAATCCCGCCATGGGCATCTCGCCCGCCTGATCCAGAGCCAACTGCAAAGCCTGCACCCGAGCATCGCCCTGGCCGGCGAGGACCCCAGCGGTACGCTGACGCGCTTCGTGCATGCCTATATCGAGCAGGTGCCGGATTTCCTCGATGCCGCCAACGCCGTGGCGCGAGCGGCCGGCATCGAGGACCGCATCAAGCCGGTGCTCAAGCTCGCCGAACAGTTCTTCCTCACCCCGCCGGCGCTGCTCGACGGCCACGACGGCCTGGACGCGCTGCTGGACGAGTCCTACCTTGCCCACCGCCTGGTGGAGGAAGTGAACGACCGCTACATTGCCCACTTCAACCAGCCGCTGATCCCGCTGGATACCACCGTGGCCAACCTGGTGGCGCACCAGCTGATCGGCGAGCCTTTCGCCAATCAGCTGGATGAAGCGGTGCACCATGCGGTCAACGGCATGCTCGACGACAGCACCTTCAGCGCCGAATCCGCCATCAGCTACCGCGCCCGCCTCAACGACCCGCAGGTCGTGATGGCCTGGCAGCAGTGGCCGTGCCTGTCGCGGCAGTTCGGCGTCGAGCTCGAGCTGGGCCGCGACTGAGGCTCAGCCTGCGCTCTGCAGCGCGCGCACCCGGCCCTCCACGCGGCGACGCAGGCCGTTGCCTTCTAGGGACAGTCGGCAGTCGCTGGCCGCGGCGCTGCGGCCCCAGTCCTCGAGCAACTCCATGCACGCGTGGTCGATGTAGCTCAGGTGCTGCAACGGTACGCGCAGGTGCGTTCCCGGCTTCACCGACTGCAGCGCCTGGGACAGCGCCGGCACCTTGAGGAAGGTCGCTGCGCCCACCAGCCGCAGTTCGGCGCCATTGCCTTCATCGTCGTAGCGCAGGTTGATCTTCAGCCGCGCGGCCTTGAACACCAGCTTCAGTACCGTCAGCGCGAAGCCCAGCAGCACGCCGGTCAGCAGGTCGGTGGCGACAATTGCCAGCGCGGTCACCGCATGCACCAGCACCGGCATGCGCCCATAGCGCCCCAGCGAGCGCAGCGCCTTGAGGTCCACCAGCTTGATGCCGGTGTAGACCAGCACACCCGCCAGGCTGGCAATGGGTATCTGTCGCAGTAGCCCGCCCAGCAGCACGACGAAACCCAGCAGCCAAAGCCCGTGGAAGATCGCCGAGGCGCGGCTGCGCGCGCCCGCCTGCACGTTGGCCGAGCTGCGCACGATCACACCGGTCATCGGTAATGCGCCAACCAGCCCGCAGAGCATGTTGCCCACGCCCTGGGCGCTCAGCTCGCGGTCCATGTCCGAGCGAGGGCCGCTGTGCATGCGGTCCACGGCAGCGGCAGAGAGCAGCGTCTCGGCGCTGGCAATGAAGGCGACCACCACGGCGGCCAATAGAATAGTCGGGTCGAGCAGGGCGCCGAGATCGTCGGGGCGCAGCCAGTCGATGGCATCGCCAAGGTTCTGCGGAACGCTCACGCGCAGCACGTTGAGTTCCAGGACGATGCTTGCCAACGTCGCCAGGCTCACGCCGATCAGGGCTCCGGGCAGCATGCGCAGCCGGCTCGGTTTGAAGCGATCCCACAACGCCATGCACATCATGGTACCCAGCCCGAGCAGCGCAGCATCGAAACCGCTGGCCTCGGACAAAAGCGCGGAGGGGAAGGCCAGTAGGTTATCCAGCCCGGATGCCTGGGGCTTGAGGTCGAGCATCACGTGGACCTGCGACAGCACGATGAGGATGCCGATGCCGGCGAGCATTCCATAGACCACCGCCGGCGAGGTCACGCGGAACCAGCAGCCCAGGCGCAGCCTTCCCGCCAGTAGCTGCAACGCGCCGGCCAGCAGCAGGATGGGCCCGAGCATGGCCATGCCATGAGCGCGCACCAGTTCGAAGACCAGCACGGCGAGCCCCGCCGCCGGTCCGCTGACCTGCAGCGGCGAGCCGGCCAGAAAGCCGACGACCAGGCCGCCGATAATGCCGGTTACCAGCCCCTTGGCCGGCGGCATGCCCGAGGCGATGGCGATGCCCATGCACAACGGCAGGGCGACGAGGAAAACCACCACCGAGGCGAGCAGATCGCGTGGCAGCACTTGGCGCAGCTGGGAAAATCCGCGTGGAACAGAGTGGGGAACCGACATGACGCTGTTCTCCTGAGCATTTTTCGGGCGCGCGAAAGCCCACGACACCGGTCTCGACCGCATCGACACGCGCAATTCAAAGGGACGGCGTACGCGGTGGACGCGTGCGCCTCAGGCAGGGAGCAAATCAGAGAAGGGGCGCGGCGTTTGTTCTGCTGGGCCGCCGCGCCCGGGCATTACGGAAGCTGAACGCTTATTGGGGCGAGTAACGCGGGCGCGGCGTCGCGCTCGGGGTCGGGCCCTCGCCGTCGAGCGCACGGAAGCGGCCTTCCTGGGCGTCGTAGGCCTTGATGGCGCTGGTTTCGATGTCGTAGACCCAGCCATGGATGAACAGTTGGCCGGACGCCAGGCGCGCGGCCACGGACGGGTGCGTCTTCAGGTGATCCAGCTGGGCGACCACGTTCTCTTCGGTCAGCACACCCAGATGCTCCTGGGTCGCGCAACCGCAGGTCTGCGCGACCACGGTGCGGGCTACTTCGGCGTGGCGCAGCCAGGCTTTTACCGTCGGCATGCCTTCCAGCGTCTGCGGCGCCAGCACTGCTTTCATCGCGCCGCAGTCGGAGTGGCCGCAAACGATGATGTGCTGCACGCCGAGGGCCATGACCGCGAACTCGATGGCGGTGGACACGCCACCGTTCATCTGGCCGTAGGGCGGCACCACGTTGCCGACGTTGCGGGTAACGAACAGGTCGCCCGGCGAGCTCTGGGTGATCAGCTCCGGAACGATGCGCGAATCGGCGCAGGTAATGAACATGGCGCGCGGGTTCTGCGCATGGGCCAGCTTCTTGAACAGCTCTTCCTGTTGCGGGAAGACATCATGGCGGAACTGGCGGAATCCTTCGACGATATGGCGCAGCGCCTCGTCAGCAGATTCGTGGGCGTGATCCTCACCGTGCGTTTTGTCGTTCATGTATCAGCCTCGAAGAATGACGAAGAATTTTCCCACGTCAGCCGACGCTCTCCCCAGGGAGAAAAGACACAGGCGTGGGAAAAAAACTGGCGTGACCGGTTAGTCACTTTGTGCTCAAACCCTAGACAGCGAAGATTAAACCAAAATTAAAAAACCGCTCTGGAATGAGCTTTTTCATGATGTTTCGCCGAAATTTAAAGATGATATCGGCAAGCTATCATGGCATTGCGATGTTGCCGTGATGTCGTTGCGCTTGTCGAATTTTCCGCTAGAGCGTCAGAACAAGCTCATCTGGCTGCGCGGTGGGGCGAACGCCGTGCAGTCCAGGTTGAAGCTGCCGCGCCGGCCCAATCCCAGGCGGCGCATGGCAACCTCGAAGCGCTTGGCCAACAGGTCGGCGAACGGGCCTTCGCCGCGAAAACGGTGGCCGAAGCGGCTGTCATAGATTTCCCCGCCGCGCAGTTGGCGGATCAGGCTCATCACGTGGTTGGCGCGCTGCGGGTAGTGCGCCGCCAGCCATTCCTCGAACAACGGGCCGACCTCGCGCGGCAGGCGCAGCATCATGTAGCTGGCGCTCTGGGCGCCGGCCTCGTGGGCCGCTTCGAGCAAGGCTTCCAGCTCACGGTCGTTGATCATCGGGATCATCGGCGAACACAGTACGCCCACCGGAATGCCTTGCTCGCGCAGCACGCGGATCGCCCGCAGGCGGGCGGAGGGTGCAGCGGCGCGGGGCTCGAGGATGCGCTTGAGCTCATCGTCCAGCGTGGTGAGGCTGATCATCACGGCGACCAGATTCTGTCTCGCCAGCTCCGCCAGCAGGTCGAGGTCGCGCAGGATCAGCGAGCCCTTGGTGACGATGGTCACCGGGTGGCGGAAGCGCAGCAACACTTCAAGGATTTGCCGGGTCAGGCGCTGCTGGCGCTCGATGGGCTGGTAGGGGTCGGTGTTGGCGCCCAGGTTGATCGGCGCGCAGACATAGCCCTTGCGGCTCAGTTCTTCTTCCAGCACCTCGGCGGCGTTGGTCTTGGCGATCAGCTTCGTCTCGAAATCCAGCCCTGGCGACAGGTCCCAGTACGCATGGCTGGGCCGCGCGTAGCAGTAGATGCAGCCATGTCTTATCCATTAAGTCAACCCCTAGACACCGATGTGTGAGCCTCGCGTTCGAGACGGCGGCTGGACTGGATGCGATTGAGATAGCCGTAGATGTAGATCTTCAGCAGGTCGGCAGGATGGTAAGCGGGGCTACCTGTTTCAGCCGGGACGACGCCCTCGAAACCCAACTGGCCAAGGTTGAGTTCATCGACGAAAACATCGACCACCCGCACCGGGTTKGTGTCCGCCACGTAGTCATCCAGGCTCTCGGGAAGCAGCGCGCTTTGGCCTCGATGCTCTCCYTGGATAAAACGCTTCATYGGCGCCCCCGCT
>NZ_MACM02000132.1:0-224 GCF_001675465.2 Pseudomonas sp. AU12215
TCAAGTAGAGGAGGCTTAACATGCATCAGCGCGCTGTTCTCGCAGGAGGATGTTTCTGGGGCATGCAGGATCTGATCCGCAAGCGGCCCGGCATCATCTCGACCCGTGTGGGTTACACGGGCGGCGATATTCCGAACGCCACGTATCGTAATCACGGCACGCATGCCGAGGGGATCGAGATTGTCTTCGACCCGACAGTGACGAGCTACCGGAACATCCTGGAA
>NZ_MACM02000133.1:0-320 GCF_001675465.2 Pseudomonas sp. AU12215
GGAACAAGAGCACACAGATCGCGCCATGCGCTCGGTGAGCCACCAGATGAACATGGCCAAGCTGCCGATGCACCGCGATCTGGCCAGCTTCGATTTCAACGCCTCTAGCGCCGACGCACGCCTGATCAGCGAGCTGGCCAGCCTGGCCTTTACCGACACCGCGCAGAACGTGGTGCTGATCGGTGGGCCAGGCACCGGTAAAACCCACCTAGCCACCGCGCTGGCCGTGTCCGGCATCACCCGGCATGGCAAGCGCGTGCGCTTCTACTCCACGGTCGATCTGGTCAATCTGCTGGAGCGCGAAAAGCACGACGGCAAAG
>NZ_MACM02000134.1:0-2523 GCF_001675465.2 Pseudomonas sp. AU12215
GTTTTACGAGTCCTACCGTCCTCCATCAGTCGTGCTGAAGCCTAAAGTGCCATAGCAACCAGAATAACCGAATGCGCCTGATAGGGCATCCGGCGGCCTTCTGGACGCTGAGAAAATCCACCGGCAGTTTATTGCCATCACTTGCTGCGTTTTTACACGGCCTGGGCCAGATGCGGACAGTGACCTAAGCTTAGCCGTCAAACGCAGGACAGCGGCAGCTGGAGGGGAGCGGTTATTCCGTTGGTTGGAATGCAAGACGGGGAGTAGGCGGTTGCAGAAGCTGAGTGCAACACGGTTACTGGATTGAAGCAGGTGCATCATGCTGCAACGCCACTACCTCTGTCATGACCTCAATCGGGCATTTCCAATTGAAGCGCTTGCGCGGTCGGATGTTCAGTTCGTAGGCAATGGCATCCAACTGCTCCTGGCTGTACACCGACAAGTCCGTGCCCTTGGGCAGGTACTGGCGGATCAGGCCGTTGATGTTCTCGTTGCTGCCGCGCTGCCAGGGGCTGTGTGGGTCGCAGAAGTAGATCGCCACACCGGTCTTCTGGGTGATTTCCGCGTGCCGCGCCATCTCTCGCCCCTGGTCGTAGGTCATGCTCTTGCGTACAGCCAGCGGCATGCGGTTCAGCGCCGCGCTGAAGCCCTCCACCGCCGAGGTCGCCGTCGCATCGTTCATCTTCGCCAGGATCAGGTAGCCGCTGGTACGCTCGACCAGGGTGGCTACCGCCGAGGCGTTGGCCTTGCCCTTGATCAGATCGCCCTCCCAGTGACCGGGCATCAGGCGGTCTTCGATCTCCGGTGGGCGTACGTGGATGCTGACCATGTCGGGGATCTGGCCACGTCGATCCACCCCGCCGGAGCGCGGCCGGCGGGTAGTCTTGCCCTGCCGCAGACAGATGATCAGCTCCTTGCGCAGCTCGCCGACCGGCAGGGCATAGATCGCGTTGTAGATTGTCTCGCGGCAGACGTAGGCGTCTTCGAAGCTTGGGGATTTCATGGTTCGCAGCTTGCCGGCAATCTGCTCGGGAGAAAAGCGCTGTCGCAGCAGGTGGGCGACCAGCTCGAACAACTCGTTGCCGGGCACCAGCCGTTTTGCGGGTCGACAGACCACGCGGCGTGTATGCATCAAGCGCTGGGCATCGTCTGCAACGTACTCGCCTTGAGCATTCCGGTTGCGCCGGATCTCACGGCTGACCGTCGAGGGGCTGCGGTTCATCAGCCGGGCAAGCCTGCGCTGGCTGAAGCCATTGCACAGGCCGATCTGGATCGTGACGCGCTCTGTGGCGCTGAGTTCGTGATAGGACATGGGGCAACACCTTACCGAAATGGTCGGGTGTTGCACTCAGTTTTTGCGGCCGCCGTGGCATTAAATCCTGAACTGAAGAACTCTATAAGCTCGACTAGGCGCGCACCTCTACATCTGGCATGACCCAGCGCTATTTGAAAGCATCACTCCGAGCATGCTGCTCTTCTTTTGTCCACTTTGAAAACCAGGGGAGCTCTTCTACGAAACCATGCACTTCTCGCTGAGAGTAATAGCTAGCTCGTTGTCGGCGACCTTCCAGCAGTCGAGGGACTCGTGGACCGGACTCAGGAATACGGTGGTCTTAGGTCGAGTTTCCAGAGAGCCGCCACGTCGACCTTGAATCGCTTTGCTGCAGCTAAGGCGGCCTAGCCCCTTGGGGCAATGGATGTGTAACGGCAAAACAAACCGTTTGCGCACTGCCCCTTAGCCACTCAAGCGCTCCACGCGCGAACAACAGCTGAGTCTCGGTCTTCCCTAGCCCAAAAATCTCCGATTCGAACTCCGCTCTCTGGCTCTGGCCTCAGATGTTCGCGTGTGCCCTCCCGACTGCCCGGCGGCCTAGATGCGCGATCACGAACTGTACCGGATACACCAAATCAAGCTGTCGCATCGCTCCGCCGGCACGGAGACCATAACTGCTGGTGCGCGCATCGCTAACCGCAAGGCCAGGAGTCTGCGAGCCGTGTAGTTAATCAGGCCCCGAGCCCCGGCGCTGGACGATGCAAGTGACGCCAGAGCAAGCGCACAGCCCCCCTGCACAATCACTCCGTTCAGCAGCTCCTAATCGGGTCTATGCATGGTAACTTTGGCGGCGCCGAGAAGTAATAGCCATTTGCCTGTCTCAGGAGTGTCGGTCTGCTTGCCGCTGGAGAATACCCAAGGAGCGGGGACGCTTGCTCGTATCCAGGCTCATGGCCACTCACGAGGCTCCATCCCTAGAGTGGAATGGTCCAGGAATTTATCAGGATCGATATACACGCGTTGGTACGAGCCTCGACAGTTGCATCGCACTACCGGACTGGCCACCGCGATGTGGGTCGTCCATCCAGGAATGCATAGGGGTCTTCATGACAAACATCCGTCATGGTTCTACAGCGGCTTTCGCCGCCCTGGGTTCTACCCCATTTCCACGGACGGTTTGAAAAGGGCTGAAAACTTCAAATCTTGCCGGGCGACTCTACGACGCATTCGTGGGTTGTGAAACCGCTCGA
>NZ_MACM02000135.1:0-1100 GCF_001675465.2 Pseudomonas sp. AU12215
ATCATCCTGATTGCCACCCATCCCCTGATGCCCACTACAGGCGTTGCGCGCTGTAACTCTGTTGATCAGCGTGCGAAAACCCGGATCCGGATAGGAGGAGCGTCAACGATTGAATCAATCCGTTGGGAGAGGGCGGCTCCGCTCCGTCAGCTCGGCAATAGATAACCCATTCTCGCCGAGCAACTCTCTGATCCGATCGACGATATGAGCCCCTAGCGCCGCTGTCTTGGTCCCCCCCACAGATTCCCAAGATGCGAGTTCACACGCCGATACCTCGTGGTCAGCGCCGAAGTGCTTCTGTCGGTATGTCACCGCCGCCCTTCAATGATAAAGGCGCGGTAACGAGAACCGGCAAAGCGATGAGCAGCGATGGTTTGGTAGGCGGGACTGTCATACCAGTCGCGAGCGGCCTGCATCGTCGGGAAACGCAAGATTACGGCCCCTTCGATGGGCGGCCCCTCCAAATGCTGGATCGCGCCATAAGCGGCGAGAAAGGTAACGTCGTGACCATCGAACGATGGTCCGACGCCTGCAGAATAGGTTGCGAGTGCATGTGGGTCGCTGGTT
This sequence comes from Pseudomonas sp. AU12215, assembly GCF_001675465.2. NCBI lineage: Bacteria > Pseudomonadati > Pseudomonadota > Gammaproteobacteria > Pseudomonadales > Pseudomonadaceae > Pseudomonas > Pseudomonas sp. AU12215. The sequence continues at coordinate 568 of NZ_MACM02000135.1, forward strand.
TCTTCCCGCGTAAAGACGACGAACGCTTCCATCATTAGGCCTCTCAAAGGTTGGATCTGTTGGCCATTACCACCGGTGATGGCCTCACAGTCGTCAGGCTGGCAACTGGAACCCGATTTTCATGAGTGCCTCGACGCACGCATCCTGATCCTGCTGATAGTTGCCTCCGGAGATGCCTATGCCGCCGATCAACTTCCCATCCTCCAGAATCGGATAACCGCCGCCGACAGCGACCATCCGAGGGCGATAGGCTAGCGGCGCCACTTTTGGATCGTTGGTCACATAGTCGTTCCAGACATGGGTCGGGAACCCAAACGAGGCGGAACTCCAGGCCTTGTCGATGGCAACATCGACGGTAAGGAACGGCGCATCGTCGGTGCGCTCGAACGCGCGCAGGTTACCGGTGGCGTCGACGACGGCGACGGCAGCCGGGATGCCGATGGCACGGGCCGCAGCGAGCGCCGCGTCGATGAGGGCGACTGCGGTTTCGCGGTTGATCGAGGCGGTGGCAATAGATTTGGTCATGGGATTCT
>NZ_MACM02000136.1:0-6673 GCF_001675465.2 Pseudomonas sp. AU12215
AGCCGGGCAAGCCTGCGCTGGCTGAAGCCATTGCACAGGCCGATCTGGATCGTGACGCGCTCTGTGGCGCTGAGTTCGTGATAGGACATGGGGCAACACCTTACCGAAATGGTCGGGTGTTGCACTCAGTTTTTGCGGCCGCCAAGCGTCACCCCTGCCAGAGACTCACTATCGGCCTCCTCTAGCAACGCAACAGCCTGATCTTCATCAAGCGTCCCATGCTTGTTTTCCCAGCTGACGTTGCATTGCTGGGCACCAGGAACCTTGTGCAACAAGCTAGCTAGCAAACCGCCATATTGCGTTCCCTGATGCTTACTTTCAGTCGCCAGCCTAGCAGTGATTTTGTCCACGCCACCGCGTCGCTGGATCAATTCTCGCAAATTGCTTGATGCAATATCCGAGAAATCGACCAAGGGGTGGGATTTGTCGCGATAGCGACGGAAAAGGTAGCCCAGCAGCTTCTCCAACCCTGCCGGACCGCCGCCGCCCTGCACTGACTCAATGATGATGACTTCGCCAAGCGCAAGACACCGATAGCTATGCACCAGCTCTCCGGCATTCCCCTGCTCATCCTTCAGCTCAATAATTTTGATCTCGGCCTCCTGGGAGGTCAGATCAGGAGTGATGGACTCAGGTACATGCCCGTGGTGATAAGAGCAAACCGTGAACAGCACCCCATCGTCCCCCAAATCCTTGAAGGAGTTGATGAAGCAGCACAACCGCCCTTTTTCAATCTTTTCTGCGGGATCCGGGAAGTGCCTCATGCCAATGTTCTGTGTCTTGGCCATGACATTACGGATCTCATCTTGCAGCAGCGGACGAACCCATTCTTCCGGTGTCGACCTAGAAATTTTGTAGCGGACAGCTTTGACGATGAGGGTTCGGGAGATATCGGCAGGCACTTGTTGATCCCTTACGGCCAGAACGACAGAGACGCGGCTTCACGAGCGGCAGAGCGCCACTATACCCAGTCCTCTTGTACGGGAATAGGCGCAGAGCGATTGAGATCCGTACCAGCAGAACAGACGACCGGGCATTGACGCCATCGCCAAATCTAGCGATGCTCATGCCATGAGATACGACGGCGGAAAGGGCACCTGCTTTGCCCAATTGATCAACCTCATGCCTCCTCACGAGGTCTACGTAGAAACCCATCTGGGTGGCGGCGCGGTCATGCGCCATAAAAAACCGGCGCTCCGTCAGATCGGCATAGAACGTGATGCGAAAGTCATTGCCGCTACCAAAGATGCGTTCAACGGCATCTGTGAGGTAGTGCACGGCGATGCCGTTGAGTGGCTTCAAGCAGAATCACTGTCTCCCGACACCCTGGTTTACGCAGACCCGCCCTACCATCCAGATACTCGTCGGCGCGCTCGCGTCTACCGGCATGACTATGCCGTCCAAGACCACGAAAACCTACTCGCCGTGCTCAAGGGCCTCCCGTGCAAGGTCCTGATTTCAGGCTATGACAACCCACTCTATGCAGATCAATTGGCTGACTGGGAAAGGCATCAGTTTCAGATGCGTACCCGCACGGGCATGCGCACCGAAACCGTTTGGTTCAATTTCAAACGTCCCGAAATCCCTCACGATTACCGGCATCTAGGAGACAACTTCCGAGAAAGGGAAGTCATTCGGCGGCGCCAGGGGCGGCTCCGTGAGCGGCTAGGGAAGCTATCTCTTGCCGAGAAGGCAGCACTGCATGCTTGGCTTTCTGACGAGATCAAAGGTGCTACGCAGCTATGACTCAACAGGTGATCTATTCCATCGAAGGTCGAGAGTACTGCCGTGAGCTACCAGGGCCAGACGAGTTTGTGACACCAGGAGTTCGCTGGGGCGAACACTGGCGCGCCTTTACCCCGGCGTACTGGCTATCTCAAATCTGGATGCACAACCTAGAAGATGGCCAGCATTCTCCCTATCGTGCTCAGGGAACACTCGCTGAAGAAATCGCGTTCTGCTTGCTCAGCGGCCACGGAATTACCGCTGAAATGGCGCGTGCCGCATTCACCGCGTGCCAAGAAGCCGGGCTCATGGAAGCCCTCTCGATAGACGCTTTTGAGTGGACGGAGATACTTGGCTCCCCCCTGCAAGTCGGAGAGAAGACGCTTTCTTATCGCTACCCCAACCAGAAGGCAAAATTCCTGGCCGACGCGATGCGACACATCCGAGAGGATCGGCTGGACATGACGGCTGGACGGTCCCTTCGCGACACCCTGCTGGAAATTAAAGGCGTAGGCCCCAAGACCGCTGGTTTCATTGCGCGCAATTTTCTCGATGCGGACGATGTAGCGATCCTGGATATCCACATCGTCCGCGCCGGCGTCCTTTGCGACCTGTTCCAACCTGAACAGAAAGTTGAAACGCAGTACTTCTCAATGGAGTCGCAGTACATTGAATTTTGCCACTCAATGAACGTACGTCCAGCGGTTCTAGATTGCCTGATCTGGGATCAGATGCGGACGTTCGGACGCTTTGCCTTGGATGCCATAAAATTCAAATCTGGAAAATGGCTCCCTGACCCACCTCCAGAGCCTCAGCAGCTGGCATGGAACCTCTGAAGATTGCTAACGCATCATGCCCAAGCTAGCCATGACCTGAGAATGTTTGTGACACCCCGGACAACGACCGCAAGCCAGCGTAGACGTATGGCAGGAGTGGGCCCAGGCCAACACTGCCATGGAAATGCCAGATTGCTGCACCAGCTGTTCAGTCGTTAGTTCGGCGGCAGGTGCACGGACGTGAATGGCCCCCTCTTGCAGGCCTATTACCTTATCTATGGCTTGGAGGAATTCGGGGGACCCATCAGCATGCCTTTTGTCCGTTGTAACGGTGCCAATAAGCACCTCGCCCAGCCCAGACTGGATCGCGACCATCGCTGCCAGGGTAATCAGATACTGATTTCGGAAAGGCCAAAACTCCTCATGGGGCGAATGAGGGGAAGAGGCCTCACCAGCCATGCAGCCGCTCCCCAACAAAGGGTGGGCTACCTCCAATACCTGATGACGAAGCTTTAGCTCCTGGCAAATGTGAGTCGAAGACTGCACTTCTGCGTCAGCGGCTTGCTGCCCATACCGAATAGTTAGACACAGCTCGGGGCGAAGCCATGCCGCAAGGGCAATGGAATCAATTCCTCCGGATAACAAGAGAAGCCTAGACATCGCCCATGAGCGTCCAGCAAGTCACGTAAATAGCCGTCGTAAAATCGTTGGTGATGTAGCAGTCAGAACCAATGAACATGGTCAATGCTGACGGATCGGCAGACTCAGCCACGGCGATAACCGGTATACCCTTCGCGCGAGCATACCCCACCTCGAACAGGGTCCCAGGGTCTAGGCCGTCGAGAACTGCTAGCACCACGCTGCAAGCGTCCAGCGCCTTCAAATCAGCCTGAGCCACATCTTTGGCTGGACCAACCCCGACGTCGTGTATGGGGGAAAACACATTGAACCCCATATCCTGCAAAGCAGATCGAGCTTCGTCGATTGCCCATTGCTGAGACACATTGAAGAACGGGCCTGCCAAATAGATAGAGCTTTTCGGCACTGGCCGTGGGTTCCCCGCCCCAACCAACTTGGATCTCTGTTTGGCCTCAAGCCCCAAGTCGTGGGCGACAGACGGGTCGATCCTATCGGAACCGGTTTCGACATAGTGGGCGGTCAGTCGCGACGCATACCAGGCGGCATCTTTGACGCTCATGGATCTGCAAATCCACCCATAAGCGAATCCGGCTGAAAAGACATCGCCAGAGCCAATCTTGTAGACGTTTTTAGTTGGGAATGGATAAACCCAAAAGGATTCCGATACCGTCCTCACTAGAGCCCCCTGAGGACCGCATTTGACGATAGCAACGCGAGCTGCATGCTCATCGAGCAATGCTGTTGCGATATCTTCTGGCTCCTTCTGGCCGGTCAATACTCGGCCTTCCGAATAGGAAACGACCATCGCCAGCTCTTTGGCAGTAGACCCGTTTGCGGCATAAGGCTTCGACTTACTGCCGTCCTGAGGGTCATAAACTACTCGATCGGCATAAGTCGCTGGACGGCCTTCAATCATGCCGAACACCAGCATATTTTCGGCAACGACGACGGGTTGCTCTACTGCGATATCTCCCGATGGGTACCTATCGGGTCGCCCTAGCGGAAAGCGATAGCGAAACCAGACATCCGCATCGCTGGGTGTATCAATCAGCTCGTACCCAAAATGGTCTGCTAGGCCTACAAACTCCTTCGCGAGGCCGTTACCCAGCACCGTGTGCAGCCGAACCTCGACACCTAGACCAGAAATTAGGGCAGCGGCGCGACCAGCACTCCCTCGAAACAACTGGCGCCTCGGGAATGCGCATTCCTCGCCATAACAGCCGCCTACGATTGACAGCTGCATGCTCATATCGGACGAACCTCAACAGTGCAGATACCGCCATTCAGCCCTGTCACTTCGGCCTCAAAGCGGTAACCATTCTGGAGGCAATTGACTAGCGAGGAGATTTTGGAGCCCGTAAGAGCCCCCACCGTAGACGTCTGCTTCACAACCAGAACACTCTGATGTGGAGGTTGTGAAAGGGCGACATCAAGAATATCGCCGACGCTTACAGCCGCAAGTGCCGCAGGCTGCGGCGAGTTCACTGTTGCAGTGAACGACAACGTGTCACACCGAGTTGCCGGAACGGAAGGTTCCCATCCCCCACCACCTGATCCACCCATACATCCTCCTTAATCGCACAGCTCCAGCGGTTTGAAATCCTGGATGTCAGGGGTACTCGACCTCATCCATCCATGGAATCCGAGTGATTGCACTTTGTTATCATGAAATGCGGCCGATCTGCTAGGCACTAGGGAAAAATAAGGGACGAAGCCTTGTGGCTGTGGCCTCACCCGTAAATCCGTCCTCCCATAAGGAGCTGTTCATGGGCCAATCAAGCCAGCGGTACATCGACTTTATTGGCAACCTGACGCCGCTTTTTCAGCACGAGCAAGTGGAGCAGTTATGGTGCGCCCGCTCACTACGCGATGGAACACTGCTGCTGCCGCAGTTGGATATTGACGAAAGCCTGGATGACGACTGGATCAGCGTCTGGTGGCAAGGCGACCGCCATCGCATCAGTAATGTCGATGGTACCCAGCTGGCGAGCATCGCTCTGGTTGATTACGTGCAATTCCACAGTACAGGAAAACCTACCCAACACTCGGCCGACCTACTGGAACATTTGAGCCAGCACTTTGTGTTCAAGACAGGTGGGTGCCTGCACCTACCCTATGCCGAAGATGAGCTTCACGCCCTGGGAAAGATTTTCGACGTGGTGAAACGCTACGGCCCTGACTTAGCCTGGGATGTCCTTAAAAAAAGCCTTGGCCTTTAGCTGGTAACCAGCTCCAGGCTCAGGAAACAACACCGTGTTCAATCCGACCGATGAGGTGGAGGACGGCGTTCGCTTCTATCTCCGTAGCGAGCATCGCGATAGGAAGCTCGCCTCCCAGGCCCAACTGCGACAGCGTCAGCCACCGCTTCGCGGCTACTTGATCGCCGCCAAATAGCTCGCTGGCTGCCGCCAGAACACGTACGACCCGAAGCAATCGATCACTTTGCTGCACCGACCACCGCCCCCTTCGGCGTCCCTGCCCCAGAGCGTATCGAGACAACCCCACCATTTCTGCCAAGTCTGACTCCGAAAATCCCGAGATTGCAGCCAAACGCTTCAGGGTGATGAAGGCAAACCCAGCTCGGACCTCTGCGATAAGATCCGCCTCGTGCCTGGGAATCCCAAGCTGTTCCCAATAATCGCCTGACGCAATCGCTGGCTCTGACTGATAGGTTCTCAACTTGGACATAACAAAGGCTCCATTGACTGGGTAGACCTAGCGCTCTGATCAATGAGGCACTCGAATTACTTCGTCCAAAAGAGCGTCCGGCGCATCAACTAACGGATCCAACCAGTCCGCCTTGGCTCGCGCCCAGCGCAGATATGCACTCTGTGCATCGCTCAAACCTTGGAGGCTTGAAGCCTGACTATGCTCTAGCACCTCCAGATAAGCCCGAATCACCTGCGCCTCTTGCCAACGCCCGGCAGCGCCGCGGAGCGCCTCCACCTTCTCCTGCTCCGCCTCCTGTGCCGCTTTTCTAGCCAGTGCGTCGCGACGTTGGAGCTGCCACTCCTCCTCAGCGCGTGCTCTTTCCTCGCGAAAGCGCAGAAGTTCAGTGGCGCGCGTAGCCATGAGCACTATCAGCTTGTTGAGCTGCTCCTCAACCAGCTGCCGCACACCATCCCGAATCAATCCGCCGTAACTACCATCGCCTCGAACTTCCAACCGGCCTGTGGGGGTAAATGTATAACGAGGCCAGTAGCTCCAGCCTCCGCGAGCTTTTGCCGCCTTCTCAGCTTCGGTGGGTACATAGTCCGCACGCGTCGTAGGTTCGACAATGCTTAATGTCAGCCGCACGCCGAACATCTCGACTTCAATGTGTCGATTCCCCTCCACAAGCCGATACCCACGTGCCTCCAATGCACAAAGCAGAGCGTTGGCAATGCGCAAAGCGCGGGGGCGTTGCTCCTCCGAAACGGAAATATCCAATGCCTTGGGTTCTACCCCATTTCCACGGACGGTTTGAAAAGGGCTGAAAACTTCAAATCTTGCCGGGCGACTCTACGACGCATTCGTGGGTTGTGAAACCGCTC
>NZ_MACM02000137.1:0-306953 GCF_001675465.2 Pseudomonas sp. AU12215
GACTACGTTGCCCAAGTGGTGAACAGTGCGGGTAACAAGAGCCAGGAAAGCAACCACTACATCATCCATGTGGACACGGTGGCCCCGACCGCGACCGCGACCATCGTCAACTACACCGACGACGTAGCGCCGCAGACCGGCGACTTCCTGAGTGGTTCGACCACCAACGACCCGCATCCGAAGCTCAATGGCACGGTGGGTGGTACGCTGGGCGTAGGCGAAGTGATTGCGGTATACCGTGACGGCGTACGTCTGGGTGCTGCGAGCCTGAGTGCAGACAAGACGACCTGGAGCTTCCAGGATGCCGGTCTGCAGGATGGTCATACCTACACCTACACCGCTCGTGCGGAAGACCAGGCGGGCAACCAGGGCACGGTGAGCAGCAACTTCACCCTCACTGTGGACACCTCAGCGCCGACCGACGCACCGAAGCTGGAAAGCGTGATCGATGACGTGGCGCCGATCACTGGCGAGATTCATGCCGGTGACAGCACCAACGATCCRAAGCCGACCTTCAGTGGCTCGGCTGCCGAGCCCAACAGCACCGTCAATGTCTACGACAATGGCACGCTGATTGGCAGTGTGAAGGCAGACGCCGACGGCAAATGGACCTACGAGCCGAATCCGAAGCTGGAGGATGGCGACCACAGCATCCAGTTCTCCGACGTGGATGCGGCGGGTAACGAAGGGCCGAAGTCGACSCCGTTCRCCTTCAACGTGGACACCATTGCCCCGACGCAATCGACAGTGATTGTGGACGCGCAGGACGATGCTCTGCCGGTCATCGGCGCGGTGAGCAACAACGGCTACACCAACGACACCACGCCGAAGCTGGAGGGCACGATTTCCGAYGTGCTCAAGGCGGGCGAGAAAGTCGTGGTGCTGCGCGATGGCGCGGTAATCGGCGAGGCGACTGTTACTGGTACGAACTGGAGTTTCGAGGACAGCGGTCTGCAGGACGGCAAGGCCTACACCTACAGCGCTCGWGTGGARGATGCCGCGGGCAACCGTGGTGCGATCTCAGCGRACTTCACGCTGAACATCGACACCTCKGCGCCGACGCAAACGGTGGTCATCAGCACCATCTACGATGATGTTGCCCCGGGTATTGGCGATGTGCCCAACGGTGGCAGCACCAACGACTCGCAGCCGGAGTTGAAAGGTTCGCTGTCGGCGGGTCTGGAGAAGAACGAAGTCCTGGTGGTTTACCGCGATGGCCAGAAGGTTGGCAACGCCTCGGTCAACGGCACCAGCTGGAGCTTCAYCGACAAWTCGGGYYTGGMAGACCAGCACACCTACAAGTACGAAGCGCGKGTGGAAGATGCCGCTGGCAACACCGGCAGCTACTCCAACGCGTACAGCATGACCCTGGAGCTGCTTGGCCCGTCGACTACTGCAGTGATCACCGCGATCACCGACGACGTCGAACCGGTCACCGGTGTGGTAGCCAACGATGGCTACACCAACGATGCCGAYCCGTCGCTCAGCGGCACCATCTCGCAAGCGYTGACGGCTGGTCAGAGCGTGGAAGTTCTGCGYGATGGCGTGAAGATCGGAGTGGCGGTTGTAACGGGCACCACCTGGACTTACGAAGACCACAACCTGGTTGACGGCAAGGTSTACAGCTACACCGCGCAAGTGGTGGATGGTGCGGGCAACCCGGGTGCGGTGTCGCCGGCCTACGTGATCCACGTTGACCTGTCGGCACCGACGCAGACCGTGGTGCTGACCAACGCAATCGACGACGCAGGTGATGTGACGGGGCCGATCACCAATGGTGGCACCACCGACGATGACACGCCGACCCTGAACGGTACGATCTCGTCCGCGCTGAGCGGCACCGAGCAGGTGCATGTCTTCCGAGCGGAGGTCAAGGAGGATGGCACCAGTGTACCGGCCAAGGACATTGGCGTGGCCACGGTGGAACTCAAGGGTGGTGTGTGGACCTGGACCTACACGGATGCCAGTCTGTCCAACCACTCCCAGTACACCTACTACGCGCAAGTGGTGGATGCGGCGGGCAATGCCAGTGCGGCTTCCAACAGCCTGGGCTTCACGCTGAACACTGACATCGTAGCGCAGGCTGTACAGATCCTGTCGATCGAAGACGCCGTACTGCCGGTGGTGGGCAAGGTGGACAATGGTGGCTACACCAACGACACCCACCCGACGGTGACGGGCTCGATCTCGATGGCGCTGRCTGCGGGCGACAAGGTCGTGATCCTGCGCAATGGCGAGAAGGTGGGTGAGGCTGATGTTACTGGCACCACCTGGACCTTCAAGGATAGCGGYCTGGYCAATGGCAGCGACTATGACTACGTTGCCCAAGTGGTGAACAGTGCGGGTAACAAGAGCCAGGAAAGCAACCACTACATYATCCATGTAGACACGGTTGCACCGATCGCGACCGCAACCATCGTCAATTACACTGACGATGTTGGGCCACAGACAGGCGACTTCCTGAGTGGCTCTACCACTGACGACACTCATCCAAAGCTCAACGGTGCGGTGACTGGCACATTGGCAGCAGGTGAGTCAGTGGTGGTTTACCGTGATGGTGAACGCCTGGGTGTGGCAGCACTGAGCGCTGACAAGGTGACCTGGAGTTACCAGGATGCGGGTCTGCAGGATGCGCACACCTATACCTATACCGCCCGCGTGGAGGATCTTGCGGGCAACCAGGGCACGCTCAGCAGCAACTTCGTCATCAACGTGGATATAGCTATCCCAACGATGAAATCGGAGATCACTCAGATCACCGAAGACACTGGTGTCTCTGACCATGACTACATCACGCAAGATCGTACGTTGCTGATCAGCGGCAAAGTAGAAAGTGCGTTGTTGCTAGGCCAGAAGGTCCAGTTCTCGTCGGATGGTGGTGTGACTTGGAAGGATGCGACGTTGGACAACGATCGCGTGCGCTGGACCTACGACAACCGGGCCGTGTCCCTGGCGGATGGCACCTATACATTCGAGACGCGTGTTGTCAGCGCGGCGGGGAGTGCTGGGCCTATTGGCACCCAAACGGTAGTCATCGACAACTCGCAGCCGACCAACAAGGTGACGTTCGCCCTGGATCCTGCCAGCGACAACGGCGTTTCCAACACGGACAACATCACCTCGATCATGACGCCAACGATCAACGGTACGGTGAAGTCGGGTAGTCACAAGCTCGAAGATCTGACTATTACGCTGTTCTGGGACAAGAACGGCAACAACCAGATCGATCCTGGCGAGGACATTTACGGTCAGGGCATCAAGATTAAGAGCGATGGTACCTGGAGCACCGACCTGTGGTCGCTGCACTACGGTGATTACCTGCTGAAGGCGGTAGCGACCACTGCTTCCGGCGTGACTGGTTCGGCGAGCTATGTGGGCTCCCTGGATGACCAGAACCACATCCTGACCATCACCCAGTCGGTGCCGCAGCACTATTACGGCGCCAAGCAGGCAGGGTTCGAGTTCGGCTGGGATGTGGTCAACATCGGTGACTTCAATGGTGATGGCATTGATGACCTGCTGGTGTCCGCACGTAACTCCGATACCTTGGGTCGGGTCAACAACGGTGGAGCCTGGATCCTGTTCGGCAGCGAGAATGGCTTGCCGGTGCTGGACCAGAACACCATCACCAACCTGAAGCCGAGCCAGGGCATCTTCTTCGCGGGTGCCTACAACGGAGACATCATGGGCACCGGCATCAACGCGCTGGGAGACTTCAATGGTGACGGTTACAAGGATGTCATCATCTCCTCGCACTGGCCGGACAAGATCTATGTGATCTTCGGCGGGCCGAACAATAGTTGGGGCAATGGCACGGTGGACCTTGCGACCATCGATGCTGGCGACAACACCCATGGCTTCGTGATCCGTAACCCAGGTGTCAACCCCAACAACCCGTCCGCGCCGGGCTATGACAGCTGGAACGGTATCGGCGTGGGTGGCGGTGGCGACTTCAACGGCGATGGCTACACGGACCTGTTGTTCGGTAACCGCGAAGCGGGCCCGAATAACAGTGGCGCTGGCTACGTGCTGTACGGCGGCGCCAACGTCAACAAGAACATCGTCATGGATTGGAGCAACCCGGCGACTGGTACCGGTTCCAGCCAGACGTGGGCGCACTTCCCGGCGGGCGTGAATGGCACCACGATCACCAACTCGTTCACCGGCACGGTTACCAATTCGTCGCAGGTGAATGGAGTCGATCTGGGTGACTCGATCAACAATGTCGGCGATGTCAACGGCGACGGTATCGACGATTTCGTGATCGCCGACCCCCGTGCCAACAACATCATGTCGCAGGGCTACGGCGCTTCTGCGGGTACCGCCTACCTGGTCTACGGCAAGGCGGGGGGGCTGGGATCTTCAATCGACCTCAAGAACATGACCCTGGATCAAGGCATCCGGATCAACTCGCAGCACTACGAGTGGCTGGGTTCGGCGCGCCAGGATTATTCCACCAACACTATTACCGCCCTGGGTGATATCAACGGTGACGGCATCAACGACTTCGCCATCAGCGCGCCTTACTCGGAGCCGGGCGACCCGGGCCGTGTGTGGATCATCTATGGCAAGGCGGGTGGTTACACCAGCGATATCAACCTGGATGCACTCAATACTGTTGGCGTGCCGTCGCAGTTCAACACCAACCCGATGTTCGACTCCAGTGTCGGCTCGCTGATCCTCAACGAAAAGGCGACCTACAACTCGGTCACTGGCAAATGGACGCAGAGCACCGTGGATGAGTGGTTCGGCGTGAGCATCCGCGCGGGTGGCGACATCAACGGTGACGGCATCAACGACTTCATCATCGGTGCGCGTTATGCCGACCGTCCTGGCAAGGGTAATGGCGATAACTCCGGCGCGGTGTATGTGGTCTACGGCAACGAGCACGGCTTGCCGACCATCTGGTCGATCAAGGATGTGATCAACGATCCGACCAAGGGCTATGCGCTGTACGGCGAGGGCGCCGGCTTCGAATTGGGCAACGGTGTGGCGATGGGCGACTGGAACGGCGACGGCATGATGGATATCGCCACCGGTGCCTATAACGCTGATTTCACGGCGACCGACTCGGGGGCGATGTATGTCTACTACTCCGCTTCCGACGCGTTCACCAAGAAGTACACCAACGGTGACGATTACATCGTCGCGGATGGCAAGGACGAGCATGGCAACCCGGTCAATGACTACATCGTTGGTGGGTTTGGCAACGACACCATCGTCAACATCGGCACCTTGGACTATGCCAACGGCGGTGAGGGCAATGACTTCATCCACATCGTCAGCACCGATTTCCTTGGCGTGAATGGTGGCTCGGGGACCGACACTCTGGTGTTCGATGGCCAGGGGTTGAGCATCAATCTGGCAGTCATGAAGAACAAGGTGATCAGCTTCGAGAAGTTCGACCTGGGGCATGGCGGCAACAGCCTGACGGTCAAGCTGGACGACGTGCTGCGGATGGGTGAAAGCGACCTGATGTTCAAGGACGGCAAGAAGCAACTGGTGGTCAATGGTGACGCCAGCGGCAACGTCGACCTGGTCAAGACCGGGATCACCTGGACCGAGTCGAGTGCCACCGGCAACGATGGTCACGCCTACAAGGTGTACAGCTCGGGTACTGGCGAGGTGTGGATCGAGGACCACGTTCAGGTCCATCTCGTCGGCTAAGCGTCGACCGGAGCGCGGGTCTCCCGCGCTCCGGCACTAGCCCCAATTCAATTGCGCGCCTTGTTGTATTCGCAACGAGGCGAAGGAGAGTCTTTCAATGGAATATGCCATTTACAGTGCTACGCACAGAGCGGTCCAACTGAGCATTCTCAGTGTGGCCATCAGTTGCAGTGCCTCTGCTCTGGCCAGTCAGAACGAATCAATCTTTGGTGCTGCGTACCACCCGGTGGAGTCTGTCGTTGCGGAGCAGTCCCAGGTCGTGTTCTTCCGCGGTGCCGACCAGGGTACGCAAGGTGCAAATGTGTATGTGGACCGCGAGCTGCAAGGTGCCTTGATGCCTGGAGGCTATACCGTGTTCTGTATTCCGGCGGGGGAGCACTCCCTGGAGTCCTATATAGGCGATGAACCGCTGTATGAGGGCAAGCTGAACCCTCGGGCGTCGGCAGTCTTCGAGGGCGGAAAGACTTACTTCCTCGAAGTACCGGTAAACCCGAAATCAAGCACACCGGTGGTTCAGGCTCGCCAGAGTGCCGAGCGGCAGTTGCAGGACCTGCGCATGCAGCGTCATGTCATCAATCGCGCCAGTGCGGTCGTGCCCTGCCAGACCGAGACGCACCTGAGTCTGCGCAGTGACGTGTTGTTCCACTTTGGCAAGAGCGGATACTCGGACATTACCGACGTGGGGCACGCGGAGCTACGCAAGATCGCCGAAGCGATCAAGTCGCAGCATGTGGAAAGCGTGGAAGTGGGCGGGCATGCCGATCCCATCGGCAGCGCGCAGTTCAATCAACGCCTGTCGGAGGCCCGTGCGCAAACGGTGAAAAGTGTCCTGCTGCAACTGGGCGTGGGCACCGAGGCGATTCGAGCCGTAGGTTATGGCAGTAGTGAGCCTGTGGTGCAGTGTGATGGCGGTTCGCGTAACGATCGAATCAACTGCAACGCGCCCAACCGCCGCGTCGACCTGTTGATTCGCGGTAAGCGCTCCGATACCTGAGGATGGCCCTGTGAGGCAATCGGGCTGATCAGCTCATCAGCTGCCTCATCGGAGAAGAGTACCCTCCGGGCCTGCCCACGATTTCGCCCACCTAGCGTCGTGCGGGTCCGGTAGGGTTCATTTGATCGCCAGGCGTCTGGCCAGACGGTTGAGGTTGGCACGATCCAGCCCCATGTCGCGGGCGACGGCAGCCCAGTTGCCGTCGTGCCGTTCCAGGCTCTGACTGATCATGCGCCGCTGGAAGGCATCCACCGCGGGGCGTAGCCCGCCGGTCGGCACGCTGTCCGAATCGCTCGAAGTCTCTGCTGCGCGGTTTTCATCGACACCCTTTTGCAAGGAGTTGAGTGTCAGATCCTCGATACCCAGGCTGAGGATGCGCGAGCGCTGTGAGTGATTCGCGAGCGCTTTCAGAGAGGCACGACCGATCAGGTGCTCCAGTTCCCGTACGTTTCCCGGCCACGGATAGCCAACCAGCGCTGCCTGGGCTTCGCGCGTGAGTCTAAGGCTGCGCAGCCCCAGGCGCGGCCGATTCTGTTCGAGGAAGTAGCCCGCCAGCAGCAGGATATCGTTTCCTCTTTCACGCAGCGGCGGCACGCGCAGTGGGTAGACACTCAGCCGGTGGTACAGATCGGCACGGAAGCGGCCGGCGCGGACCTCTTCGGCGAGATCACGGTTGGTGGCAGCGATCAGGCGCACATCAACGTGATGCTCTCGATCAGAGCCCAGGCGTTGCAGTTGGCCGCTCTGCAGTACGCGCAGCAGCTTTGCCTGGATCGCCAGCGGTAGTTCACCGACTTCGTCGAGGAAGAGGGTGCCGCCATCGGCCAGCTCGAACTTGCCGCGTCGTTCACCCACAGCGCCAGAAAAGGCGCCGCGAACGTGGCCAAACAACTCGCTTTCCACCAGCGTTTCCGGCAGTGCTGCGCAGTTCAGGCTGATCAGCGGCTGGCTACGACGCAGCGAGTTGGCGTGGATCGATTGGGCCACCAGTTCCTTGCCAACACCAGTCTCCCCGGTGATCAATACGCTCAAATCGCTCCCGGCAACCACCTGGATTTCGCCCATCAGCGCCTGGTGGGCTTTGCTCTGGCCAATCAGCTCCTTTGGCTGATCGCCAGAAGCGCGTTGGTAGGCATCCGCGCGCTGCTGCTCCTGGTCGGCGCGCAAGGCTAGATCAAGCATGCGCTGGCTGGCCTTGACCGTGGCAGCTGCCAGGCTGGCAAAGGCCTCCAGGTTGTCCAGGTCGCCCGTGGAGAACCGCTCAGGATCCAGCGCATCCAGGGTCAGAAGGCCCCAGGGTTGGCCGTCGAGGAACAGTGGGCAGCCCAGGCAATCGTGGACTTCCAGGTGGCCGTGGAGTCCCTCCACCAGGCCGTCATAGGGATCAGGCAGGCCGCAGTCGGCGGCGAAGTGTGTCGGCCCCGGATGTTCGATGAGGGCGCGCAGGCGAGGGTGCTCGCTGATCTTGAAGCGGCGGCCGAGGGTGTCCTGGCTGAGTCCATCGACGGCCAGCGGCACCAACTGGTCGCCTTCCAGGCGCAGCAGGGCGGTAGCATCGCAAGGCAGCAGGCCGCGAAGGGCTTCGAGCAGGCGGCGGTAGCGTTCGCCGTCCGGTAATTCGCGGGACAGATCGGCGACCAGCGGGAGGAGGGTGGCTAGCAGAGGGTTTCGAGTCATTTTGACCTCTATGAAGTCTTTTTGATAACAGAAGATATGGGTCATTATGACTCATTTTTAAGCGGATGGCCCGGAAATAAAGGGCTGCGAGCTTGGCACGCTTCCTGAAGCACACCTTTCAGAAAGCACAGGCAGACCCACTGGCTGTCTGGCCAACTCGAGGAGATCCACATGCTGTCCAACGAACACCGTACCCTGGTCAAGGCCACTGTCCCGCTGCTGGAGACTGGCGGAGAGACCCTGACCCAGCATTTCTACAAGATGATGCTCAGCGAGTACCCGGAAGTTCGTCCGCTGTTCAACCAGGCGCACCAGGCCTCCGGGGACCAGCCCCGCGCGCTGGCCAATGGCGTGCTGATGTATGCCCGCCACATCGATGAACTGGAGCAGCTCGGCCCGCTGGTGGCGAAGATCGTCAACAAGCACGTCGCCCTGCAGATCCAGCCGGAGCACTACCCCATTGTCGGCGCCTGCCTGCTACGCGCGATCCGCGAAGTGCTGGGCGAGGAGATCGCCACGCAGGAAGTGATCGATGCCTGGGCCGCCGCTTACGGCCAACTGGCGGACATTCTGATCGGCGCCGAGGAGTCGGTGTATCAGCAGAATGCCGAGCAGCGCGGCGGCTGGCGTGGCGCCCGGCGCTTCCGCATCGCCCGCAAGGAAGCCGAGAGCGAGGAGATCACCTCGTTCTACTTCCAGCCGCTGGATGGAGAGCCGCTGCTGGACTTCCAGCCTGGGCAGTACATCGGACTGTCCCTGGAGATTGGCGGGGAAGAAGTGCGCCGCACCTACTCGCTGTCCGACGCGCCGAATGGCCGTGAGTACCGCATCAGTGTGAAGCGTGAGCCCGAAGGCAAGGTTTCGAGCTACCTGCACGACCGCCTGAACGTCGGTGATGAACTGGACCTGTTCCCACCTGCGGGCGATTTCGTCCTGCGCAGTAGTGACAAGCCGCTGGCACTGATCACGGCCGGGGTCGGTATCACCCCGGCGCTGGCGATGCTTAAACCGGCGCTGGAATCCGGTCGCGAAGTGCATTTCATCCACTGCGCTCGCCACGGTGGTGTGCATGCGTTCCGCGAGTGGGTAGAGGCGCAGTCCGACGCGCATCCGCAGCTCAAGCATTACTTCTGCTACAGCGAGCCGCGTGCCCAGGACGCCGCGCACGTCGAAGGCTTCCTCAGCCAGGAGCTGTTGGCTGACTGGCTGCCGGAAGACCGCGATCTGGACGCCTATTTCCTCGGGCCCAAGCCGTTCATGGCGCAGGTTAAGCGTCACCTGCGCGAGATCGGCGTACCTGAGCAACAGTCCCACTACGAGTTCTTCGGCCCGGCCAGCGCGCTGGAGGCCTGAACCTTGGCGTCGGTCCGATGGGCCGGCGCAACCCGAGGAGGTGTGTGATGGAACGTCTTTTCGCCTGCCCGCAACGCAATCTGTCGATGTCCTGGTCACTGCTGACTGGCGGACTCGTGTTGCTGCTGCTGGGAATCGCGGGGGCCTATTTCGTCGATGGTCATCTGAGGCTGCAAAGCGTTGTCGCAGCTCATGCCTTCACCATCCTCGGGCCCACATTATTGAAGCTGGGCTACGTGCTGCGGCTGATAGCCCAGCATCAGATGCGCAAGGACGGCCGGGAGGCTTGCTGTGTTACTGGTTGATCGAAAGGCTCTGCTGACTATCGCGCCTTTGTGGCGCCTGGGGTTCCGCCCGTTCTTCCTCGGTGGCGCGGTGTTCGCGGTGATCGCCATCGCGGCCTGGGCGGCCGTGCTGCTCGGTGTGCTGCCCACGTGGCAGCCGCTGGGCGGCTGGCTGGGCTGGCATCGCCATGAAATGCTCTTCGGCTTCGCGGCGGCGATCATTGCCGGCTTCCTGCTGACCGCCGTGCAGACCTGGACCGGGCGCCCCGGCATCAGCGGCAAGCCGTTGATGGTACTGTCGTTGGTTTGGCTGGCGGCGCGGGTGGGCTGGCTCGTCGGGGCGCCGCTATGGCTGGTCACCTTGCTGGAGTTGGCGTTCATGCCGGCGTTGGCGTTCTTCATCGGCCGCAGCCTGTGGCAGGTCCGGCAGAAGCGTAACTACCCGATCATCCTGGTGCTGAGCCTGCTGACGCTCGCCGATGCCCTGGTGATGGCCGGCGTCTGGATGGGTAACGAGAGCTGGCAGCGCGGTGGCGCGTTGGGTGCGCTGTGGCTGGTGGCGGCGCTGATGGGGCTGATCGGCGGTCGCGTGATTCCCTTCTTCACCCAGCGCGGGCTGGGCCGCACCGCTCAGGTGCCGGCCTGGAACTGGCTGGATAACTCACTGCTGGGCGGCACCCTGCTGGTGGCGGCGCTGACCGCAGTCGGTATCGGCCTGACCCCGCACCCGCTGGTGGGCTTGCTGTTTGCTGCGCTGGCGATTGGGCACCTGATCCGCTTGTGGCGTTGGTACGACAAGGGCTTCTGGGGTGTGCCGCTGCTCTGGTCGCTGCACCTGGCCTACCTGTGGATGCTGCTGGCCCCGGCGGGGATGGCGCTGTGGAACTTTGCGCCGACCTTCAACGTCAGCCTGGCGATCCACGCCCTGACCGTGGGCGGGGTGGGCGGTCTGATCCTGGCAATGATCGCCCGCGTCAGCCTGGGCCATACCGGGCGACCGCTGCAGCCGCCCAAGGCAATGGCCCGGGCGTTCGCTCTGCTCAACCTTGGCGTGGTCGCGCGGGTCCTGCTGGTGATCTGGTGGCCGCTGGAAGGCTTGAGCATCGCGGCTGGCTGCTGGGTCGTGGCTTTCCTGATGTTCGCCTGGCACTACGGCCCGATGTTCTGGAAGCCGCGGCTGGATGGGCAGCCGGGCTGAGTCTGTCGCTGCGGTCTGCCGATCACGCTGCAGATTTCTCAACGGGGCGGCCGGAGAGACATCGCGGACGGAGTCCGCTCCTGCGCGCGGGTTGCTGCTGTGCGTTTTTGCAGGAGCGAGCCTGCTCGCGAACCGCCGGTGGCGGGGAGATGGCTAGAGCGGCAAGAGGTGCTCGCCGAGCCGACCGCTGTCCGCCAGTTCGAGAAACTCGTCGCCCATCCGCCGGCTTTCATCCATTGCCTTGCGCCAGTAGCGCTCGCGGCCCGCGTCGTCGCCGATGTAGCGGTGGAAGTCCTTGCGGTCCGGCAGCTTGTTGTGCGGCAGGCGCGCCAGGTACTCCTTCGACGGGGCGAGCAGCAGCACATCCTGCAGGCGTCCGGCGTCACCACGGCGCCAGGGCAGGCCCTTGTCGAACCAGCCGGGAATGACCTTGTCGGTGAAGTGCGGGTAGAGCACCACGCCTTCGGGCTGGTAGGGCAGGTCCAGGTGATAGTCCAGCAGGCCGCCGTCGCGGTAGGTGCCGGGGCCGGCGCCGGGAATGTCGCGCACGCCTTCCATGACCATGGGGATGGAGCCAGAGGCGAGCAGCGCGTGGCGCAGGTTGGCCAGGTCCAGGTGCAGGTAGCGCGAGGGGAAGTCCGACAGCGGCTGCAGCGGCGGTGCGCGGCGGGCGTCATGGATGATCAGCCGTTCGAAGTGCCGGTGCAGGTGGCGGCGGCCGACCAGGTTGTCGCGGATTACCGCCCCCAGGCCCAGGCCGAGATTGGCCTTGCCGTCCTGCGCGAGGCGACCGTGGCTCTTCACCACCACCACGTTGAGGCGGTACCAGGGGTTGTCCAGTACGCTGGTATCGCGGCCGTCGAGCAGGTCGTCGAGCATTTTCGCGCAGCTCCTCGACACGTCGCTGATGCTCGCGTTGCGGGCAAAGCGTTGCTGGGTATAGAGCTCGCCCAGGCGGCGAATGCCTTCGGCCGGGTCGGGCAGGCAGGCGCTGGCGAATCGCCAGGAGCCGATGGACGCCCCGATCAGCGAGCGCTCACGTGGCGCTCGCGGCAACCATTCGCCGAACAGCGCGAGGTCCAGGCCCTGGATGCCCAGTGCCTTCGGCCCGCCGGCGGCACCGGGAAGGATTCCTACATCGGCGGGGGTCAGCCCCTGTTCGCGGATGCGTTGGAGCGCGCGGCTTCCAGCCTTGAGGGTGAGGGAGGAAGTCTTGATCTGGATGGTGGTCATGCGGGTCTCGCTATGGCAGGCCGCGATTATAGAGCCTGTGCGCGTGGAGCAAGGATACTTCACGGGGTGAATGATCGTTGCCGATTCAGCTTGAATTAAGTCCTTCACCTTAATCTGACAGCAGTGAAATTCTGACGAGGTACGCTCATGAAATGGCTGCTGATCCTGACCACGCTCTGCGCACTGCTGCTGGGTGCCGGCGTTGCCACGGCCCATGACATTGGTCCGGACGAGGCGTTGCGCCTGCGCGATGCGGGCACCATCCGCAATTTCGAGGAGCTCAACCGCACCGCGCTGACCAAGCATGCCGGCGGTTCGGTGTACGATAGCGAGCTCGAGCTGGAACATGGCCGCTATCTCTACAAGGTCGACATCCAGGACGCACAAGGCGTGAAGTGGGATGTCGAACTGGATGCGGTCACCGGCGAAGTCCTCACCGATCACCAGGACGACTGATGAAGACCGTTTTGCTGCGCGCGATGCTGTTCGGCCTGGGTGTCACCGCCCTGGCCGGCGCCGCGCAGGCCCATGACCTGAGCCAGGACGAAGCCCTGCGCCTGAGCAAGGAAGGGGTGATCCGCCCCTTCGAGGAAATCCTCCCCGCCGCGCTGAGCCGCTACCCTGGCTCGCGCCTGCTCGAAGCCGAGCTGGAGAGGGAGCACGGCAACTACATTTACGAAGTGGAGTTGCTCACCGTCGACGGTGTGGTGCGCGAACTGGAACTGGATGCCCGCGACGGCCGCATCCTCAAGGATAAGGAAGACGACTGATGCGCCTGTTGCTGGTGGAAGACCACGTACCTCTGGCCGACGAGCTACTGGCGACCCTCACGCGCCAGGGCTATGCGGTGGACTGGCTGGCCGACGGTCGCGACGCTGCGGTGCAAGGCGCCAGCGAGCCGTACGACCTGGTGATCCTCGACCTGGGCCTGCCGGGCCGTCCCGGGCTGGAGGTGCTGCAGGAGTGGCGCGGCATGGGCCTGGCGACGCCGGTGCTGATTCTCACCGCACGGGGCTCCTGGGCCGAGCGCATCGACGGCCTGAAGGCCGGCGCCGACGACTATCTGACCAAGCCGTTTCATCCTGAGGAACTGATGCTGCGTATCCAGGCGCTGCTGCGGCGCGCCCACGGGCTGGCGAACCAGAGCCAGCTGGAAGTGGCCGGGTTGAGCCTGGATGAATCGCGCCAGTGCGTGCAGCAGGGCGGCAAGGAAGTCGACCTGACATCCGCCGAGTTCCGTCTGCTGCGGTACTTCATGCTGCATCCCGGCCAGCTGCTGTCGAAGTCGCATCTGGCAGAGCACCTGTATGACGGCGAGACCGAGCGCGACTCCAATGTCATCGAGGTGCATATCAATCACCTGCGCCGCAAGCTGGGCCGCGAGATCATCGAGACCCGTCGTGGGCAGGGCTATCGCTTCACCGGCAACGGAGCCGCCAATTGATATCGATCCAGCGCCGGCTCGGTCTTGGGCTGGGTGTGGTACTGGGGGTGGTCGGTCTCGTGCTGGCCCAGGCGGGCCTCTGGCTGTTCGACCAGGGCTTGCGCCGCTATCTGGTGAACGGCTTGCAGGACGAGGCGGAAAGCCTGCTGGTGGGTATCACCCGTGGTCCCGCGGGGTTGCAGCTGGACGGCCAGCGTGTCGATGCGGTCTATGAGCGGCTGTTCTCCGGGCGCTACTTCGTCATCCGCTTCGACGAGCAGACCTGGCGTTCTCGATCGCTGTGGGACAACGAGCTGCAGTTGCCCTCGCACAAGGGGCTGGCCAAGTCGCTGGAGAAAGGCCCCGAAGGCCAGCGGCTGCTGGTCTATCGCGGCGACTACAAGCGCTATGGCAAGAAAATCAGCATCGTTGTCGCCCAGGACTACACGCCCGTCCTCAAGAGCTTCAATCGTCTGCGCAATATCGGCCTGGGCGCCGGAGCCCTGGCGTTGCTGCTGATCCTGGTGTTCCAGGGCTTCACCGTGCGCCGTGCCCTGCGCCCGCTGGAGCGGGTACGCCAGCAGATTGCGCAGTTGCAGGAAGGTCAGCGCAGCCAGTTGGACAGCCAGGTGCCCCGTGAGCTGGAGCCGTTGGTGGAACAGACCAACCACCTGCTGCAGCACACCGAGGATACCCTGCGCCGCTCGCGCAATGCGCTGGGCAACCTGGGCCATGCCCTGAAGACCCCGCTGGCGGTGCTCATCAGCCTTGCCGAACGCGAAGAGCTGCGTGATCACCCGGAGCTGCGGCGAGTGCTGCAGGAGCAGTTGGAGCAGATCGAACAGCGCCTGGCCCGCGAACTGGGGCGTGCGCGGTTGGTGGGCGAGGCATTACCCGGCGCGCACTTCGACTGTGATGCCGAGTTGCCCAGCTTGTGCGACATGCTCAAGCTCATTCATGGCGATCACCTCGCCATCGACTGGCAGGCGCCGCCCGCCACGCGCTTGCCGTATGACCGGGAAGACCTGCTGGAGATGCTCGGTAATCTGCTGGACAACGCCTGCAAATGGGCCGATGCCCAGGTGCGGTTGACGGTGGAGAAGGGCGCAGACGCATACCGGCTGAGCGTGGACGACGATGGTCCCGGTATTGCCGAGGACCAGCGAGACAGCGTGTTGGAACGTGGCACTCGGCTGGATGAGCAGGTGGCCGGGCATGGTCTGGGCCTGGGCATCGCGCGAGATATCGCGGCGGCCTGCGGTGGCAGCCTGAAGCTGGAAAGCAGTGAGCTGGGTGGGTTGCGGGTGGTTGTCGAATTGCCCCGCCGCTTGGCGTGATAGAGCCGGCGCGACTTTATTGGTTGGCGTTGTTCGGATGGGTTGGGATGGTGCCGTGCCGTGCCGTGCCGTGCCGTGCCGTGCCGTTCGCGAGCAAGCTCGCTCCTACAGGGGCTGCAGCGTGGGCTTTTTGTAGGAGCGAGCTTGCTCGCGAACCCGGTGCAATGTGGCTGAATCGCGGACAAAGTCCGCGCCTACGGGATAGGCGTGTGCTTGGCCGGCCCTCACCCTAACCCTCTCCCAGCGGGAGAGGGGACCGTTCGGAGTGCTGTGGAAGTAAAGCGTTAGCTGGTTATCAATGACGCAGAAAGAGCTGAGAGGGACTGAGATAAACCAAGAGAGTAAAGCGAGATAATTGCGGGATATAGGGGAAGGGAAAGGGATTTAGCGGGATAGGAAGTGAAAAAGAGTTTCCAAGGATGAAAAAGGCGGCGGCCGTCAGGCCAGGCCGTCGCCGAGGTCCAGTTTACCCTGGTCGCGGTCGAACTTCCGGTCCTGGGTCCGCTTCAGCAGCTTATATATAGAGCTGGGCGTCAGATTGTACTTCCGGGCAAGCGCGTGGTGATTGCGGCCGTTGAACTCGCCCAGGATCTGCAAGTCGCGTTTCGTGAGACGGTGGTGGTAGTCGGAAGGGATGTAGAGCGTTGCTCCCCGCCACTGGTTCGCCAGATGATCAGCCACCGCGCTGCCGGCCTGCTCGGCCAAGGCTGCGTCGATCCCATGCTCTGACAGCACCGTTGCCGTGTGCGCCGCGATGTCGTCCAGCAGCTCGTGGCGCGTTTCAGCCAGAATGGAACCCTGTTTCATGCTTCCCCCTTCAGCGCCTCGATTTGGCGCTCTCCATCCTCTTTAGAAATCAGGCCGAGCAGCATGTCAGAGCGGATTCGTCCGACCTGGTCCTGGTAGATCCCTTGCGGGGTAAGGCCACCGCTTCGTGCCTTCCGCGGCAGCTCCGCCTGAACCTGGGCGGGATCGCTGGCCAGGCCCCACACCACCGCGCGGAGATAGTTGTGGTTCTCCAGCGGCAGCTGGAGCCGCTCGCGCTGCACCAGCATCTGCTCGATACCCGCCACCCACAGTCGCGGCGGGGCCGGTTTGAACTCCGCCGTGCGTGCGTCCCGTTGAACCTGTCCCGCATCAACCAGTTGGACCAGGTCTGCCACCAGGCGGATCGCCTTGGTGGTGCGCAGCCCGCGGCTACGCGGGCTGAACAAGCGGAGGTAGCCCAGCACGGCACGCCCCAGTTTCGGGTCCATGCCGGCGAACTGAGCGGCCAGCTGCTTCCCGTCTGCATCAGCGAAGCCCGCCTCGAACGGGAACTGCTCGCCGCAGCATGGGCACTGCAGCTCCATCAGCTGTTCCCCTTCGCTTCAACGGCGGCATTCAGGGCATCCACCAGAGCCTTTAGGATTGGACGTTGCCGCTGCCAGTCCTTCGGCAGCTGATCCAATCCGGCGGCCTGTTCTGGATGCTCGATGCCGAGGCGTTGACAGAGGCGATCCACTTCCGCCCGCAGATGTCGCTTCTCCTGTTCGACGTGCAGCGCGGCCAGGACTGCTTTGACCTGGTCAGGTTTTTTGAGCCAGGCCACCTTCTCCACCTTGAACATCTGCTTGGCGATCTTGTCCGCGTAGCTCCAGGGGAGACGCATTTCGGTCAGCTGGGCTTCGATGACCTCGATCTCGGCCGGGAGCTTGCTGAAGTTGTGCGGCTTTCCGGCGGCGCGCTTGCTGGGCTGAGGCTTCCAGCCCAGGCGCTTGAATTCCTCCAGGAGCTTTTCTGCCTGGCGCGGGCTCAGGTCCTTCGACGAGGCCTTGCCGAACATGCCCTGAAGCTTCTGGCGGTAGACGTCTTCGGCCAGGCCGAGCTGCTGTCGCGCGATGTGGATCTTGCTGAGGATGCCTTTGGAGAGTGCCATCACTCACCTCCATAGGTTGTTTCAGCAGTGAGTCGAAGTTGGCGCTTGTTGCGGACAAGCTCGACAGTCTGGCGGGCTTCGATCTCAACTGCCCCGGCGGCGACTGCGAGCGCGCGCTTGGCCAGGCAAATGTCGAAGTGGCTCTTATCCCCACCAGGGTGCTGGTGCCACCGGCGCTTGACGCCGATCTTGTCGGCCATGGCCAGCAGCTCGTCCTCGCTATCAGCCACCATATGACACATGATCAGGCGCCCGAATGGTGCGCGCATGTCGTCGACGTAGACCGCCATCACTCACCTCCCTGCTCTGGCGTGGACGCGAGCGTGGCACACGGATAACGGTCGTCTCGGCAGTTCTTCTCGATGCGAACGAACAGGTGCGCATTCCAATTGATCGACACCTGCTCCCACTTCGTCAGTGCTGCTCGGCGAGCCCCGCTACCGGCGAACATGATCGGCTTAACATCGGCGTCGTCGAACAGGATTAGGTGCGGGCATTCCTCCGGCACCTGCCCAGCCTGGATGGCCTCATGCAGAGCCTCCAGCTTCTCATCGATGCAGGTCAGGCAGACGTAACCGCCCATCCAATCCACGCGCAGCGGTGTGTGCTTGAGCTTTCCGCAGCCAGCGCAGTGGGTAGCCTGGTCACTGGCATAGGTCCATTGCCCTTTCAGCTTGTGCTCCAGCTCTGTGAGCCTGGCCTGGTCGGCGTTTAGTCGGTCACGCATTCCGCGCATCAGGTCACGCATCTGTTGCATCTTCCGGCGGAAGTACTGCCAGCGCTCCAGCGCCATACGCTCATTCTGGGCGACGGTCATCAGCGTTTCGAACCCATATAGTTCGTGGTTCGCGTCAGCAGGGATGCCTCCAAGGCCGGTGAAGCGCTGCCCAGCCATGCTTCCCTTAAGCGGCCACAGCAGGTGCGCCACCACTTCTGGCGTCTCGCGGTCTTCCACCAACTCCGGCGCCGTGGAGGGTTGCGCCAGGGCGGCAACGCTAAATCCAAAGTCCGCCACACAACGCTTGAACCTATCCACGGAGATCGAGAGGCTTCTCGGGGTATTAATCTGGACAGCTGAGCTGATTGCGGCGAACAGGGCATCGTATTCGCTGATACCTGTCCCCGATGCCTGCTCGGCAGTGGTTTCGAGCTTCTCTAGGGCGCGAATGCGCGTCCGCAGCTTCTTCTCGACGGTCTTCTGCAGGCCTGGCAGCGCGAGGGCTGCGCGGCACTGCTCCAGGTCGAAGTCTTCCAGGGCGCGCAGGCGGCTCTCGGTATCAACCGAGCCATATTCGCGGCCTGGTGGAATGAAGGGGTTGGCTTGCGACATGTCACACCACCGCGATGTTGAGGTTGATGGGCTCGTAACGTCCGGCGCTTCCTACGCGTTTGTAGACGCGGATATAGACGGCCTTGCCGTTCACCTGGATGGCATCCTTCAGGGCAACCATCGCGGTCTTCCAGTCGTTGTCATCGATCTCCAGCCGCAGAAGACCGAGGATGTCACTGGTTTTGATCTGGCCGTTTCGGCCAGCACTGAAGGCCCGGTCTACCAGGACACGAAGGTGTGGATTGGCGTCAGCGCTCCATTTGCGGATGCAGACATCGATCAGTTCCTTGGCTGCAAGCACCTCATCGGTGAAGGTGACGCGATCGGCGTAGTTCCGCTCGATCTTGTACTGGCCGTCGTAGGTGAAGATGGAGACGTTGCCCTTCTCACCGCCGAGCGTGACACCGTAGTTCTCGGCCGAAATGCGGATCAGGTCGGCGATGTCGGCCAAAGCCTTCTTTTTGAACGCCTCCAGGGCGGCGCTCAGTTGGATGGCCTCCTGGGACAGATCACAGGCGACCTGGTCACGCAGCTTGTCGTGCGGACGGACCTGATGCTCAGGAACCATGTGGCCTGCAGCGTTCATGACGTAGCCGGCCGGAATGGTGATGGACGGGGTTTGTTGGGTATCAGTCATGGCTAGGCTCCAGGAGTTCACGTTCGATGGCGCGGTCGATCACTCCGATCGCCGCCAGGGTGAGCGCGCCGGCTTTCACCAGGTTCTTGCGCGCGTCGAGGCTTGGCTTCCACCAGCTGGGGTCCCAGGGCCAAAGCATGGGCACGATCTGGCTGATCTCAGGTAGGCGGTCAGGGACCCGCAGCTGGCAGAAGGCTTCTTCCGCGTAGCAGGCGGCGGCGATCGCCAGCTCGCCCCTGTTGTGCTCGTCGTCGTGCTCCAGGGAGAAGCCTTCGACGTGGATCTGGCGCTGGCGCTCGGTGAACACGTCGGCGCCGGCGGCCGAGTACCGCTCGGCCGAGGTGATCTGAGCGAGGGCGTCGACGATCTTGGTGCTGAGCTCCTGACCTGGGCCGCTGGAAGCCCGGCCAACGTAGGGCTGGGCTTGGCGCAGCAGATCGACCAGGAGCACGACGACGATGTCGGCTTCGAATTGTCGTTTCATGGTGCCAACTCCAGTTGCAAGGCATAGGCGGCCCGAACCTGCTGGAGGTTGATCAGCGGTTCATCGGGGATGTGCAGCAGGTGGGTCAGCTGGTGCAGCAGGCCCTCGTCACAGAGCAGTACGTCCGCCGGCACCTCTTTCAGCCAGGCGATCATGCACGCCAGGTGCAGTACCTCCGGCAGTGCGGCCAGGAACTCCTCGTCCGGCAGCGAACATAGACGTACGTGCGTCTCGCGCAGCTCTGCGTAACTCAGCCTGTAGCTATGGCCGTTGACTTGATAGGCGATCATCAGTGCACCTTCCTTGCGGCCAAGGCCGCGCGTTGCTCCTGCAGGTACTCCGCCATCGGCTTCATATCCGCGTGCAGCTTCGAGAAGTTCTCGGCGATGAAGGAGTCGAGGAGCTTGACCAGCATGCCGTCCAGCTTGTGGCAGCCGATCTTCAGCTCGATGAGCTGCTGGTCCTTCGCAAAGGCCTCCTGCAGGAGATCCTTCAGGGCCGCGCGGAATTCCTGCTCGCTCATGGCGTCGACGTTCATCATCGGGGTGTAGGCGTGGGTGATGAGGTCGGTCATAGCTCCCGCCTCCACTCGATCAGGCAGCCCAGCAGGTAGGCGGTGCATTCCTGGATGGTGGGCTCCTCCAGCAGATCGAGCCGGAAGCGACCAATGCGAACCAGGAGCAGCGGCCCGCCTTCGCGGATCACCCGCAGGCGCGGTGGGCCGTCGCCGTCCAGGTCGCACCACATCACGCGGGCGCCGCGCTCGCGCAGTGCGCGCGACACCTGGTTGACCAGGGCCAGCTTTAACTTGAGGCACGGGGTCAGGTAGACCAGCGGGCGCTGAAAAGGCATCACGGCCAGGGCTCGGAAGTTCGACATCACACCACCTCCCGGACTACGTCAGCGGTGACGCGCGACTCACCGATCTGCACGGCCAGGTTCATGGCGGCCTTGGTGAGGTTGGCGATGGCCAGGGGGTACAGCTGGCTCGTCTTGTCCTTGCCGCTGGTGCTCAGGCGCTCGATCAGGGCCTGCACGGCGCCGTCTTCCATCACATCGCCGAGCTTCTTGTCAGCGCGGCTCAGACGGTGCGCGAGGTGCGACTCCACCTGGTTGACCGGGAGCGATCGCAGCCAGGTGATTTCGATGCGCTGGGTGACCTCGCGCACCTCGGCGTTACGGGGCGAGAGCTTCACCGCCAACTCAGGCTGGCCGATCAGGATGATGGAGATCAGTTTGGTGAAGCCGTCCTCCAGCTCGCGGTACCGCTTCAGGTGCTTCAGCAGCGGGATCGAGAGGCTGTGGGCTTCTTCAATGATCAGCAGGTGGCGCTGGCCCGCGGAGTTGCTGGCCTTCAACGCGTTTTCGACCTGGTCGAAGCGGTCTTGCGGGCTGGACTTGGGTTTCTCCAGCGGGGCGATCGCCTTCATGATCGCCTCGGCGATGTGCAGGGACTTCATGGTCTTGCCCTTCACATCGTTGTCTTCAGAGCCCAGGACGTGCGGCTTGATGACGATGATGGGCGAACCTTCGCGGGCCAGGCGCTGCTCCAGGTCCTTGCGCAGGCCTGATTTCCCCGAGCCCGACTCACCGATTACGGCAAGGAAGCCGTCGTTCTTGGCGACCTGGTACATCGACTCGCGAACGTAGCGCATGTCCTGGGTGACGTACATGTCGTCGGCCGAGCGCAGCTCGTCGAAGGGGTCGATGAACAGTCCGAATGCTTGCTTGGTTGCTGGCAGCAGGGGCTGTTTCGGCATTAGCATGGGTTGGCACTCCTCGTTTTCCTGATCGTTTTCGGGGGCTGCAGGGGCCTCGGCGTTGGCGCGCCGGGGCTCCATCTCTTCTTCCAGCGCGGCGATGTCGCCATCGTTCGCGCCGTTCTCGTAAAGGAAGTCCGCGATTCGCCCGAACAGGCGCGTCTTGTCGATGGACTTCGGCCATTGGCCGTGGTTGATGATTTGCGCGATGGTCGCCGGGGAAACCTTTACGGCGCGGGCCAGGTCGCGCTGGGCCTTCTTGACGGTGCTGAGTACTTCCTTCAGGTGCTGCATCAGTGAGTCCCTCCCACGATGCGCAGGCCAGGACGGGCCGGGGCCTGCAGCTGCTGGACGATGGCGTCGAGTTCGTTGTCCAGGACGCCACTCGGGTAGTTGGACTTGAGCCAGGACAGCGACTCAGCGGTCCAGTCGGCGCCCATGCGTGCGCGCAGGGCCTTGGCGGCCGCAGCGTGGCTCATGGGTTTGATCTCAACGGTGGCCACCGTCACGGTGGTCTCCACCTCGGTGCCGCGCTTCGGCAAGTAGGCTGGCAGCGAGGTGTCGGTCAGGTGCTTGTGCGGATCGATCGCGCCGGCGAACGGCACGGCCTTGGCCTTCCGGGCCTTCTCTGCGTCTTCCTGGGTGTCTGTGCCGGTGGCGATCTGTTCGAGCACCTTGCGCGCAACCTGGGCCGGGGTTTCGGCGTGGCGCTTGTACTCCTCGCCGAGCATGGCCGAGGTGTCGCGGAAGCCGAACTGGTCGACCCCGATGCGCTCGACCACAAACAGCACCTGGTGGCCGTTCTCGTCGTGGCGGATGACCTGGGCGCTCTCGGCATCGCGCCAGGGATTGCGGGTCATCAGCACCTTTTCGCCGACCATTACGCCCGGCACGCTGCTGACGTCGTATTCCGCGCTGTTGAAGGACACCTGCAGCAGCGGGGTGACAACGCGGCTCTGCGGCGCGCTGGTGGCCATCTCGCGGCAGATCTCGGCGGGCGGCGCGATGCGCAGTTGCTGCGGGTTGATCAGCATCCATACGCCGTACCGGGTGCGGCGGTGGCGGGTGTGGATCTCGGTCGCGTTGTAGGCACGCATCCACTCGCCCACGCGGCCATTGATGTGCTCCAGGGACTCGGCCTTCTCCAGCTTCAGGCCCGACTCGAACTCCTTCTCGACGATGTTGTGGGCCTGCTCGACCTGGCCCTTGGCGCGGGCATTGCCGACTTCGTTGATGATCAGCTCGATGCCCAGGGCCTGGCACAGGTTGCGGAACATCGCCGACTTCATGGCGGCGCCGGGGTCGGTCATCAGCATGAAGGGCACGCCGTGGAACGGGTCCTGCTCGCCGCGCTTCTGCATGGCGCAGATCAGGACATGGCAGATGTTCTCGGCCGACTCCGAGCCCAGAACGTACTGCACGTAGATGGTGCCGCTGGTGTGGTCGGTGATGACGTAGCGCCAGAGGCGCTTGCGCTCGATCTTCTTCAGGTTCTCCGGCTTGCCGTCGTAGTACTCGGCATGGCTCATGGTCTTGGCGCCGTCGTCGTCCAGGTAGAACTGGGTGGAGATCGAGGCGTCGATCTGCCAGACGTGGTTCGGGTGCTTGCTCGCCAAGCTGATGGCCGGTGCCGGCGCCAGGAGCTGCGACGGGTGCAGGTTGTTCTGGTAGAGCGCGCGGGTTATCGCGCTCTCCGACATCGGGCGCAGCTCGCCGGTCGGCTTGTGGACTGACTCGGCGCGGATCAGGCCGTTGCTGCGCAGGCGGGCCACGGCCAGCTTGATCGACGACAGCTGCTTGTTGTTGGCGCGGATGCTCTCCACCAGGAGCGCGGAGATCAGCTGCAGCTCGTACAGCGGAATGGCCGTCGAACCCGCGTCGGAGCGACGTTTGCGGGGCTTGTCCTTCATGGTCAAGGACTCCAGTTTGCGGTACAGGGTGGCCATGGACATGCCCAGGCGCGCGGCGGCAGCCTTATAGATAGCGGTGCGGCCACCGGCGCCTGACGCCAGCGCCTGCTGGTGTGCGGCCAGGATCTCCTGGGCATGGATGGGGTTCATGGGTTAGCCCTCGGCCAAGTTGTCGAGGCCCATCAGCGACTGCCAGGTCGGCAGTTCGTCGGGGTGCAGCTCCGGCAGGCGGAACTCGCTGCGGATGGCCATCAGCGTCACTTCCAGGTTGCGCACCAGCGAAGCCTGGAAGGCGCGGTGATCCTGGCCAGTGCGCCCGCCCAGCTCGCCCAGGTCGGTGAAGGCCTGGCGCAAGGTGCCCTGCAGGAGCCCCTCGACCTTGTAGGCCTCGGCAACGACCTCCTGGCGCAGTTGAACCGCTTCCTCTTCGGGCTGGAGGACAATGACCTTGGGCTTCTTCGCCAGGGCGGTTTCCAGGCTGGTGATCCTGGCGCTCTTGTCGGCCAGCACGCGGTCCTTCGCCTCAACCGATTCGCGGGTATCACGCAGTGCCTTGCGCAGCTCCTTCACGCTCATGGTGGAGATGTCGTCGAGGGTCAGCTCGCCGGTATGACCGGTCAGCTCCAGTTCCTCGAGCTGCTCGTCGTCGAGGACCAGCATCTCGAACAGCTTGGACTGACCGTCGATCGCGGAGAGCAGGGTTTGGCCCTTGCCGTTGGCGAACTTCGCGGCTGCAGCCATGAACTTGGCGGCAACCTTGCGTTCCAGCCCAAGAGCCTCAAGGCGGGGCAGGAAACTGCCATGGCCACATGCGGATTTGAGTACCTGCAAACCGCGCCCTACCTCCAGACACGCCTCGACGCTGCGGCGCATGTTGGCGGCGATGTCACGCTGGATCAGGTCGGGATCGGTGCAATCAGCGGGCAGCTGATAGCCCAGCTGGATGGCGATCGCACGGACAGTCGCCTCTTGTTCGTTGGTCAGCCGTGCGACCTGGTGCTGTTGCTCCAGGAGCGCGTCCTGGTCGAGGTTGTCCGGCTCGGCCGGTTCGGTGGTGGTGCGGGATTGACGAGCCATTACACGGTCCTCCATGAGGTGAATGTGGCGTTGTTCATCGAAACTCCTCAGGGTCAGGTGCGGGCGCTGATGCGTGCGCCCAGTTCTTGAATGCGGGCAGCGCCGCGGTTGAGTTCGTCTGCCGTCGCCATGGCGTACTGCAGGAAGGCCACGCTCGGGGCGAAGCGGCCGGTGTCTTCGTACCGGGTTGCCCATCCTTCTGCGATCAAGATGTCCATGTAGCGGGTGATATTGGCCGGGCTCTCGCCCAGTGCCTGGGCCAGCTCGGTATTGGAAAGGCCGTTCAGGGTGTGGCCGCGCAGGGCCTTGAGCACGCGCAGGACACGTCCAGCGCTGCTGCTGGGGCGGTTGGCGGTGCTCATACGTCACCAGCCTTCGCTTTTTGTGCGGCCGCCCAGAGGTCGTGCCCTTCCCAGGTTCCAGCTAACCAGGCATCAAACTGAGCAGTGCCCACCACATAGGGCGATGGGGTGCTAGTGATCTCGCCTGCTTTGAGGCGGAGGATGTAGAGCGCTCCGGCCTTGTATTCCGGGCTACGCGGATTGCCGACGGCGAAACGCTCGTCATGGATGCGCTGGGCTTCACTCATGGTCTGTGCTCCCAAGGTCAAGTTGCGGGTGGTCGTGCTGCTGGACGTTGCCGTGGTGCCAGGCCAGGGACTCCAGGCCCGCACGGATCGCCTCCAGCGTTTGATGAGCGTCCTGGCGTCCGGCGTAGAAGGCCATCAGGGCCCCGGCTGCCTCATGCAGGACCTGCTGGAGTCGCTGCATGTCTTCAGCCGAGCTGGAGCGGCCGGTTGGGATGTCCACCAGCAACTTGCCGTGGGCGGCTGCCAGGTAGCGGGTAATCAGCGGGTAGCCGCAGGCATGTTCCAAGGGCAGGATCAGGCTCAGCGGCAGGCGCCCATCGGCTTGCCACTTGTAGAGGCTCGAACCGTTGTTCAGCGCCAGGTAGTCGAAGGACAGACGGTCCGTGCTGCGATTTCGCTGATCGCGCGCCGCCTCAACGCAGCCGCGAATGGATTCCACCGGCGAACGTGGCACCCAGGTTTTCCAGTTACGACGGCTCATCGGATGACGCTCCCGACGGACCCCTGGCGGGCATCCGAAAAAAATCCCGATCCATCAGTTGGCACCAGAGGCATCCGTCGCCCAGCCTGTTCAGGCACATTCACGCCAACCGGAGACACGCAAATGACGAACATTCCCGCGGAAGAACTGGCCTCACGAATCCGAGATGAGCGGATCAGGCAGGAGGCCATGGACGCGTACCTCGTGCAGCAGGAGGTGTTGGTTGCGCTCACGACTTCTCTCCACCGCGCAGGCTTGATTGATGGGGATGCCGCTGCCGCCCATGTGAAAGTTCTGGTTGATGATCTTCGAGCCCAGGACCTGGTCTCCGACTATGGGTGCACACTGGTGGAGCTGTTTCAGGGGCGAGTGCGACATGCAATTCAGGATGCAGAAAGCCCTGAATGACCTTGGCGGCCTCGCTGGCAGAAACGGGCTCTACAAGCTCTGCAGGCGAAGTGCCGATCAGGCGGCCAGCCGCAATCAGCATCAGGCGATCGACCAGGGTCACGACACCAGGGGTAGCTGGGGTGCGATCAAGCAGGAGCTGAACCTGCACCTGGGAGTCCGCGAGGTGCCACGCGATATCGCAGGCATCGCCAGGGGCGCAAGCGATCAGGGCGTCGAGGGCTGCACGCCAGGCGTCCATCGGATGCGGGATGAGGTCAATGTGTTCGACGTTAAATGACATGGCAGTGCACCTCATGCGGCTTTTGA
The DNA here is from genome assembly GCF_001675465.2 of Pseudomonas sp. AU12215. Lineage (NCBI taxonomy): Bacteria > Pseudomonadati > Pseudomonadota > Gammaproteobacteria > Pseudomonadales > Pseudomonadaceae > Pseudomonas > Pseudomonas sp. AU12215. The sequence goes on from NZ_MACM02000137.1 coordinate 26,070, forward strand.
GTCAGCTGCAGCTTTGGGGTCAGCTTTCAGGCCAAGGGCTACAGCGGCGTCATGGGCTTGTCCGCGCAGGCCTTTCAGCCGGCCGCGCAGTAGATCGACGACGACCATACGTTCGAGGCCCATGTCGCGCGCCCAGTCGGACTTGCACACGCCATTACGGATAAACCAATCGTTCGCACTGTCCGGCGTCTGCGGATACGGCAGCGCAGTCGCGCTTGGGGATTTCCGTTTGCCTTTCATGGCGTTCCTCGTGTGGTAAATTGCGGTGGAGATCACAGTGGCCAGTGGCTTTCTCGCTGGCTTCGGCACCTTTGAAGCCCGGCGGTGAGGGCTTTCATGGCTCCGATTAACAAAGGACCTCAGCGATTTGGTTCGTGGTGATGCGCGGATAATCGCTGTGGTGTGTGGTGATAATGGGTAAAAAATTACCCATCGTCAAGGACTGCTATGGGAAATTTTTTACTCATAGGCGATCGCCTGCGAGAAGAGCGCGAAAGGCTTGGAATGAGCCAGCTGGAGTTCGGCGCAATCGCTGAGGTGACGCGCAAAACCCTGTTCGGATACGAGACAGGGGTGCGGGCGCCTGACGCTGGCGCACTGGCCAGCTGGTCGAAGCGCGGGCTGGATGTCCTGTATGTCGTTACCGGCGAGCGTTCAAATGTCTCGCCATCGCGACATTTGACTGGTGGTGCTGCTCAAGCCGCTGAGGATGAGCCCCTGCAAGCAAATGAGCGGCTGCTCCTGGACTACTTCCGCAGCTTGAGTGAGAAGAAAAAGACAGAGGTTCTGGTTTCCATGTTGGCTGGTGGGGCCAGAAGGAAGCCCGCTAAATCCGGCGCTATATCCGTAGAAGGAGACAACAACCGGACGGCGGGGCGGGACTACCACGAGAAGGAGTAATCCGTGGGCGACATTGACGTTGATGGCAGCAAGAACAGGGTGGCAGGTCGCGACTACATCGAGGTCAACCTGCCAGGTAAGGACGTAGAAGAGCCGATCACGCAGCAGCAACGCTCAATGCTGCGGCAACTGGTCGAGGAGATCAGCGCCGAAAGTGGTACGGATGCCCGCATTCTGTGGCGGGAGGTTGTACATGCAAGGGTTGGTGTTGAGCACGTCGGCGAGATCCCTCGGAGTCGGTTCCTAGAGGCTCAGGATGCCCTTGTCTCATGGCTGGACGGCCATCGAACGAAGGCCAATGTTCGCATGCTGGTCGATCGGATTCGCGCGATCACCGATGCGAAGGAGATCGAGAGCCAGCGTGATACCTGGTGTCTACGGCAGTTTGGGGAAAAGCACCTGAACGCCATGGGCACCGAGCACCTCCGGCAGGTGCTGGCCTACGTCGAAGATTTCCAAGCGCTGCAGCCTGCGGTCGCAGAGGCGAATGAACCTCGAAAGTTGGGCTTCATCACAGACGTCCGGGGCTTCATGGCTGCCTATCCCGTGCATTCCGGCGCGATTGCCCTAGTCCTGTTCATTCTGGGGAGGATCAGCTAGCCGATAAGGCTGCTGTGGCCAATACAACGAAAGGAGCACGCTATGAACAAAGAAGTTCGCGCCACTGTTGCGGCACTGGGGGTCTTAGTGCTTTCGGGATGCGCCTCTGTCGCCCCCAAGCACTACGAGGTCACGAGCAGCCGCGTTTATGAAGCCAGCTACGACCAGGTCTGGTCGAATCTCGTTGCGATCCTTGCAAAGGCAAACGTCCCGCTGAAGCAGATCGCCAAGGATTCGGGGGTGATCTACGTCGACGCACTCAAGTTCGACGATCGGCAAGCGGACTGCGGATCGCCAGGAATGCTGAAGCCAATAGCCAGGTTTGGCACTGTAAACATCCTGGTGCAGCCAGTCGGAAATCGACAGCAGGTAACGGTGAACACCAGTTTCACCGAGACGCGATACAACGGCTTCGACTATTCGACTAGCCAGGTGCAATGCAACTCGAAAGGACAGTTCGAAGCTGCGCTTCTTGACGCGATTGGGCGCGGGACACCTGTCGGATCTGTCGCAGCCAATCCAGTAGCTCAAGGCGGACCGTCTCGCTCGATCGATGAGCAGCTCGACGAGTTGAACCGGCAGCAGCTCCCGTACGACGAGTACCAGAAACGCTATCGCGCCATCACCGGACAGTAAGCGGAGGATCTATGGATGAGCTGGAGGATTTGAAGCGCCGAGTAAGCGTGCTTGAGACGGCGCTGAACGAGGCGATTACTGCATTGAATGCCGTATCCGAACGCCACGTCTCGCTGGAGCGAGAGTTCCTAATAGTCGAGAATGACGTAATGACTGACCGGGCTGTAGTTGGCGCGCAGATTCTGGCATCACCAGAGCCTCAGCGACTGAAGAAGCTAAGCGACATGCTTACCTCAGCTCTGTACGCCAATGGCGCTGCTAAGCGTGCTCGGATGGCCGATCGCGCGCCGGAACTATCTGAAGCCTTGAACCAATCGAACCGAGAGCACATGCAGTTCTGGGGAGACCTGTTCAACCAGGCGGTCGAGCTGCGCAAAGACGAAGAGTAGGTCTGTAACGCGCATTTTCGCCCGTTCCAAAATACATTCCGCTCCCCCGTGGGGATGATCGTCCTGCCTGCTTCAGCAGGAAGGACCTTCACCCAGGCCAAGGATGGCCGCCCACGCGGAGAGCATCATGCACCGATCCCGCCGTAAGCCTTTCTACCGTCGCGGCCCTCGCCAGACGGTAATGGCCCTCGTCACCCTCTGCCTGTTCCTCGCCCTGGCAGCCATTCGCCCGGAGCAGCTCCAGGTCGTCCTGTACAAGACTGGCCTGGTCACCCTGGCCATCGTGATCAGCTACTGGGCCGATCGCAGCCTCTTCCCCGTCGAAGCCCGCCCGCATGAGTGCATCGGCGGCATGCACATCGTGGGTGCCTGGATTCGTCGCGCGCTCATTGCCGTGGCTGTTGTCCTCGGCATGACGCTGGGGCTCTGACCATGCGTGTCCTGATCATCGGGAGCGCCGTGGCGCTGGCTCTGCTTAGCCTGTCCGGCTTCGCGGCTGACACCATTCCGGTCCAGGCTGAGCAGTACCACCGCACGCTGGTTCGTGCTGCTCACGCCGAGTGGGGGCTGGATGCGCCGGTCGCCACCTTCGCCGCTCAGATCCACCAGGAGAGCCGCTGGCGCGCTGATGCCCGCTCGCCCGTTGGTGCAGAGGGGCTGGCTCAGTTCATGCCGGGCACTGCGGAATGGGTTTCGGGCCTGTACCCCGCAGCCCTTGGCGCGAATCAGCCATACAACCCAGGCTGGGCTCTTCGCGCGCTGGTGACTTACGACCGCTACCTCTACGCACGCAACCAGGCCACCAGCGAGTGCCATCGCTGGGGATTCGTTCTGGCCGCCTACAACGGTGGCCAGGGATGGGTTAACCGCGATCGCAGACTGGCCTCGGCATCCGGCGCCGATCAGCTGGCCTGGTTCGATTCCGTCGAGCGCTTCAACGCGGGGCGCTCGGCCGCGAACTTCCGCGAGAACCGCAATTACCCCCGTCTGATCCTGCTGCGCTATGAGCGCCTCTACAGCGAATGGGGCGATGGCGTATGCGCCGAGAGGTACGTCCTATGAGGCTCCTGCTCTCCAGCCTGGCCCTGGCTCACGCTCTCTCATCGGCGGCGATGGTTGCCGCCTCTGCCAACTTCCTCACCGCGAAAGAGCTGTACTGCTCGCCGGTGCCGCGCGATCGGCACGGCAAGACCGGGGTGGCCAAAGCGAAACGCAAGGCCCGCCAGTACAAGCGTCGGAGAGCACACCATGGTCGTGCCTAATTGGCTGCGCATGGCTGCGCCTGTCCTGGTCCTCGTTGTCTTCGTGGCCACCGTCATCGTGAATGGCCAGGCGCGCTACGACGACGGCTTCCAGAAGGCGAAAGCCGAGGGTGACAAGGCGCTGGCCGAGCTGCGCGAGAAGCACGCCAGCGAACGCGCCCAAGTCGCCCAGGACAACCTGGTGCAGTACACGCAGCAGGTCACCCGTGCGAATCAAGCCGAGGAGCGCCTCGTCGGCGCCCAGGATCAGATCGCAACCCTTCAGCATCAGCTCTCGGAGCGTATCGCCCATGTATCGACTCAGTACCGGCCGGCGCCGGGCGCTGCCCCTGTGCCTGCTCCTCGCTTCGTTGTCACTTGTGGCTGGCTGCGGGACTACAACCTCGCCCTCGGCGCCGATCTGCCCGCCCCAGCCGCCTGCAGAACTGCCTCCGCTGCTGAAAAAGCGGCCTGGCCCGCCCCCGGCTCTGACGCCGAGCTACTGGAAAGCGGGGTCAGCGCGGCTGACATCCTGGCCCATGCCCGCGACTACGGCGCCTGGGCCCTCACCAACCTGGTGCAGCTGAACGGGCTGCTCGACCTACACAACAAGGAATCTCGCTAATGGATTGGGACTTCGCGCTGCGTGCCGGCCAGTTCGTATTCACCGCTGCCGTGGGCATGTTTTCGGTCTCTGCCGCGCGGCGCTCCAGCTCCAAGGCCGAGGCCACCAAATTGGAGGAGCGGCTCCAGGGCCAGGAAAACCGAATCCTGGTGCTGGAGCAGTGCATTGAGCACATGCCCGACAGTCAGCAGTTGGCCGAGCTGGCCGGCGACATGAAAGCCATCAAGGCCGAGCTGGCCGGCCTGGCGAAATCTTTGGAACCCCTGACCCGCTCGGTGGACCGGGTCAACGACTACCTGCTGAACGGGAGATCTTGATGAGCAAGTACGCGGACTATCTGAGCGAGGACCGCCGCCTGGTGATCCTGCGCATCCTGACCGAGATGCCCGGCTACCGCGCCAATAGCTCGGTCCTGCACACCGTGCTGCAGGAGTGGGGCCACGAGCCTACCCGCGACCAGGTGAAGGGTGAGCTGCGTTGGCTCGAAGAACAGCGCCTGGTCGAGCTAGATGACGTGGCGGATGGTGCGGTGCTGCTGGCCAAACTGACCGAGCGCGGCGCCGATGTTGCGGCAGGCCGGGCCCGCGTCGACGGCATCAAGCGTCCGGGGGCCTGACCATGGGGCGCAAGTCCAGCATCGACAAGCTGTCGCCCGAGGTTCGCTCGTTCATCGAGCGGGCGCTGCGTGAGAACCGCCTGACCCTGGACGAGCTGAAGGATCAGCTGGAGGAGCGCTTCCCAGGCAAGGAGAAGCCGAGCCGCTCGGCGATCGGCCGCTACAAGGTCAGCTTCGACGAGATGACCCGGCGGCTGCGCGAGCAGCAGGCGATGGCCAGCCTGCTGGTGGAAGAGCTGGGCGAGAACCCTGACGAACGTGCGGGTGCGCTCCTGGTGCAGTCCATCACCACCCTGACCACCCATGCCGCCTTCGCCGCGCAGAACGAAGAGGACGTCGACATCGAGGACGTCCGCAAGCTCGCCCGCGCGGCCAAGGACGTCCTGCAGGCGCGCAAGGCCAGCATGGAAGAGCGCCGCCAGATTGAGCGCGAGGCCCGCGAGAAGCTGCTCCAGGAGCAGGAGCAGCGCTTGGAGGAGATGCGCGGCAGCGATGGCATGAGCGAGCAGCTCGAAAACCGCATCCGCGGCATCCTGCTGGGGAAATCCTGATATGGCCGTGCGCGCAGCCACCGCCGAGATGGGTAAGGGACTCACTGCCACCAGCGTCCCGCGGAAGATCGATCTTGCCGAAGAGATGGCGCTGCACGGCGTCGAGGTGCCGCAGGACATCTCCGAGGCCATCCCGGTCAACGACGCGGTCTTCCTTGGGTATCAGCAGCGCTGGTTCGAGGACGAGAGCCCGATCATGATCGCGGAAAAGTCCCGCCGCACCGGCCTGACCTGGGCCGAGGCCGGGCGCAACGTGATCAACGCCGCGAAGCCACGCACCCGTGGCGGATGCAATACCTTCTACGTAGGCAGCAAACAGGAGATGGCGCTGGAGTACATCGCCGCTTGCGCACTGTTCGCCCGCGCCTTCAACGAGTTGGCCGAGGCGGATGTCTACGAGCAGACCTTCTGGGATGACGGTAGGAAGGAGGAAATCCTCACCTACATGATCCGCTTCCCGAAGTCGGGCCGGAAAATCCAGGCGCTGAGCAGCCGGCCGAGCAACCTGCGAGGCCTGCAGGGCGACGTTGTGATCGATGAGGCGGCATTCCACGAGTCCCTGGAAGAGCTGCTCAAGGCCGCCCTGGCGCTGACCATGTGGGGCAACAAGGTCCGCCTGATCAGTACCCACAACGGCGTGGAGAACGCCTTCAACAGCTACATCCAGGACGCGCGCGAGGGCCGCAAGGACTACAGCGTCCATCGGATCACCCTGGACGATGCGATCGCCGAAGGCCTGTACAAGCGCATCTGCTATGTCACCGGCCAGACCTGGTCGCCGGAGGCAGAGAAAAAGTGGCGCGACGGCTTGTACAAGAACGCCCCGAACATCGAATCGGCCGACGAGGAATACGGCTGCGTCCCGAAGAAATCCGGCGGTGCCTACTTGTCGCGTGTGCTCATCGAGCAGGCGATGGTTCAGGACCACTCGATCCGCATCTACCGCTACAAGGCGCCGGCCGGCTTCGAGAGCTGGACCCCGGCGATGCGCGAGGCCGAGATCCGCGCATGGTGCGATGAGAACCTGCGGCCTGAACTGGCCCGTCTCAGCGACCAAGATCGCCACGCCTTCGGCGAGGACTTCGCCCGCCGTGGCGACCTGTCCGTCTTCACGCCCCTGGCGATCTCTCCCACGCTGCGTAAGCGGGTGCCGTTCCAGGTCGAGCTGCGGAATCTCACCTATGAAGCCCAGCGCGACATCATGTTTTACATCTGTGATCGCCTGCCGCGTCTCAGTGGCTTGGCGTTCGATGCCACCGGAAACGGCGGCTACCTGGCTGAGCAAGCTGCGCTCAGATATGGCGCTGGCCTGGTCGACCAGGTGCAGCTCAACCTCGCCTGGTACGCCCTCTGGATGCCGAAGCTCAAGGGCGAGTTCGAAGCCTTCAACCTGGAGATTCCGCGGCACCAGACCGAGCTGGATGACCTGCTCTCGATCAAGGTCGAGAAAGGTGTCCCAGTCATCGATAAGGGCCGTACCAAGGATTTGGAGTCCACCGGCGGCAAGGGCAAGCGCCACGGCGACGCCGCCATTTCCCTGGTAATGGCCGTCCGTGCCAGCTACATGGAGGGCGGTGAAATCGCCTTCACGGCGCTGCCGCGCCATAGCCGCGGCTTCGATAACGTCCAGGACCAGAACAACGACATTGATCTGCCGGAGTCCTCCGCATGGTGAACACCTCTCGCATCCTCGGCCCTGATGGCCAGCCGCTGCGTCTCGATGAGATCCGCGAGCCCCAGACCGCCCACCTGACCAGCCTGCACCACGAAGTCGCAGGCCATCCCTCTCGCGGCCTGACGCCTTCGAAGCTGGCCGCCATCCTCGACGCCGCTGAGCAGGGCGACATCGTCGCCCAGTACGAGCTGTTCGAGGACATGGAGGAGAAGGACGGCCATATCCACGCTGACATGTCCAAGCGCCGCCGCGCTGTCGCCCAGCTGGACTGGAACATCGTCCCGCCGGACAACGCCACGGCGAAGGAGAAGGAGGCAGCGGCCACGCTATCCAGTCTGATGCAGGGCCTGGATGACTTCGAAGAGGTGCTCTTCGACACCACCGACGCCATCGGCAAGGCCTTTGTCTGCCAGGAGTTCGACGGCTGGGAGCGGGTCGACGGCAACTGGCTGCCCAAGGCGATCATTCATCGGCCCCAGTCCTGGTTCCAGTTGCCTCGGGGCAACCGCCAGGAGATCCGCCTGCGCGGCCCACTGGAAGGCACGCCGCTGCAGCCCTTCGGCTGGATCACCCACATCCACAAGGCCAAGAGCGGCTACCTGGAGCGCGCTGCGCTGTTCCGCGTCCTGGTCTGGCCCTACCTGTTCAAGAACTACAGCGTCGGCGACCTGGCCGAGTTCCTGGAGATCTACGGCATCCCCATGCGGGTGGGCAAATACCCAACCGGTGCCACCGAGAAGGAGAAGCTCACGCTGCTGCGTGCCCTCGCCGCGCTCGGCCACAACGCTGCCGGGATCATCCCGATCGGCATGGAGCTGGACTTCCTCAACGCCGCCCAGGGCGATCCGGCAGCCTTCCAACTGATGATCGACTGGTGCGAGCGCACCCAGTCCAAGGCCATCCTTGGTGGCACCCTGACCAGCCAGGCCGACGGCAAGACCAGTACCAACGCCCTCGGCAACGTCCACAACGAGGTCCGCAAGGATCTGCGGGATGCGGACGCCAAGTTGGTGGCCAAGTCCCTCTCGCGCGACCTGGTCTATCCGATCGCCGTCCTGAACGGTCTGACGGACAGCTGGGGGCGCTGCCCGCGTCTGGTCTTCGACGTCCAGGAGGCCGAAGATCTGGGCGCCTATGCCACAGCGCTGCCGCCGCTGGTGGATCTCGGCTTCAGGATTCCGCGTAGCTGGGCCCAGCAGCGCCTGGCGATCCCGGAGCCCGCCGAGGGCGAGGAAGTACTGGTTGCGCCTGCCAAGGCTGTTGCGCAGCCGGAGCCTGCAGGTGTTTCTGCAGCAGCTCTTGGAAAGGCGGTGGCCACCGCCCAGGTCACGCCGCCGAAGACCGCTACGGAGCAGCTGGACGACACGATGCGTCCGAGCACTGACCAATGGATCGACAAGATCCGCGCCCTGGTGCAGAACGCCACTAGCCTGGACGAAATCCGCGACGGCCTGGAGCAGCTGCTACCGGACATGAGCCTGGATCAGTACGCAGACGCCATGGCGCAGGCCCTGGCCGCCGCCGCCTTGCAGGGCCGCGTCGACATCCTGCAGGAGGTGGCCGGTGGCGCTTAAGGCGACTTCGCTGCAGTTCGCCGAGCAGAACCAGTTCTTCCGGCGCAAGCTCAACCTGCCGACCAACGCCTGGACGGACATCTACACCCGCGACCATGACTATGCCTTTGTCGTCGCCGGCGCCAACCGTGATGACCTGGTGCAGGACTTCCGCCAGGCCGTCGAGAAGGCGATCGCCGACGGCACCACCCTGGAGGAGTTCCGCAAGGACTTCGACCGCATCGTCGCCAAGTACGGCTGGAGCTACCACGGTGGCCGCAACTGGCGCAGCCGGGTGATCTATGAGACCAACATGCGCAGCAGCTACATGGCCGGTCGCCTGGAGCAGCTGATGGCCGTGCGCGAGGAGCGTCCGTACTGGCAGTACCTGCACAGCGATGCGGTCGAGCACCCGCGGCCCGAGCATGAGTCCTGGAATGGGCTGATCCTGCGCTGGGACGATCCCTGGTGGCAGTACCACTTCCCGATCAACGCCTGGGGCTGCCAGTGCAGCGTTCGCGCTCTAAGCGAGGATGATCTGCGCCGCATGGGCAAGACCGGGCCGGATGAGGCGCCGCCGATCGTCTGGCAGACCCGCACGATCGGCCAGAACAGCCCAGACGGCCCGCGGGTGGTCGAAGTGCCCCAGGGTATCGACCCTGGCTTCGAGTACATGCCGGGCCAGGCCAGGCTGGAGAGCGAAGTCCCATTTCCTCGTGGCGGCGGGCCGGAGCCGGGTTTGCCGAACCACCTTCAGCCAGATCCTTTGCCGCCTGCTCGGCCGGTACCGGCCAGCCAGGTCCTGGGCGAAGAGATCCTCGACACCGATGCGATCAAACGCTTCCTGCAGCCGCTGGGCGCCTCCCTGGACAAGCCGGCTGTCTTCCAGGACGTCGTGGGTCAGCGCTTGGTCGTCGGCAAAGAGATGTTCATCAGCCCGGCCAGCGGTGAGCTGGTGATCCAGCAGCCCGGGCTGGCGAAGAAGTGGCTGCTGCTGGCGGCTGAAACGCTGCGGCGCCCGACCGAAGTGTGGGTGCGGCTGGACTGGGTGGAGTCGCTGAAGAAGGCTGTGGTCCGTCGCCGCTACCTTGCCAGCCTGCAGGTGAAAGGCGAGCCTGCGCCCGTCCAGGTCGTCGTCGAGATCGATGCCAATGGCTGGGCCGCCAGCGCGACTACGGTCCAGGCAGGCCAGCAGCCGCTCACGCCATATCGCCAGGGTGTGCGCCTCTACCAGGAGAAGTGAGATGGCCGGCGTAACACTCGAATATGACGTCTCGCGCGTGATGGAGGCGCTGCAGTCAGCCGCCGACCTGCTGCGGAACCCAGTCCCCATGTTCCGCGACATGGGCGAATACATGCTGCTGGCCTTGGACGCCCGCTTCGAGAGTCAGACTGCACCGGATGGCACGCCTTGGCAGGCGCTGTCGCCGTCCTACCAGAAGCGCAAGCGGAAGAACCAGGACAAGATCCTGGTGCTCGATGGCTACCTGAAGAACACCATCCGCTACCAAGTCAGCGAGAACGAGCTGGCGGTCGGTACGAATCGTCTCTATGCCGCCATCCACCAGTTCGGTGGCGAGATCCAGATCGCGGCGCGCAGCCAGCAGGCCTACTTCCACCACGACGCCAAGTCCAACGAGATCGCCCCGCGCTTCGCGAACAAGCGCAAGGCCAACTTCTCGCAGTGGGTCACGCTCGGTCCGTACACCATCAAGATCCCGGCACGCCCCTGGCTGGGTACCAGCACCGAGGACGATGACGAGCTGCTCGCCATCGCTTACAAGCACCTCGACAAGGCATTTTCCGGAACGGGCTCCTGAAGGCCCCAGAAAGGCCCGTAGAGGCCTTTCTGGCTGCCGTGGTTCACGTCAGCAGCCAATCGGCGCAGCTACAGCGTTTATAAATCCGTCCTGACGCTTTTCCGCTTCGAGTCGCAGGCGAGATTCCGCAACTTCGTCCGCTTCACCCATCCCGCGCGATTTTCGCCCCTTCCAAAATACAGCTGACCTACCAGGCGCCAGAGTGGCGCCATGAAGAAGACACCGCTCCTCGCCGCCATCGCTCTCGCCGCCTGCAGCTTCGATCTGCAGGTGCCCGCTGAGGGCAACATCATCACCCTGCAGGTGACTCCTGCAGGGCAGTTCAAGCCGCGTGATGGTCGGGAGATGAAGGTCCCGTCCTGGAACATCAACACGGCACTCGCCACCGCAGTGGTCCAGCGCTTTGCCGCGAAGAAGACGCCGCCGGTGGTCGACTACGAGCACCAGACCTTGTGGAAGGAAGAGAACGGCCAGCCGGCTCCCGCCGCAGGCTTCTTCCGCTCCCTGGAATGGCGTGAAGGTGAAGGCCTGTTCGCCCAGGTCGAGCTGACCGCCCGTGCCAAGCAGTACATCGCCGATGGCGAGTACCGCTACTTCAGCCCTGTCTTCATGTTCGACCCGGTCACGGGTGACGTCCTGGACGTCCAGATGGGGGCGCTCACCAACAACCCGGCAATCGACGGCATGCAAGCCCTCAGCGAGCGCGCCGCCGCCACCTTCCAACTGTCCATCGATCACCCCAACGAGGAACTGCTCGTGAACCCACTGCTGAAAGCGGTGCTCGCCGCCCTCGGCCTCGCCGAGACCACTACCGAAGAGCAGGCCGTTGCCGCGCTCACCGCTCACACCACTGACCTGGGCTCGATGCGCAAGCAGCTGGGCCTCGAAGAAACCGCTGCCTGCAGTGCCATGCTCGCCGCCTGCACTGGCCTGAAGGCCAAGGCAGACACCGCAGTCGACCCTGCCAAGTTCGTCCCGATTTCCGTGGTCGATGGCCTGAAGAGCGACATCGCCGCTCTGACCGCTCGCCTCGGTGAGCGCGACGACAAGGACCTGGACGGCGAGATCAAAGCCGCCCTGGACGATGGCCGCCTGCACAAGAGCATGGAGCCCTGGGCGCGTGATCTGGGCAAATCCAATCGCGCCTCGCTGACTGCGTACCTGGGCGCGGCCAAGCCGATCCCCGCACTGCGTGGGTCGCAGACCAACGGCGAACCGCCGGTCCTGGATGAGAAGACCGGGCTGACGCCCGACGAACTGGCCGTGTGCTCGGCCATGAACATCAGCCATGAGGCCTTCAAGGCCGCGAAGGAGGCCTGACCATGGCCCTGACCAAGGATCGCAACACTCCGCGCCGCGACGGCAAGCAATTCAACGACCCGGTGGCGGCGAATGTGAAGATCTTCGCAGGCAGCCTGGTCTGCCTGGACGCCTCGGGTAACGCCGTTCCCGGCTCGACCTCGACCACTCTGAAGGTGCGCGGACTTGCCCAGGAGCAGGTCGACAACACCGGCGGCGCTGCGGGTGATCTGCGCATTGAAACCCGCCGCGGGACCTTCCAGTTCGCCAACAGTGCCGCGGCGGACCAGATCGCTCGGGCCGATATCGGCGCCCAGTGCTACATCGTCGACGACCAGACGGTCGCCAAGACCTCCGCCACCAATACCCGCTCGGTTGCCGGCACTATCCGCGACGTGGATAGCGCGGGCGTCTGGGTCGAGATCTAAGGGAGCAAGATTCAGATGATCATCAACCAAGCGAACCTGCGTAACCTCTTCATCGGTTATCGCGCCGCCTTCCAGAACGCCTTCGACGGCGTGCAGCCCGACTTCGATCAGTTCGTGCTGACGGTGACCTCGCAGAACTCCGTCGAGCAGTACGGCTGGCTCGGCAACTCCACCGCCTTCCGCGAGTGGCTGGGTGATCGCGTAATCCAGAACCTGGCGCTGCACGACTACAGCATCAAGAACAAGTCCTTCGAGAACACCGTCGGCGTGCCGCGCGAGACCATCGAGGACGACAGCTATGGCTTGTTTACGCCGTTGATGGCTCAGCTCGGTCAGGACGCAGCCATGCATCCGGCGACGCTGGTTTACGCGCTGCTCGCCGCTGGCTTCAGCCAGAAGTGCTACGACGGCCAGTACTTCTTCGATACCGATCACCCGGTGACCTCCGGTGGCGGCGAAGTGTCGGCCAGCAACTTCCAGGGCGGCACCGGCACCCCGTGGTTCCTGATCGACACCACCAGGGTCATGAAGCCAGTAATCCTGCAGAAGCGTAAGAACTACAACTTCGTCTCGATGGATGCCGAGAAGGACGAGAACGTGTTCATGCGCAAGGAGTACGTCTATGGCGTAGATGCGCGCCTGAACGCTGGCTACGGCCTGTGGCAGCTCGCATACGCCTCCAAGGAAACCCTCGACGCCGCCGCCTTCAACGATGCCTATGCGGACATGCAGAGCATGAAGGGTGACCAGGGCAAGATCCTCGGTATTCGACCGAAGCTCCTGGTCGTACCCCCGTCCCTGCGCAGCCAGGCCCTCGAAGTGGTCAAGGCCGAGCGCAACGCGGCCGGCGCCACCAACATCAACCGCGACGTGGTGGACGTGCTCGTCACCCCGTGGCTGGCTTGATGGAGGGACGCCTCATGGCCGGAAAGAAAACTGCAGCAGATAAGGCCGCTTCGGCGGCCGCTGCGACCGCCGAACAGCAGGGAAGCCTGCCGGCGGGTGCATCCGATGCCGCAGCAGCTGCTGCGGCCCTGGAAGGTGGCGAACTGGCTGTTCAGCCGATTGCCTCGGCCGGCACGCCCGGCCTGGCGGCGGTCGACCAGGCCGCCGGTGCCACTCTCGTACAACCCACCGCGAGCGAGGCGCCTGTCGCGGGCACCGCCCCGGAGCCGGATACCACCGGGGGCACAACCGGGCAGGATGCCCACCTCAGTCTCTCGACTGAGGGCGACCGCCCGGTGCCTGGCGCTGCCCAGCAGCCTGTGGCCGGTACCGGTGCATCGGAGGACGAGGAAGTCGAGGCGCTGTTCATCCGTGCAGTGCCGGAGCAAGGCTTCCGTCGCTGTGGCCATCGTTTCACCCGTGAAGGTCATGGCATTGCGCTCTCCCTGCTGAGCGATGAGCAGATCGAGGCGCTCGTCTCTGACCCGAACCTGGTCGTCGAGCATTGCTCGTTCCCGCTGAAGGACGTGAGCTGACCATGGACTACATCACCCTCGACCACCTCGCCGAGCGTCCTGGTGCGAAGGAGCTGGCCCAGGTGGCCAGCGCCCAGCACCTCCAGATCGTCGACTTCGCGCTGATGGATGCCTCGCTGCGCGGTGGCGATCGCAGCGCCTGGACGCCCGAACAGGTGGCGGGGGCTGATCTCGTCCTGGAACGAATCAACGAAGCCATGACCGAGGCCGAGAGCATCGTGAATGGCTACCTGACCAGGCGGGGCTACAGCCTGCCGCTGAGCCCAGTACCTGGCCTGGTCACCGGTTGGGTGCGCGACATTGGTCGCTACCTGCTGCACAAGGATCGGATTACCGACGACAAGGACGCCATCCTGCGCAACTACAAGGACGCGCTGAAGTTCCTGCAGATGGTCGTCGACGGCAGCTTCAGTCTCGGTGCCGAGGACCCGATCGCCACCGATCCCATGCTGGCTGACGTTCGCTTCGACGCGGACGAGAACGTCTTCAACCGCCAGCAGTTGAGGAGCTTCCGGTGAGCAACGCACCTTTCGACCATCGCCTGGTCATCGAGCGCCTGCGCGCCATTGTTCCCGTGCTGCGCGACGTAGGTACTGCGGCCGACTTCAAGGCTGTCCAGCGCTTGCCGGACTTCCCGACACCGGCCGCCTATGTGCTTCTGGCTGAAGAGGCTGGTGAGCCAAAAGCGACCGGCAACAGCAGTGGGACAGCACGCCAGCGCGTCGGCGTCATCTTCGGTGTCGTGCTGGCCGTGCGCAGCTATCGATATGCCCAACTAGCCGATGCGGCCGACGACCTGCAGTCGATCCTCGACCAGGTGCGCGGCGCACTGGTGGGCTGGGTTCCAGATTTGAACCTGGCCAGGGGCGTCCAGTTCGTCACCGGCAAGGTGCTGGACTCCGACGACACCACGCTCCTCTGGGGCGAGATCTACTCCACCCAACACTCGATCGGGAGATCGCAATGAGTACCAAGCAAGGCCCCACGGCCAAACAGGACGCCCCAGCAGCCCAGCAGCTGGAAACGGTCACTCTGATCGCGCCCCACACGCACGCCGACAAGGAGTGCAAGGTGGGCGATAAGATCGAGGTGACCCCTACCGAGAAGGACTGGCTGATCCGTCACGAGCGCATTGCCGCGCCGGCGGGCCAGGCCGCTGCCGCCGAACCGGCAAAGGAGTAACCCCATGTCCCTGATTTCCCTTCAAGGCAAGGTTCTGCTGGCTGAGCGCACCGCTCTCGGCAAAGCAATCAAGCACACCTGGGTGGGCAACGCCCCGCAATGCGAGCTGCAGCTCAGCACCGAAACCACCAACAAGACCGAGTCGTTCAGCGGCAACCGTCTGCAGTACGGCCTGCTGCAGCGTGGTAAGACTGCCACGCTGAACCTGACCCTGGACGAATGGACGCTGGATAACCTGATCCTGGGGCTGTATGCCCAGAAGCGCACCATCGCCACTGCCACCGTAACCGGCGAAGCGCTGCCGACTCCGCTTGCTGCTGGTGACATGATCCGCCTGGCCAAGCCCTACATCAGCGATCTGGAGCTGACCAAGTCGGCAGTTCCGCTGGTGGCTGGTACCGACTACCGTATCGAATCGGCCAACGCAGGCCTGATCGAGTTCCTCACTCCGCAGGCCACCGTTGTCACGGCAGCCTACGAAAACGAGGCGGCTGTCGCGCTGACCATGTTCACTCAGCAACCTCCGGAACGTTGGTTCGTCCTGGACGGTATCGACACCGAGACCGGCAAGTCGGTGATCGTTGACCTGTTCCGCACCAAGTTCAACCCGGTGGGAAGCCTCAGCCTGATTCACGATGAGTACGGAAACCTGCCGCTGACCGGATCGGTGCTTTACGACCCGCTCAACGCCGGCGACCAGCTGCTCGGCGGTTACGGCCGCTACCTTGAGAAGCAGGCGGCCTAACCATGGCCGCGAAAGTAGCGAAGAGGAAACCCGCCGCTGATAAAGCGGCGGGCGACCTGTCGGTGCTCAAGCCCGATCGCAGTACCACTGTTGCAGGGCGCGCGATCGTGATGCGCGAGTACGGCTTCTTCGACTCGCTGGAGCTGCTGCCTCTGCTGGAGCCGATCCTGGTCGACCTGGAGGACCAGGCAAAAGCCGGAGCGCCCTGGCCGGATTTCAACTCGGTCCCGAGCTTCTTGGGCAACCATGCGAACGTCCTGGTGCACCTGATCGCCAACGCTGCCTCGGTCGAGCTGGAATGGATGCGTGGCCTGAATGCCGACCAGGGCTATGAGCTGGTCTGGTGGTGGTGGATCGTCAACGGCCCTTTCTGCAAGCGCTGCGCCGAGAAGCGTCTGGTGACAGCGCAGGTCATGGAAAGGCAGGCAAGGCAGCTGGTAGCTGGGCAGACGCAATCGACTACCTAGTTGCTGCCGGCTACGGCTCAGTAGCCGAGATCGGCAAGATGACGCGGCGCCAGATCCTGCTCTATTGCGAAGCAGTCGAGCGCCGCCGGCGGCGAGAGCGAGCGGAGCGAGTGATCGACCTCAACCTCGCCTTTGCCGGTGGCAAGGACGCCACGGCCCACATCAAGAAGTTGCTCAAGTAGCGTCAGCGGCCTCCGGGCCGCTTTCTTTTTTCGCGCCTTCCAAAAGACCCAGCCACGCGCGCGCGCGAACATCCGGGCATCCCTCCCGAATGTGAACTCCCATGGCTGGCAAAGACCTAGAACTCGCCCTTCGGCTGCGCTCTGACATGAAAGACGGCCAGGGCGCTGTCGACGCCCTCGCAGCCGCTATCGGCAATGTGGGTGACAAGGCAGAGGTGGCCAACACCAACCTGCAGAAGGTCGGTACCACCGGCGCAGTCGACCAAGCGCAAACCGCCATCGACAAGCTGGGGCAGTCCCTCGACAACGTCGGCACCCATGCCGCCGAAGCTGCTCGCGAGATCACCCTGGTGGGTGAGTCGGCCGACCAACAGGCGGCTCGCATCAAGGCCATGGTGACCGCCAGCCTGGAGCAGAAGTCCTCGCAGGATGCAGCTGCTGCCAGTGCCCGGCGCCTAGGTGACGCTGTAGCGGCTGCCAATTCCAATTGGCAGGCCAACGCCAGCGCGCAGACAGCGGCGATGAACCAATACCACAATACGGAACAGTCGCTGGCAGCGCAGGCCCAGGCGCAACAAGAGGCAGCGGAGAGGGCGGCTGCAGCGGCCGAAGCGTTCAAGGGTCAGGAAGCTGCCCTTGGCACTCTTCTCGGGAAGATCGATCCGGTGATCCGCGAGCTTAATCGCCTGGATCAAATGGAAGAGCAACTGCGTGGTTTCAAGGCCTCCGGTTTGCTCGACCAAGAGGGCTTCGACCTCTACAACAGAAAGCTCCAGGAGCAGCGTAAGCGCCTCGGTGAGTCGTCCGAGGCTATGCATGCCGCTAGCCTCTCCGCCGGCCAGTACCAGCAAGCTATCCGCCAGCTCCCAGCGCAACTGACCGATGTTGCCACTAGCCTGGCTACCGGCATGCCACTTTGGATGGTGGCAATCCAACAGGGCGGCCAGATCACCGACAGCTTTGGCGGCCTTGGTAACTCGCTCAAGCTCCTGGGCGATCGACTCAAATCATTCTTCGGTATCGCGGGAGCTTCCGCCGACAGCGGCGTGTCTGCGCTGGGTGAGGAGCTTGCCGCCCTGGCAGTTCAACAAGCGACCGTAGCCAAGGGGTCTGCCCAGGCCAGCGAGAACCTGGCCGATCTGGCGGAAAAGGCCAACACGGCCGCCGAGGCCACCGGAAACGCTCAGAAGGCCGCCGGAGCCCTGAGCGGCGCAGTCAGCACCATCCCGACTAGCTACCTGGCTGTATTGGCGGCTGTAACTCCGCTAGCTATTGCCCTAGGGGCGCTCAGCGTTGCCGCCTTGAAGGGCATCGAGGACCTCAATGCATTCAACAAGGCTCTGATCGCCACTGGCGGGTTCGCTGGAAAAACCACGTCGCAGCTAATCGATCTCAGGAACGAACTGGCAGGAGGTGAGCACTTCAGCGAGGCACAGGCGGCCATTCTCGCCTTGGTGGAAAACGGCCGCCTGGCGGGGGATACCTTCGATGCCGTAGCGGCAGCAGCCACCGAGATGGCCGCTGCCACAGGGAAAAGCGCAGCAGATGTCTCCGAGCAATTCGCTTCTGCCCGCAAGGATGTCGTCGCCTTGGCTGCCGAGCTGAGCTCGCGGTACCACGTCGTCACGGCGTCGACCTATGAGCAGATCCGCGCGCTCCAGGAGCAGGGACAGAGCATGGACGCTCTGCGCCTACTGGCTGGTGAAGTTGCTGGTGAAATGAAGCGTCGCAACGACGAGATCAGCGAGTCCACTCGAGGTATTGCCAAGCTCTGGGATGACGCCACCAACGCCCTCGGCCGGTACTGGGCCCAACTCAAGGGTGGTGTCGCGGCCGACAAGGACACTTTCAAGCTCCAGGTCCTGCGGCAGCAGGTCGAGGATATCGACAAGGGCTTCTGGTTCAGTACCGCGGGGCGTGACTCGCTAAAGAAGCAGTATCTCGATGAGATCGCAGTTATCGAGCAGCGTCTTAGGGTCAAGGAAGATGAACGAAAGGATCAGCAGCAAGACCAGGAGGCCAACGACAAGTACATCGCTTCGAGCAAGGCTCTGAATGCGGAGCTGGATAATTCTTCTCCGGCGAAAAAGCGTGCTGCAGCTATCCGTGACCTGAACAAGGAGTTCATGGACCTGCTGGCGTCTGCAGAACGCCTGGGCAAGAAGAGCCCTCTCCTGAAGGGTGTGAATTACGACGGCAAGTCCTTTTCCGGCGGAGCCTACGATCAACTGCTCAAGGGGATCGAGAACCGCTACAAGGACCCGAAGACACCCAAAACGTCTGCTGGCGAAAAGACCGCCAAGCAGAACGAAGACTGGGTCAAGGCCCTAGAGAAGGAGGCCGCCACGTACGGCGCCACCAAGGCCGCCCGCCGCGAGTACGAGCTGGAGGAGCGCAACCTTACCGGCGCACTGAAGGCGCGGGCCGAGGCGGCCTGGGCGATGCTCGATGCCGCGGAGAAGCAGAAAAAGGTCGACGAGCAGGCCAAGAAGGACGCTAAGACCCTCGCCCAGCTGAACCTGGACTACCTCAAGGCCAGCGGCCAAACCGTCGAGGCGGCCGGCGCAGAGGTCGAGAAGAAGTACGGCGCGCTGCGCAAGCGCCTGGAGGCCGCGGGCAACACCGAAGGCGCCGGTCTGGTCAGCAAGCTCATGGGTATCGAGAAGGCCAAGGCCGAACTCGACCAAGTGCAGCAGCAGGTCGATCGCATCTTCGGCGAGCAGTCGCGTCAGGAGCAGTCGATCCAGACCCAGCAGCAGACTGGCCTGATGAGTGAGCTGGGTGCCCGGCAGAAGCTGGTCGACCTGCACAAGGCGACGGCCGACCAGGTCGAAGCCCTGCTGCCGAAGATGAAGGAGCTGGCCGAGCGCACGGGGGACCCGCAGGCCCTTGAGCGCGTGAAGGACCTGGAGGCCCAGCTCGGAACCCTGCGTAGCGCCGCTGACCAGGTCACCCAGGCGCTGAAGACCGGCCTGGAAAACGGCCTGCAGAATGCCCTGCAGGGTCTGGCCACCGGCACCATGAACCTGAAGGAAGCGGCGATCGCCTTCCTCCAGGACATCGCCAAGGCGATGGCCGATGTCGCCTCGCAGACCCTCGCACAGATGGCCAGCGACAAGCTGGGCAAACTGTTCCAGGACACGTCGGCCGGCACCTCCATGACCACTGGTGCCGCAGCCGTTTCGACATCCGCCACAGAGCTGTCCGCCGCTGGCGCCACCCTTATTACTGGGGCGGCGGCAATTTCAGCTGCAGCCACATCGCTCGGCCTTGCCGCCGCGAAGGTGGGAGTGGGCGGTGGCGGCGCTCCTGGGGCACCTTCGATGCAGTCGATCGTCGACAGTATCGGTGCTCCGCAGGACGTCGTGAGCTGGCCTGGCGCAGAGGCTGCTGCCTCGGCCTCCGCCGATGCCATCGGTTCGGCCTCGGCCGAAGGAGCGGCAGCCATGGGCGATGCGATCACTGCCGCCTCCAGCCAGGGCAGCGGCATCTTCGGCGATGCCTTGTCCTCGATCTTCAGCGGCGGTGCGGATCTCTTCAGCAGCCTGTTCAGCAGCCTGGGCGGCTTGTTCAGTGGTGGTGGTGCCGCCGGCGGCGGTTCGCTGTTCTCCTCGATCCTCGGCGGCGCGGGTGCGGCAGCAGTGGCTGCAGCAACCGGCGGGCACGTCCGCGGACCTGGGACCGAGACCAGCGATTCGATCCCCGCGCTTCTTTCTGACAACGAGTTCGTGACTCGCGCCGCAGTGGTTCGCCAGCCTGGTGCGCTCGGTTTCCTGCATGACTTCAACGCATACGGCATGGCGGCCCTGGACGATTGGGCCCGCCGCGTTCGTCACGCCACCGGTGGCCAGGCCGGCATTCCGGCTCCGGCGATGCCGGCTCCGACGCTACCGGGCGGCCGCGCTGCAGATCCGTCGGCGAACTTCTCGGCCAACGTCACCAACCGTCTGCGGATCATCAACGCCCAGGACCCGGAAGACGCCGTGCGGCGCCAGGCGGAAACCCCGGCATTCGAGAAGGCCGTCCTCAACATCATCGGGGGCAACCCCTCCGCCGTGAAGGAGCTGCTGGGATGAGCTTCGCAACGGGTGCAACTCCGATCTGGCCGGTACCGCCGGATTGGGCTGATGGCGTCAGGGAAACCCTGGACTGGCTCACCAACTACCTGCCGGCTCGCAACGGCAAGGCGCAGAAGCGTGAGCTACGGCAGGCGCCGCGCCGCGTTATCGAGTTCTCGGTGATCAACGATGAGCAGGGCCGCCGGGTGGCCGACGCCATCCTCAACGACGCGGGCGGCCGGTACTGGCTGCTGCCGATCTGGCACGACGTACAGCTACTCAACGCCCCCTTGGCCAGCGGCGCGATCACCATCACCTGCGCTCCAGCTGGGCGTGACTTCCGCGCCGGCGGGAAGGCGTTGCTCTGGCTTGCCGTCAACGACTGGGCTGTCCTCGATGTCGAAGACGTAGTCGATGGCGCCCTGGTGCTCAGCACGGCCACCAGTCGCACCTGGCAGGCTGGCACCCGCCTGTACCCACTGCGGAAGGCGCACCTGGTCGAACAGCCCCAGGAGACGATCTGGACCGATGAATCGGGCACCCGGTCGATCCAGATGTTGATCGACGAGCCCTGCGACTGGGTGGCCGGACTGCCTGCAGCGACTTATCGCGGCGTGCCAGTCCTGGAGCTGCGCCCGGACCAGGGCGAGGATCTGCAGCAGACCTTCCGCCGCCTGCAGGAGCCGGTCGATGTCGGTACCGGCCTCGTCACGCTGTTCGACTGGGGCGGCCGAGCCTTCCGCGAGGCGTCGGTCACCTGGCTGGCCTACGGCGTGGAGGCCAACAACGAGCTGCGCTCGCTGCTGTACGGCCTGCGCGGGCGCATGCAAACGCTGTGGGTACCGACCTGGAACAACGACCTGAAGGTCACCAACGACATTGCGGCCGCCAGCACCCACATCACCGTGGAATGGGCCGGCTACACCGTGTTCGGCCGCATGCAGCCGAACCGCCGCGACATCCGCATCGAGCTGCTCGATGGCACCGTCTACTACCGTCGCCTCACCGACGCCCAGGAGAGCGGCGACAGCGAGCTGCTGACCATCGACAGCGCCCTCGGCGTCCTGGTGCAGCGCCAGAATATCCGCCAGGTGTCGTTCCTGGTCCTGGCCGAGAAGGCTTCCGACACCGCCGAACTGCTGCACGACACCGACATCGAGGGCCTGACCCGGCTCACCACCGCCTTCATTGGAGTCCGCAACGATGACATCTGAGGCCCGCGAGGCGTCCTGGGACCAGGGCAAGCCGGTGTACTTCTTCCGCTTCACCCGTGGCGCGCGGCAATGGTTCTACACCAACTCCGACCGCGACGAAGTACTCAGCGACGACACCTACTCGCGCACCGCGATCATGCGCAGCGCTATCCGCCAGGGCAGCGAGCGAGCCAGGCTGAACATCACTGTCACGCTGCCCAGCTCGCTGGAGGTCGCCGAGAACTGGCGCCCGTACCCTTCGCCGGATGCGATCGCCGTGACCTGCTTCGTCCGCCACGTCGGCGAGACCGATGTCATGGTCGACTGGATCGGCCGTGTTACCGCGCCGAAGTTCAACGGCGTGACCCTGGAACTGACCTGCGAGCCATCCGCGACCCGAGCCAAGCGCCCCGGCGCCGATCGCGGCTGGCAGATCGGCTGCCCGCTGACGCTGTACTCCCAGGGAGTCGGTCAATGCAACGTCGACCGTACCTTGCACGCAGTGCCCGCTGTGCTGACAGCCGTTGACCGCCTGACCCTGACTGCCAGTGCGTTCGGCCTGGTCGCCAACCGCCGCCTGGCCGGCGGCTACATCGAGTGGCCGATCGGCGACGGCCTGGTCGAGTACCGCACGATCCAGCAGCACAACGGCACCAGCATCGTCATCGACTTCGGCGCCACCGACTTGGCGCCCGGCCTGGCCGTGACCGCCTATCCCGGCTGCGCCCAGACCTGGGATGACTGCGGGTACTACGACAACCAGGACAACTACGGGGGCGAGAAGAACATGCCGGTGAAGAACCCCTATAGCGGCGACCCGGTGTGGTGAGGACCTGAACGATGTGGGTACAGATCGCAATCCTGGTCGTCTCCGCGCTCATCAGCTACGCGACGCGCCCCAAGCCGGCCAAGCCAAAGCCGCAGGAAGTCACCACGCCCACCGCCGAGGAGGGCCGCAAGCTGCGCAAGGTCTACGGCACCGTCTGGATCGACGACGCGCAGATGCTCGGCTTCAAGAAGATCGGCACCGATCCCATCAAGAGCAAAGGGGGTAAGAAGTGATCGTCACGCTCGAGCATCTGCGGAGCATTCCAGGATATGGCCGCAAGCCTGGCTTTTGTGCTGGCAAGTCCCGCGAGTTCTTCGCCGCGCACGGCCTCGACTGGGCTGCGTTTCGCCACCAGGGCATCGACGCGCAGCAGCTGCTGGATACCGGCGATGCCCTCGCGGTTGCGCTGGTCGAGTGGGCTCGTCAGTGTGAGGGCGGTCAATGAGCAGCGGCGGCAGCAAACAGACCGTCGGCTACTGGTATCGGCTGCTCTGCCATTACGGCCTGACCAAGGGTCCGATCGATGCCTTCCTGGAACTGCGTGGCGGCGATCGCACGGCTTGGCAGGGGCTGCTGACCAGCAGCGGTCGTATTCGCGTCAACGCCGCCAACCTCTGGGGCGGCAAGAAGAGCGAGGGCGGGCTGGACGGTGACCTCGATCTGATGTTCGGCGAGCCGGACCAGGCTCCCAACGACTACCTGGAGGCCAAGCTGGGCCCAGGCCCGGCCTACCGGGGCAAGGTGACCGCTGTGTGGCGCGGCGGCCGCTATGGGGCAATGAACCCGTACCCGAAGCCGCTCGCCTTCAAGATCCGGCGCATCCTGAAGGGCTGGGACAACGACACGCCCTGGTACCCGGAGAAGGCCGCGATCGAGCTGAAGGTGTTCTCCGCAGCCGATCAGGACTGGCGCTGGCTGGCCGTGCCGAACACCGACACCGTGAATCGCTCCTCGCCCAGCTTCGACGACAGCAGCTGGGCGATCGGGCGGCCTCCCTTCGGTGACAAAGAGTTCCCGATCGACATCGAGCCGGACAACCCCGGTCGTCATGACTTCGCCAGCGTGCCGGCGACCGTAGTGCCCCAGGCCAAGAAGGTCTGGATGCGCGCCAGTTTTCCCTTCGAGGCGATGCCGGCCGAGATCCGCTTCCAGGCCTTCGTCGACAACGACTGCATCCTTTATGTGAATGGCGTACAGGTCCTGCAGGTCGGCGACACCAATGGGCGCTACTACGACGTCGCGATCCCGACCAGTGCCTTCGTCATCGGCGAGAACCACATTGCGGTCTGTGGCTGGGATCGTCACTCGGGCGCGGGCAACTGGTTCTGGTTCGATTGGCGCCTTCAAGGCATCTCTGCTCTGCTCGGTATGAATCCCGCGCACATCCTCTATGACAGCGTCACCGCCAAGGACATGCAGGGTGAGCCCACGGGCCTGATCAACGAGGCCAGCTTCCGCGCGGCGGCCGATCGCTTCGTCCTGGAAGGACTTGGCCTCTGCACCATGTACGACCCAGGCCAGGAAGACATCGAGCAGTTCCAGCAGCGCATCTGCGATGTGGCTGGCTGCTCGATGACCCAATCCAGGGTCGATGGCCAGTACTACATCGACCTGGTGCGCGGTGACTACGACCTGGAGAGCCTGCCGATCATCAGCTCGGACGACATCCTGGAGTTCTCCCAGGAGCCGGCGGTGATCGGCGAGTCGGTTAACCAGGTCACCGTGGAGTGGTTCGACCCGGAAGCGAAACAGGATCGCAGCACGCCACCGGTCAAGAGCCTCGGTCGGATCATGGCCGCCGGTGGAGTCATCCCCGAGACCAAGAAGTATCCCGAGATTGCCGTCGAGTCGTTGGCGCTGCGCACCGCCGCCCGCGATCTGCTGGCCAAGTCGCCGCTCAGCCGCTTCAACCTGACCACCAACCGCAAGCCTTGGCGCATCCGCCCCGGCACTTATTTCCGCCTGCAGGTACCCGAGGAAGGGATCGCGGACATGGTGTGCATCCTCGGCGACATCGATACCGGAACCCATACCGATGGCCGCTGCCGCATCAAGGCGGTCCAGGACGTGTTCGCGTTCCCGGACACTGTGTACGTGTCAGGCCAGCCTGGCGGTGCCGTGCCGACCGACCCCAAGCCAGTTGGCTCGCCGTACCAGTTCCTGTTGGAAGCGCCCTATGTCGAGCTGGTGGCGCGCATGTCGGCTGCTGACCTGGCGGCCTTCCCGGTCGATGCTGGCGGCCTGGTGACGGTTGCCACCCAGGCCGACGGCGGCATCAACTATTCGATCTACAGCGCCGGCGCCGGCGAGGACCTGGCCGACAACGGGACCGGTGACTGGTGTCCGACGGCTGTGATCAATGAGGCGGCCGGCTTCCTGGGGAGCGCTTTCACCTTCAGCGATGGCGAAGGCTTGCAGAACGTTGAGATCGGCACCTGGGCACTGTGGGGCTCCGAGATCGTGCGGGTGGACGCGCTCGACCTCGATGCCGGCACCATCAGCCTGGGCCGTGGATGTGCGGACACAGTGCCGACGAAGCCCGCTGCCGGTACCCGCATCTACTTCTGCGGCGACTGGGGTGCGAGCGACGGCCGCGAGTATGTCGACGGCGAGTCGGTCACGGCGAAACTGCTGACCAGGACTGGCAGCGACGAGCAGCTGCTGGCGGATGCCGCGCTGCTGTCCCTGGTGATGGATCAGCGCCAGCACCGGCCATACCCGCCCGGCCAGGTGAAGGTCAACGGTCAGGCGTATCCGTCCTCGATCTCCGGTGAGGCAACGATCAGTTGGGTGGACCGTGACCGTCTGATGCAGGCCGACAAGCTGATCGACACCACCATGGGTGGCATCGGACCGGAAGCGGGCACCACCTACAACCTGCGGATCTACAGCGAGGCGAACGTCCTGGTCCGCACGGTGACCGGCCTGACTGGGACGTCCTACACCTACGTCACCGCGGACGAGATTTCCGATGGCGGGGTATCCCGCCTGAATGGCCAGCTGCGCTTCGAGCTGGAGTCCGAGCGCGATGGGCTGGTCAGCTGGCAACACCACGACATCACCGTGCTCCGCTCGGGGTATGGCCTCAACTATGGCGAACTGTATGGAGGGGCTGCGTAATGGCGGCATCTACTGAAATCCGCTTCGGGCTCCTGTATGGCTGGGCACTGGGCGAAAGCGGCTGGAAAGACGGCATGGATGCGAACCTGCTGAAGCTGGGCCGGTTTGGCGTGCACCTGTCGGTCAAGAATCGCAATCTGACCGTGCCACCGGCATCGCCCACCGCTGGCGATACCCATATCGTGGCCACTGGCGCTACGGGTGGCTGGGCAGGGCATGACACCCATGTGGCGTTGTGGGATGGAAGCGCCTGGCAGTTCGCTGTACCGCGTAGCGGCTGGCGTGCAGACGTCGAGGGAGAGGATGTTCTGGTCCGCTTCAGAAGCGGCATCTGGGGAGTGTATCCAGGCTCGGGCGGCAGTAGCAGCGCTCAGTCAATTGTGATTGCTTGTTCAGACGAATTCACTGCGCTCACTGCTGGTGCAGCCAAGGTGACTTTTCGGATCCCCTATCCGTTCGTGTTGACTGGCGTCAGAGCCTCCCTCACGGCGGCTCAGATTAGCGGACCAGTTCTGACCGTCGATATCAACGAGGGAGGCGCGTCCATCCTCAGTACCAAGTTGACGATAGACAACCTTGAGAAGTCTTCGACCACCGCTGCCATCGGCGCGGTTATCTCTGATGCTACGTTGGCTGACGATGCAGAAATCAGCATCGACATCGACCAGATTGGAGACGGTACCGCGAAAGGCCTGAAGGTAGCTCTTATCGGGTACAAGCCATGAGCATGATGGTCAACCCGTTCATTTACGGCGGGTCAGCACCGCCGGTTTCCTTCATTCTCGACACTATTCCGGGTGCAGTGCGTGCCTATGGGCTTCGCAAGCTGCGGTCGGCCTATGCCGGCGCCGCGATCCGGGTGGTGCGCAGCTCGGACTCGACCGAGATGGACATTGGCTTCACCAGCGGCGGCGAGCTGGACACGGCGACATTGCTGAGCTTCGCCGGCTCAGGGAGTGCTGTTGTCAAGACCTGGTACGATCAGAGCGGCTCGGCCAAGGATGCCACGGACGTCGGCACTGCTGCTCGGCGTCCGCGCATCGTCAATGCCGGCGTGATCGACAAGATTGGCTCCGCGCCGGCCCTATTCTTCACCGGCGGCAACGGCCTGCAATTCGACAACACTGGTGCCATGCGGCTCGACTGGACGGCGGACGTGGTGTTCAACACCGCCCAGAGTAACGCCGGCGGCACGGCCAGCTCCTGGTACACCATGAACGGCTTCCTGTTCAGCGAAGCCAGCGGCGTGGTCAACGACTTCTCTTTCGGCAACTACGGCAATAAGCTCTGCCTCGGCGAAGGTCTCTCGGGCGGCACGGACAATTCGCTTTCCACCGCCAAGGATATCCGTCTGAAGCCGCACACCGGCGTGTGCACCAGGGTCAGCAGCACGGGAGCTGTCGCTCTCTACCTGGATGGGCTGACCGGGACCGCCGGCACGCTGGCCACAGGCGACCGTACTGCCAGTCCAACGGCCTGGATAGGCTTCGGCAACAGCCCGGCCGCATATTTCGGCGAGGTCATCATCTGGCCGTCCGTGCTCAACTCGACCCAGCTCGGCACGCTGTCCACTTCGCAGAACACCAGGTTCGGCATCGACCCGAACAGCGAGCTGACGCCGATCGGACTTGCGTTCACCCAGACCAACAACATCGACTACACCGACATGCTGCCGGCGGCGCTGGTAGACATGACTGAGAACTTCACGGCCGACACTGGCCAGTTCACCAAGTACACCGAGAGCGCGCCGGGCACCACCTCCGTCTCTGGCGGAAAGATGACGATCACGCACACCGGGGCCCAGAACGATCTGGTGACGCGGGCGGACATCATCTTGTCGATCCCTCAGGTGTGGGTCGAGGCGCAGTTCAACTCGGTCACGATGGGGACGTCCTACGACGGGGTTACCGTCGGCATCGTGAAGGACGGCAACAACTTCGTCAGTTGCGGCGTCGATCGCCTCAACAGCATCATCCGGACACAGGTCAAGATCGGCGGCACCAACTCTTTCGTGACCAGCACGTCGATGACGATTCCGGCGTCCTTCAAGCTCGGTATGTCGCTGGTCGGAACGTCGGTGTGCATCTTCATCGACACCGGCTCTGGCTGGGTAAACAAGGCCAGCATCAACATCGTCAGCAACTACGATTTCCGGACAATCGGAAACCTCACCGGATGGAAGCCCGGATTCACGGCAGCCAACGGCGCAGGCAACTCGGTCTGGGAGGTCTCCAACTTCAAGGCCGGTCGCTTTGGCGCGGTGGGCTTGCGCGACATCACGCTGGTGACCAACGAAGATGGGACCCCGTACTACCAAGCTTCTGACGTGGTGCTGTTCACCGCAACGTGCGCCGACGCGCGAGGCACTGATCCTCTCGGGAGCTACTTCGGCGTCTTCGAGCTCAACCTCACCAGCAAGGCCATCGCGCAGAAATCGGCAATTATGGTCCAGCGCGACGGCAAGATTTACAACGACCACGCTGGCCACATCATCCGCTATCCTGGAGGAAACCGGCGCCTGCTGCTCGGCACCTGGGGCAACGGGTTCAACTCGACCCTACAGACCCTGCACGCGCTGCTGACCAGCGGTGACATTCTCGCCGGGACGAACCTGGTCACGACGGCTGCGCAGATCACCTTGCCTGGGCAGACGGGTGTGAAGCCTGGGGCCTACGACGCCATGGCAGCCTACGACGCGGCCAACAGCCGCTGGCTGATTGCCTATGCCCTGGTGACCAACACCAGTTTCAGCGGCAGCCCGTTCTACGCCGCGCTGTGCTCCACGACGGACTGGTCATCCTTCACGTTGATCGGCGCAGATAGCGCAAACACCGGATGGGAAGGCACCAAGCTGCTTTGGAACAACAACCAGTTCTGGGTGATGGCTGGCGGGCCGGCGGGGTCGGGTAACTCGTCGCGGATATACGATGCCGCCACAATGACCTACCGTGGCGCCCTGGGCGCCGCCTTCAGCGGCGGCGTAGATACCCAGCCGCATCCGATGGTGTTCCCCTACGGGTCCAAGCAGATCTTGCTGTCTTTCGACAACACCAAGTACGGGACAGGTTCGTTTACTTGGGGCAATGTTCGCCTTTATGAGGCTGCACGTTACTGAAGCCCAATGTGGTAGTCAGGCGGCGCTGTCCAGCTGGCGATTTTGAAATTCCTTTTCCACCAATGAAATGAGCGCTGCGCTCGATTTATCGCGCATCAGGCTCGCGAATTTCGCGCGGCGCTACAAAGAGCGGCGAACGTACAGGCGCGTGCGGACTGCCCCCTCTCCCGCTGGGAGAGGGCTGGGGTGAGGGGGAAGCCCACGCGCCGGTGTAAAACCTCAGACCCTGAACTGATCCATCAACCCCTGCTGATGATTCGCCAGCTTGTTCAGCGACTGGCTCACCTGCGCCGATTCCTGCGCCTGGCTGGACAGCGATTCGGTCACGTCGCGAATCCCCGCCACGTTGCGATTGATCTCCTCGGCCACCGCGCTCTGTTCCTCGGCGGCGCTGGCGATCTGCAGGTTCATGTCGGTGATCACGCTGACGGCATCGCCGATACGCTTGAGCGCGGCCACGGCCTGYTCGACCTGGGACACGCTGTCCTGGGCCTGSCGGTGGCTGTTGCTCATGGCGCCRACCACGTCGCGGGTACCGTTCTGCAGGCCCTCGATGACCTGGCGGATTTCCTCCACCGAATCCTGGGTGCGCTTGGCGAGGTTGCGCACCTCGTCGGCGACCACCGCGAAGCCGCGCCCGGCTTCACCGGCGCGAGCCGCTTCGATGGCGGCGTTGAGCGCCAGCAGGTTGGTCTGCTCGGCGATGCCGCGRATCACTTCCAGCACCGAGCCGATCTGCTCGCTGCTCGCCGCCAAGCCTTCCACCTGGCTCATGGCRCTGCTCATGTCGCTGGCCAGTTCGTCGATCAGGCGGGTGGTGTTGTCGATCACGTTGAGGCCGTCGCGGGTCGCRCCGTCGGCGCCACGGGCGGCATCGGCGGCCATGGCGGCGCTGTTGGCGACGTCGTGGGCGGTGGCGCTCATCTCYTGCGAAGCAGTGGCAACCTGGTCGACTTCGCGGAACTGCTGCTGCATGCCGGCACTGGTCTGGCTGGCGATTTCCGAGGACTGGTCGGCGGTGGCGCGGGCGTCGTGCACCGAGGATTTCACGTCGCGGATGATCGGCTGCAGCTTGTCGAGGAAGCGGTTGAACCAGCCGGCCAGCTCGCCCAGTTCATCCYTGCCGGCGTAGTCCAGGCGCTTGGTCAGGTCGCCTTCGCCGCTGGCGATGTTGCGCAACATGGCGGCCACACCGAGGATCGGCCGGGTCACACCGCGGGCGGTGAGCCACATGGCGAACAGGCCGATCAGCACGGCGATCAGGCCGAAGCCCAGCTGCGAGACGGTGCCCTGCACACGCTGGTTATCCAACTCGTTCTGCAGTTCGATGGCCGGGCCCAGCAGGACGTTCTGGGGGACTTCCAGCAGTACGCCCCAGGGTTTGGAGCCGGGAATCGGCTGCAACGGCTCGACTACGCGCAACTGGTCGTCGTGGCGGAACACCTGCTCATGGTTGGCGGCGATGGCTTGCAACAGGTCGGCGCCCTGGTTGGGGTAGACCTCCTTGAGGTTCTTGCTCAGCTTCGAGGCATCCGCGCTGTGACCGGCGAGCAGGCCGGCCGCGCTGACGATGCTGACGCGGCCCTGGCCATCATAGAGTTCCCGGCTGCCTTCTAAGGCGATTTCCTGCAGCTTCTCCATGCTGATATCCAGGCCCATGACGCCGATGACCTTGCCGTCCAGTTCCAGGGGGAAGGCGATACTGGTCATGAGCATCTTCTTCTTGCCCACTTCATCGAGGTAGGGGTCGAGCACGCAAGGTCGGCCGGTGGTCTTGGGACAGGTGAACCAGGCGTTGTAGGCGCTGCCACTCGGGCCGGGGCTGGTGTCGTTGAGCAGCGATTCGGCCATGGCCTCGGACTCGAGGTGACCCGGCGTGGCCTGAGACCAGTAGATGGAGAAGCGACCGGCATCATTGCTGCCCAGTTCGCCCTGGCCGGCGAACAGCTTGTCCTTGCCATCCAGCGCGTCGGGTTCGAAGGCGACGTAGAGGCCGAGCAGTTCCGGGTTGCCTTCCAGCGCGGTCTTCACCTGGCGGGTCAGGTCCTCGCGCAGGTCGTAGGCGTCGAGGAAGCGCTTCTGCGCCTGGTCACGCAGGAACAGCACCTGCCGTGAGAAACCCTTGCCATATTGATAGGCGTCCATGATGTAGCGCTGGATGCGCATGGCCTGGACTTCACCGCGCGATTGCAGGCGGGCCTTGGCTGCTTCGTCGAGCATCTGCGTGCTCGATTGCTTGACCAGCGCGGTGCTGTGCTGGGTGCGGTAAACGGACAGCCCGGACAGCAGCGAGACGACGCCGAGCAGGCAGAGCCCGGCAAGCAAGGTGATCTTCCACTGGATGGAAAGACGGCGCAGAAGCATGGAGGGGAATCCTTGTTTGAACTAAGCCTCGGGATGCCAGCTATATCGGCCTTTCCCGCATCTTCTTGACCCGCGACGGGGCGAAACGCCAGAAAACAGGCGATTCTGGCGTGCCTGGCCGACGGGCGGCGAAAAGCCAGGCAAGAAGCGTGCTCGTCTGCGTGAAAGTCCTGCCAGGCGAACTCGGAAACGTCTTGATTCGACTGAAATTTTGACACCCCGGCGAGCGTTTGGCAGAGTGCGCGCCTTTTGCCCGCGCCCTGGCGCGGCGAGCCCTGGAAGGAGTGCTGGAATGAATGCGGTGTTGATCGCCATTGGCCTGATGCTGGTGTTGAGCCTGTGTCGCGTGCATGTGGTGGTCGCGCTGATCGCCGGTGCAGTGGCAGGTGGTCTGCTCGGCGGCCTGGGCATGGACGGCACGCTCAAGGCGTTCAACGAGGGCCTGGGTGCCGGTGCGACGGTGGCGCTGTCCTACGCCATGCTCGGCGCCTTCGCCGTGGCCATCGCGCGCTCCGGAATGGCGCACGCCCTGGCCGACCGCGCCCTGGCGATGCTCGGCCGGCACGAGGCGAACGGTTCCAGTGCCTTCAAGTGGATGATGATTGCCCTGCTGCTGGTGGTGGCGATCGCCTCGCAGAACATCCTGCCGATCCACATCGCCTTTATTCCGCTGCTGGTGCCGCCACTGCTCTACGTCCTGACGCGCCTGCAGATCGACCGCCGGCTGATCGCCTGCGTCATCACCTTCGGCCTGATCACGCCCTACATGTTCCTGCCGGTGGGTTTCGGCAGCATCTTCCTGAACCAGATCCTGCTGGCCAACGTGGCGCGCGCGGGCGTCGACGTGCAGGGCATCAACGTCACCCACGCCATGCTGATCCCGGCGCTGGGCATGGTCTGCGGGCTGCTGATCGCGGTGTGCTTCAGCTACCGGGGCAAGCGTGATTACGATCTGCAGCGCATCGAACAGGCTGAGCGGGTCGATACGCCCTACAGCAAGATGAGCCTCGCCGTGGCCGGCGTCGCAGTCGCTGCAGCCTTCGCCGTGCAGCTGCTGCTGGACTCGATGATCCTCGGCGCGCTGGTGGGTTTCCTGGTGTTCTCGCTGTCCGGCGTGGTGCGCTGGAAGGAGGCGGACGACCTGTTCACCGAAGGCATGAAGATGATGGCCATGATCGGTTTCATCATGATTGCCGCCCAGGGCTTCGCCGCCGTGATGACGGCCACCGGGCAGGTCGCCAGCCTGGTGGACAGCGCCGCCGGCTGGATTGGCAGCAGCAAGGCGCTGGGCGCCTTCATGATGCTGCTGGTGGGGTTGTTGGTGACCATGGGCATCGGCTCGTCGTTCTCTACGGTGCCGATCATCGCGGCGATCTTCGTGCCGCTGGCGGTGCACCTGGGCTTCAGCCCGCTGGCCATCGTCAGCATCGTCGGTACCGCAGGAGCGCTGGGTGACGCGGGCTCGCCAGCATCGGACTCCACCCTTGGCCCGACCTCCGGCCTGAACGTGGACGGCCAGCACAACCACATCTGGGACACCGTGGTGCCGACCTTCCTGCATTACAACCTGCCGCTGCTGGCGTTCGGCTGGGTTGCGGCGATGGTGCTGTGAGGCCCTGGGACGGGGAAATGCGCAGGTAAAGTTGCACTCGGCAGGCCATCTGCTGACTAATGAGCAGGTTTCCCACCCATGGACCCGCTCATGCTCGACTCGAAACTGGAATACCGGACGTTCCTCGCCCTGCTGCTGGTGGTGACACTCGCCTTCGGCTGGATCCTGCTGCCGTTCTACGGGGCCGTCTTCTGGGGCACCATTCTGGCGATCATCTTTGCCCCGTTGCAGCGCCGCCTGCGGGTGAAACTCAACGGACGCAACAACCTCGCCGCGCTGATTTCCCTCGGCGTGTGCTTCCTCATCGTGATCCTGCCGGTGACCTTCATTGCCGGTGCGCTGGTGCAGGAGGGGGCGATGGTTTACCAGCGGTTGAAGTCGGGGGATCTGAACTTCATCACCTATTACCAGCAGGCGGTTGCCGCGCTGCCTGGCTGGGGGCACCAGTTGCTGGAGCGTTTCGACCTGGCGGACCTGTCCAGCCTGCAGGAGAAACTCTCCGCGGGCGCGATGCAGGCGAGCCAACTGGTGGCGACCAAGGCGTTCAGCATTGGCCAGAACACCTTCGAGTTCGTCATCAGCTTCGGCATCATGCTTTACCTGCTGTTCTTCCTGCTGCGCGACGGGCCTGCGCTGGGGCGGCGGATCAAGCAGGCGATGCCGCTGAGCGCGGAGCACAAGCAGCACCTGTTCACCAAGTTCACCACGGTGATCCGCGCCACGGTGAAGGGCAACATCGCCGTTGCCGCGACCCAGGGCGCATTGGGCGGCCTGATCTTCTGGTTCCTCGGTATCCAGGGCTCGCTGCTCTGGGGCACGCTGATGGCCTTCCTCTCGCTGCTGCCAGCCATCGGCGCGGGGCTGATCTGGGTGCCGGTGGCCGCCTACTTCCTGCTCACCGGGGCGATCTGGCAAGGCGTGGTGCTGACGCTGTTCTGCGTGGTGGTGATTGGTCTGGTGGACAACATCCTGCGCCCCATCCTGGTCGGCAAGGACACCAAGATGCCCGACTATGTAGTGCTGATCTCCACCCTCGGTGGCATGTCGCTGTTCGGCCTCAACGGCTTCGTCATCGGCCCGCTGATCGCGGCGCTGTTCATGGCGTCGTGGGACCTGTTCACCGGCCGTGAAGGTGAAGTGACCAAGGGCGCGGAGTAGGGCGCCAGAACTGTAGGAGCGAGCTTGCTCGCGAACCCGGCTTCGCAGCGGAGGGTATTTGCGAGCAACCTCGCTCCTACAAAAAGGCACCGCGCATGAATTGCGCCCAATAAAAAACCCCGCCGAAGCGGGGTTTTTCATGCCTGTCGATCTCAGCCGGCGATGGCTACCAGGCCGCTGTGCTGGAGGATATCCAGCAGCGGTTGCGGGTAGACGCCGAGGAAGAAGGCGAGCAGGGCGATGGCCACCAGCATGATGCCGCCGGCGCGCTGGGCCCAGTCCAGGGGCGCGTCGTGGCGCTTCATGTTCGGCTCGACCAGGAACATGGTCACCATTACGCGCAGGTAGTAGAACAGGCCGATGGCGCTGCCCAGTACCAGCGAGCCGACCAGCCACCAGTGCTGCGACTCGACGCCGGTGGCGACGATGTAGAACTTGCCGATGAAGCCGGCGGTCAGCGGAATGCCGGCCAGGGACAGCATCATCACGGTCATCACCGCGGTCAGCACCGGGCGGCGCCAGAACAGGCCGCGGTACTCGAACAGCGCGTCGGCGTCGCGGCCGCTGTACGGGGTGGACATCAGGGTGACCACGCCGAAGGCGCCCAGGGTGGTGACGACGTAGGTGGTTAGGTACACGCCAACCGCTTCCACGGCCAGGCCCTTGCTCGCCACCAGGGCGATCAGCAGGTAGCCGAAGTGGGCGATGGACGAGTAGCCGAGCAGGCGCTTGATGTTGCTCTGGGTCAGTGCCAGCAGGTTGCCGATCAGGATCGAGGCAATCGCGATGACCGCGATGGCGTCATGCAGCAGGCCGTTGTTCAGGGCCGCCGGAGCGATCTGGAACAGGCGCAGCAGCACGGCGAACACGGCGACCTTGCTGGCCGTGGCGAGGAAGGTCGCTACCGGAGCCGGGGCGCCTTCGTAGACGTCCGGGGTCCACAGGTGGAACGGTGCGAGCGACAGCTTGAAGCCCAGGCCGACGACCATCATGCCGACGCCGATGGACAGCAGCGGGCCATGGCTGGTGCCCTCGGCCAGCGACGCACCGATACCGGCGAAGCTCAGGCTGCCGGACTCGGCATAGAGCAGGGCCATGCCGAACAGCAGGAAAGCCGAGCCGGCGGCGGACAGTACGGTGTACTTGATGCCCGCTTCGAGGGTGCGCTTGTTGAAGAAGGCGTAGGCCACCATGCCGTAGACCGGCACCGACAGCAGCTCCAGGCCGATGAACAGACCGGCCAGGTTCTGCGCGCTGACCAGCACCAGGCCGCCCGCGGTGGACAGCAGCAGGAGTAGGTAGAGCTCTTCGCGGTTACCCGGGAAGCTCTCCATGTACGCATGGGCGAGCGTGGTGCAGGCGAGGGCGGCGACCAGGATCAGCGCCATGTAGAAGCAGGCGAAGTTGTCCACCAGCATCAGCGGGGTGACTTCGATCGGGGTGACTTTCAGCACCGGGAAGATCGACAGCAACGCCAGGTTCAGACCGATCACCGAGAGGGTGGCGGTCATCGAGTGGTTACGCTTCCAGGCCACGGCGAGCATCACCACCACCAGGGTGGCGCTGGTGATGAGCAGTGGCAGGAGCGCGATGAAGTGTTGAATCGTGAAGGTCATGTCGCGCTCACCGTACTGCCAGGGTGGAAAGGGCGGCACCCAGCCACTGCTGGACGCCGTGCATGGTGGCCGCGGAGGTGTCGAGAACCGGCTGCGGGTAAACGCCGAGCAGGATCAGCAACACCGCCAGGCCGAGCACCATGGAGAGTTCGCGGAAGTTCAGGCCGGCAATGGCGGTGTCGGACTTGGACGGGCCGAAGTACGCGCGGTGGATCATGATCAGCGAGTAGACCGAGCCGAACACCAGGCCGAAGGTGGCGATCACGGTGATCACCGGAACCACCTTGAAGCTGCCCAGCAGGATCAGGAATTCGCCGACGAAGTTGCCGGTACCCGGCAGACCCAGCGAGGCAGTGGCGAAGAACAGCGCCACGGCCGGCAGGTACGGGATGCGCGACCACAGGCCGCCCATCTTGCGCATGTCACGGGTGTGCAGGCGCTCGTACAGCTGGCCGCACAGGATGAACAGCGCGGCAGCGGAGAGGCCGTGGGCGATCATCTGCACCACTACGCCCTGCAGCGCCTGGGGGCTGCCGGAGTAGATGCCGATCATCACGAAGCCCATGTGCGACACGGAGGAGTAGGCCACCAGACGCTTGATGTCGGTCTGCGCGAACGACAGGAAGGCGCCGTAGAAGATGCCGATCAGGCCCAGGGTCATGGCGATCGGGGCGAACTCGGCCGAGGCGTTGGGGAACAGCGGCAGGGCAAAGCGGATCAGGCCGTAGGCGGCGGTCTTCAGCAGGATGCCGGCGAGGTCCACGGAACCGGCGGTCGGTGCCTGGGCGTGGGCGTCCGGCAGCCAGGAGTGCACCGGCACGACCGGCATCTTCACCGCGAAGGCGACGAAGAAGCCGAGCATCAGGATCCACTCGGTGTGTGGCGGCAGCTGGGTTTTCAGCAGGTCGGCGTAGTTGAAGGTCAGCACGCCGGTGCTGTTGTAGTGCACGAACACCAGGCCGAGGATCGCCACCAGCATCACCAGGCCACTGGCCTGGGTGAAGATGAAGAACTTGGTGGCGGCGTAGATGCGGGTCTTCTTGCCGTCGTCCGAACTATGACCCCAGAGCGCGATGAGGAAGTACATCGGCACCAGCATCATTTCCCAGAAGAAGAAGAACAGGAACAGGTCGACGGCGAGGAACACGCCGATCACACCGCCCAGGATCCACAGCAGGTTCAGGTGGAAGAAGCCGATGCGGCGCTGGATCTCGTTCCAGGAGCAGAGGACGGACAGCACGCCGAGCAGGCCGGTCAGCGCGACCATCAGCAGGGACAGGCCGTCCATTGCCAGGTGCACGCTGATGCCGAAGCGCTCGATCCAGGGTACCTGGAACTGCAGGGTCCATTGCGGCTCGCCACCCGGCGCCGGGGCCAGTTGGAAGTCACCGGTGTGCCACACCCACAGGCTCAGGGCCAGGGTGAGGACCATCGATCCCAGGGCGACCCAGCGAGGCAGGGTCTTGCTGGTGTACTCGGCGATCCAGCAAAGGAAGCCGCCGATGAAGGGGATCAGGATTAGCCAGGGCAGAATCATGTCGGGCTCAATCTCTTTCGTGAATTCATTAAGCCAGCAGCAGCGCGCCGAGGAGCAGCGCGGCGCCACCCACCAGGGAAGCGGCATACCAACGCAGGCGGCCGTTCTCGGTGAGGCTGAGGAGTTTGTTGCCACCGCGGGCGGTGAGCGGGACCAGGACCAGGGTCTTGTCGATCGGGTCCGCGGCCAGCAGGCGGCAGATCAGCAGGTAGGGTTTCACGAACAGCTTGTCGTACAGCCAGTCGAAGCCCCAGGCGTGGTACCACCAGGTGCCGAAGAAGCGGCCGGGTGCGCTCTGGGCGACGGCGCTGACGAAGCGACGCTTGCCGAGGAACAGCAGGCCCGCCAGCAGGATACCGGCGATGGCGATGGCGCCCGAGGCGATTTCCAGGCTGTGCTTGGCTTCACCACCGGCGTGACCGGCGCTTTCCGGCAGGACACCGGCCAGCGGCGGAGTGATCAGCGCGCCGATGAAGGTGGAGAGCACGATCAGGACACCCAGCGGCAGCCAGTGGCTGATGCCATGGCCAGCGTGCGCTTCGGTCTTCGCTTCGCCGTGGAAGGCGATGAAGATCAGGCGGAAGGTGTACAGCGAAGTCATGAACGCGCCGACGAGCCCTGCGATCAGCAGGTTCTGGTGGCCGCTGGCGAAGGCTTCCCAGAGGATCTCGTCCTTGGAGTAGAAGCCGGCGGTCAGGAAGGGCAGGGCGGACAGTGCCGCACCACCGACCACGAAGCTCGCGTAGGCCAGCGGCAACTTCTTCCACAGGCCACCCATCTTGAAGATGTTCTGCTCGTGGTGGCAGGCAACGATCACCGCACCGGAGGCAAGGAACAGCAGGGCCTTGAAGAAGGCGTGGGTCATCAGGTGGAAGATCGCGCCACCCCAGGCACCCACGCCCAGGGCCAGGAACATGTAGCCGATCTGGCTCATGGTCGAGTAGGCGAGGATGCGCTTGATGTCGGTCTGCACCAGCGCGGCGAAGCCGGCCAGGACCAGGGTCACGGCGCCGATGATGCCGACCAGCTCCAGTACGTTCGGAGCCAGCTCGAACAGGCCGTGGCAGCGGGCGATCAGGTAGACGCCCGCGGTCACCATGGTGGCGGCGTGGATCAGCGCGGAGACCGGAGTCGGGCCGGCCATCGCGTCGGCCAGCCAGGTCTGCAGCGGCAGCTGGGCGGATTTGCCGACGGCGCCGCCGAGCAGCATCAGGGTGGCCAGGTTGATCCACAGATCGCCCTTGGCGAAGTGCTGCGGAGCCAGGACCAGCAGTTCCTGGATGTTCAGCGTGCCCAGGTGCTGGAACAGGATGAACATGCCGATGGCGAAGAACACGTCACCCACGCGGGTCACGATGAAGGCCTTGAGTGCCGCGTTGCCGTTCGGTACGTGGTTGTAATAGAAACCGATCAGCAGGTAGGAGCACAGGCCCACGCCTTCCCAGCCGAAGTACATGAACAGCAGGTTATCGCCCAGCACCAGGAACAGCATGCTGGCGATGAACAGGTTGGTGTACGCGAAGAAACGCGAGTAACCGGTTTCACCGCGCATGTACCAGGAGGCGAACAGGTGGATCAGGAAGCCGACGCCGGTGACCACGCCGAGCATGGTGACCGACAGGCCGTCCAGGTACAGGGTGAAGTTGGTCTTGAAGTCACCAACGCTCATCCATTGCCACAGCACCAGGCTGTAGGCGCCACCTTCGGGCGGGTTGCTGTGGAAGCTCCAGATCGCCCAGAAGGCGGAGAGGGCGGCGAGCCCCACGGAGCCGACACCGACCAGAGCCGAGAGATTTTCCGACCACTTGCCACGGGAGAACGAGAGCAGCAGGAAGCCGACCAGGGGGAACAGGAAAGTAAGGGGCAGCAGGTTCATCCGCGCATCTCGCTGGCAGCGTCGATATCGAGGGTATGGAAGCGGCGATACAGCTGGAGCAGGATCGCCAGGCCGATGCTGGCCTCGGCCGCAGCCAGGCTGAGCACCAGGATGAACATCACCTGGCCGTCGGGCTGCGCCCAGCGGCTACCGGCGACCACGAAGGCCAGCGCGGCGGCGTTCATCATCACTTCCAGGCTCATCAGTACGAACAGGATGTTGCGTCGCACCATCAGGCCCACCAGGCCGAAGCAGAACAGCACACCGGCGAGCGCCAGTCCGTGTTCGAGAGGAATTGTATTCATGGTGTTAGTCCTTCGCTTCGTGGCGGCCGAGGTGGTAGGCGGCGACCAGTGCCGCCAGCAGCAGCATCGAGGCCAGTTCGACGACCAGCAGGTACGGGCCGAACAGGCTGATGCCCACGGCCTTGGCGTCCACGGTGGTGTGACCGATGCCGGCACCGCTCGGGGTGCGCGAGAGCATCCACAGCAGTTCGACCAGCAGGACTGCGGCCAGCGCGCCCGGGCCGATCCAGACGCCAGGCTTGAGCCACTTGCGCTCCTGCTCGGCGATAGCCGGGCCGAGGTTGAGCATCATCACCACGAAGACGAACAGCACCATGATCGCGCCGGCGTAGACGATGATTTCCAGGGCGCCGGCGAACGGGGCGCCGAGGCTGAAGAAGGTCATCGAAATGGCCAGCAGCGAGATCACGAGGTAAAGCAGGGCATGCACCGGGTTGCTGTTGGTGATGACCCGGAAGGTTGCCAGCACGGCGACGCCGGCGGCGAAGTAGAAAGCGAATTCCACGCGACGTCTCCTTACGGCAGCAGGCTCTTGACGTTGATCGGTTCGGCTTCGTTCTGCGCGGCGCCTTTCGGCTTGCCGGCGATGGCCATGCCGGCAACGCGGTAGAAGTTGTAGTCCGGGTTCTTGCCGGGGCCGGAGATCAGCAGGTCTTCCTTCTCGTAGACCAGATCCTGGCGCTTGAACTCGCCCATTTCGAAATCCGGCGTCAGCTGGATCGCGGTGGTCGGGCAGGCTTCTTCGCACAGGCCGCAGAAGATGCAGCGGGAGAAGTTGATGCGGAAGAACTCGGGGTACCAGCGACCGTCGTCGGTCTCGGCCTTCTGCAGGGAGATGCAGCCGACCGGGCAGGCCACAGCGCACAGGTTGCACGCTACGCAGCGCTCCTCGCCATCGGGGTCGCGGGTAAGGACGATGCGGCCGCGGTAGCGCGGCGGCAGGTATACCGCTTCTTCCGGGTATTGCAGGGTGTCACGCTTGCGGAAGGCATGGCCGAAGATCATCACCAGGCTGCGAAGCTGGGTGTAGGTGCCATGCACGACTTCGAAAATGTATTTGATCATTGTCTTGCTCCTTACTGGGTCGCCAGCACGACAGCGCCGGTCACCAGCAGGTTGATCAGAGTCAGCGGGAGGCAGAACTTCCAGCTGAAGGCCATCACCTGGTCATAGCGCGGGCGCGGAATGGATGCGCGCAGCAGGATGAACATCATGATGAAGAAGCCGGTTTTCAGGGCGAACCAGATGAACGGGATCTGCGGCAGGATGCCGAAGGGCCCGTGCCAGCCGCCGAAGAACAGGGTCGCCAGCAGCGCGGACACCAGCACGATGCCGATGTACTCGCCGACGAAAAACATGCCCCATTTCATGCCGGCGTACTCGATGTGGTAACCGTCGGCCAGTTCCTGCTCGGCTTCGGGCTGGTCGAACGGGTGACGGTGAGTCACGGCGACGCCGGCGACGAAGAAGGTCATGAAACCGAAGAACTGCGGGATGATGAACCACATGTGCTCGGCCTGGTAATCGACGATGTCGCGCAGGCTGAACGAGCCGACCTGGGCCACGATGCCCATCAGCGACAGGGCCAGGAACACCTCGTAGGAGATGGTCTGGGCCGAGGCGCGCAGGCTGCCGAGGAGGGCGAACTTGTTGTTGCTCGACCAGCCGGCGAACAGCACCGCGTACACGGTCAGGCCAGCCATGGCGAAGAAGAACAGGATGCCGATGTTCAGGTCCGCCACACCCCAGGTCGGGGTGATCGGGATGACGACGAAGGCGACCAGCAGCGCACCCATGGCGATCATGGGGGCGAGGGTGAAGATCATCTTGTCGGCGAACGGCGGGGTCCAGTCTTCCTTGAAGAACATCTTCAGCATGTCGGCGCCGAGCTGGAAGGCACCGAAGGGGCCGACCCGGTTCGGACCGTAGCGGTCCTGCCAGAGGCCGAGCAGACGACGCTCGACCCAGCTCAGCAGCGCGCCGCAGACGACCACGGCGAGCAGGATGACGATGGCCTTGATGACCTCGATCAGGATGTCGACGACGGCGGGTGTCAGCCAGCTCATTGGGCAGCCTCCTGCAGACCTTCAGCGACGGCGCCGATGACACCGGCGGGAATGCCTTGCAGACCGATCGGCAGGGCGACCAGGCCGGCGCCGAGCTCTTCGCTCACGCGCAGCGGCAGGCGCAGTTCCTGCCCCTTGACGGTCAGGCGGATGATCGCGCCTTCGTTGACGCCCAGACGGTCAGCCTCGGACTTGGCCAGGGTGACGTAGGTCTGCGGGATGCGCTCCTGCACCGGGGCGGCCTTGGCGGAATTCTCCTCGCTGCCGAACAGGTGATAGAAGGGCACCACCTTGAACTGGCTGGCGGCGGTGTGGAATGGCGCAGGAATCTCGCTGAACCACAGGGCTTCGCCCTTGGCTTCGATCAGGCGCACGCCCGGATCGCCGGCGCGCAGGTGGCCGCCGACTTCGTCCTGGAACTTGTTCCAGGCCTGCGGGGAGTTCCAGCCCGGGGACCAGGCGAAGGGAATCTGCTGACGCGGTTCGGCGCTGCCGGCGTAGCCTTCCATGGAGAAGGCGAAGGCGGAGTCGATGTCCTGCGGCTGACGCGGCTCGCTGACATTGATGTTGGCGCGCATGGCGGTACGGCCGGAGTAGCGGTGCGGCTCGCGCGCCAGCTTCAGGCCCTTGATGCGGAACGCGGCGTTCGGCGCGGCTTCGCGGATGCCGGCCAGTTGCGGCTTGGCGGCGACGACGGCGTCGATCACGTGGTCCAGCTGGGTCCAGTCGACACGCTTGCCTTCGAGGGTGCTGTGCAGGGCGTGCAGCCAGCGCCAGCCTTCGCGGACCAGGTTGTCGGCGTTGTAGTAGGTCGGGTCAAAGACCTGGAAGAAACGCTGGGCGCGGCCTTCCTGGC
Organism: Pseudomonas sp. AU12215; assembly: GCF_001675465.2. Taxonomy (NCBI): domain Bacteria; kingdom Pseudomonadati; phylum Pseudomonadota; class Gammaproteobacteria; order Pseudomonadales; family Pseudomonadaceae; genus Pseudomonas; species Pseudomonas sp. AU12215. Next base: position 68,165 of record NZ_MACM02000137.1, read on the forward strand.
TGACCAGGGTGCCATCGCCTTCGGCGAAGCTGGCGGCCGGCAGCAGGACGGTGGCCTTGGCGCTGGTGGCGGTCTGCTGGTGGTCGGCGACCACGACGATCTTCGCAGCGGCCAGGGCGGCGTCGACAACGGCGGCGTCGGCGCGGCGGTACAGGTCGTTCTCCAGGATCACCACGGCATCGGCGCCGCCGGAGGTCAGTTGCTCGAGAGCGGCTTCGACGGACTCACCGCCGAAAAGGGCCAGGCCCAGGCTGTTGGCTTCCGGGACGACCAGGCTAAGCGAGCCGTTCTTCTCGCGGTTCTTCAGCGCGCTGGCGATGTTGGCGGCGGCCTCGATCAGGGCGTTGCTGCCCAGCGAGGTGCCGGAGATGACCAGCGGACGCTTGGCGGCCACCATGGCATCGGCGATGCGCTGGGCCAGGGCGGCGGCTTCGGCGTCGAGGCCGGCAACGGCCGGAGCGCTCGGGTCGATGGCGTGGGCGACGGCGAAGCCCAGGCGAGCCAGGTCTTCGGTGGCGGCGTGCACGCACTCGGCAGCAACGTCGTCCAGGCGGGTTTCATCCAGGCTGGCGATGAACAGCGGGTTCATCTCGTGCTGGGCGATGGTCTTCACCGCGGCGTCGAGCCACGGCTGGATCTTCATCGCGGCGGCCATGTCCTCGCCCTTGCCCTTCACCGACTGGCGCAGGGCCAGGGCGATACGGGCAGCGGTCTGGGTCAGGTCTTCGCCGAGCACGAACACCGCGTCGTGGTCTTCGATATCACGGATGGTCGGCACCGGCAGCGGGCCGTCCTGCATCACCTTCAGTACGAGTTGCAGACGCTGCAGTTCGTCAGCGGAGATGCCGCTGTAGAAGTTCTGCGCGCCGACCAGCTCGGCCAGGGCGTAGTTGCTTTCCAGGCTGGCACGCGGCGAACCGATACCGATGACCTTGCGGCCCTTGAGCAGGGCAGCGGTCTGGTCGAGGGCGCCATCCAGCGAGAGCTTCTGCTTGCTCAGCATCAGCTGCGGCTGGCGTGGGCGGTCTTCGCGGTTGACGTAGCCGTAGCCGAAGCGGCCGCGGTCGCAGAGGAAGTAGTGGTTCACCGAGCCGTTGTAGCGGTTCTCGATGCGGCGGATTTCACCGTAACGCTCGCCGGGGCTGATGTTGCAGCCGCTGGAGCAGCCATGGCAGATGCTCGGGGCGAACTGCATGTCCCACTTGCGGTTGTAGCGCTCGGAGTGGGTCTTGTCGGTGAACACGCCGGTCGGGCAGACCTCGGTCAGGTTGCCGGAGAATTCGCTCTCCAGCACACCGTCCTCGATCCGGCCGAAGTAGACGTTGTCGTGCGCGCCGTAGACGCCCAGGTCGGTGCCGCCGGCGTAGTCCTTGTAGTAACGGACGCAGCGGTAGCAGGCGATGCAGCGGTTCATCTCGTGGGCGATGAACGGGCCGAGCTCCTGGTTCTGGTGGGTGCGCTTGGTGAAGCGGTACCGGCGCTGGTTGTGGCCGGTCATCACCGTCATGTCCTGCAGGTGGCAGTGACCGCCTTCCTCGCAGACCGGGCAGTCGTGCGGGTGGTTGGTCATCAGCCATTCGACGACGCTGGCGCGGAACTGCTTGGCCTCTTCGTCCTCGATGGAAATCCAGGTGTTGTCGGTGGCGGGAGTCATGCAGGACATGACGAGACGACCGCGTTTGTCGTTCTCGTCGGTGTACTGCTTGACCGCGCACTGGCGGCATGCGCCGACGCTTCCGAGCGCCGGGTGCCAGCAGAAGTAGGGGATGTCGAGACCGAGGGAGAGGCAGGCCTGCAACAGGTTGTCCGCTCCGTCGACTTCTAACGTCTTGCCGTCTACGTGGATCGTGGCCATGGGTCTAAGTCTTCGTTGGCCCGTTGTCAGCGGGCGTGGCTAATAGAAATCACGGTTTCATCGGGCCGGCGGCACGCCGCGGCACTGCAACGAAACAACGCCGGGCGCAGCGCCCGGCGATCAAAGCATCAAGCGCCGACGGTCTGCGGTGCTTGTACGGCCTGAGCCTGGCGGGAAATGCCCGCTTCGAACTCGGGACGGAAATACTTCAGTGCGCTGCCCAGCGGCTCGACGGCACCCGGTGCGTGGGCACAGAAGGTCTTGCCTGGGCCGAGGAAGTTGACGAGCTGCTCGAGGGTTTCCAGGTCGCCCTGGGCGCCTTCGCCTTTCTCCAGCGCGCGCAGCACCTTCACGCTCCACGGCAGGCCGTCGCGGCACGGCGTGCACCAGCCGCAGGATTCGCGGGCGAAGAACTCTTCCATGTTGCGCAGCAGGGACACCATGTTGACGCTGTTGTCCACCGCCATGGCCAGGCCAGTACCCATACGGGTGCCGACCTTGGCGACGCCGCCGGCGTAGAACAGCGCGTCCAGGTGCTCCGGCAGGAGGAAGCCGGTACCGGCGCCGCCCGGCTGCCAGGCCTTGAGCTTGTAGCCGTCGCGCATGCCGCCGGCGTAGTCCTCGAACAGCTCGCGGGCCGGAAGGCCGAAGGGCAGTTCCCAGATGCCGGGGTTCTTCACCTTGCCGGAGAAGCCCATGAGCTTGGTGCCCATGTCTTCGCTGCCCGGACGGGCGAGGCCCTTGTACCAGTCGACGCCGTGCTCGACGATCGCCGGCACGTTGCACAGGGTCTCGACGTTGTTCACGCAGGTCGGCTTGCCCCAGACGCCAACGGCGGCGGGGAAGGGCGGCTTGGAGCGCGGGTTGGCGCGGCGGCCTTCCAGCGAGTTGATCAGCGCGGTCTCTTCGCCACAGATATAGCGACCAGCGCCGGTGTGCACGAACAGCTCGAAATCGAAACCGCTGCCGAGGATGTTCTTGCCCAAGAGGCCGGCGGCCTTGGCTTCATCGATGGCGCGGTTCAGGTTACGGGCCGCGTCGACATACTCGCCGCGCAGGAAGATGTAGCCGCGGTAGGCCTTCAGCGCCCTCGCGGAGATCAGCATGCCTTCCACCAGCAGGTGCGGCAGCTGCTCCATGAGCATGCGGTCCTTCCAGGTGTTGGGCTCCATCTCGTCCGCGTTGCACAGCAGGTAGCGGATGTTGAGGGATTCGTCCTTGGGCATCAGGCCCCACTTCACGCCGGTGGGGAAGCCCGCACCGCCGCGGCCCTTGAGGCCGGAGTCCTTGACCGTCTGGACGATGTCGTCGGTGGCCATCTGCGCCAGCGCCTTGCGCGCGGCGGCATAGCCATTCTTCGACTGGTACTCCTCCAGCCAGACCGGGGCGCCGTCGTCACGCAGGCGCCAGGTCAGCGGGTGGGTTTCGGCCGCGCGCGCGGTGCGATTGGGCGTGCCGTAGGAGGTGAGGCGACTCATGCGTAGGCCTCCAGCAGTTTGGCGACGCCGTCGGGACGCAGGTCGCCGAAGGTGTCGTCGTCGATCATCATCGCCGGGGCCTTGTCGCAGTTGCCCAGGCAGCACACCGGCAGCAGGGTGAAGCGGCCGTCGGCGGTGGTCTGGCCGAGGCCGATGCCCAGCTGCTTCTGGATTTCGCCAACGACGGACTCGTGGCCGCCGATGTAGCAGACCATGCTGTCGCAGACGCGGATGATGTGGCGGCCGACCGGCTGGCGGAAGATCTGGCTATAGAAGGTAGCGACGCCTTCGACGTCGCTGTCCGGGATGCCGAGGATGTCGGCGATCGCCGGAATGGCGCCGTCCGGCACCCAGCCGCGCTGCTTCTGGACGATCTTCAGGGCTTCGATGGACGCCGCGCGGGAGTCCTCGTAGTGATGCATCTCGTGCTCGATGGCCGAGCGCTCGGTTTCGCTGAGTTCGAAACGATCAGTCTGGATAAGGGTACTCATGATCAGCGGTCCACGTCGGCCATAACGAAGTCGATACTGCCCAGATAGGCGATCAGGTCAGCGATCATGCTGCCGTTGATCACCGACGGAATCTGCTGCAGGTGCGCGAAGCTGGGCGTCCGGATGCGGGTCCGGTAGCTCATGGTGCTGCCATCGCTCGTCAGGTAGTAGCTGTTGATGCCCTTGGTCGCTTCCACCATCTGGAAGGCTTCGTTGGCCGGCATGACCGGGCCCCAGGAAACCTGCAGGAAGTGGGTGATCAGGGTCTCGATGTGCTGCAGCGTGCGCTCTTTGGGCGGCGGCGTGGTCAGCGGGTGGTCCGCCTTGTACGGGCCTTCGGGCATGTTCTTCAGGCACTGCTCGATGATGCGCAGGCTCTGGCGCATCTCGCCCATCTTGACCATGCAGCGGTCGTAGGCGTCGCCGTTGGCCGCCAGTGGGACTTCGAACTCGAAGTTCTCGTAGCCGGAGTAGGGGCGCGCTTTACGCAGGTCGAAGTCGCAGCCGGTGGCGCGCAGGCCGGCGCCGGTGGTGCCCCATTCCAACGCTTCCTTGGTGTTGTACTGGGCAACGCCGATGGTACGGCCACGCAGGATGCTGTTCTTCAGGGCGGCGGTTTCGTACTCGTCCAGGCGCTTGGGCATCCAGTCGAGGAATTCGCGGACCAGTTTGTCCCAGCCGCGCGGCAGGTCGTGGGCGACGCCGCCGATGCGGTACCAGGCCGGGTGCAGGCGGAAGCCGGTGATGGCTTCGACGACCTTGTAGGCGCGCTGGCGGTCGGTGAAGGTGAAGAACACCGGGGTCATCGCGCCCACGTCCTGGATGTAGGTGCCCAGGTAGAGGAGGTGGTTCAGGATGCGGAAGAACTCCGACATCATGATGCGGATGACGTCGACGCGCTGCGGCACCTTGATGCCGGCGAGCTTCTCGACCGAGAGCACGTACGGCAGGTTGTTCATCACACCGCCGAGGTAGTCGATACGGTCGGTGTAGGGGATGAAACTGTGCCAGGACTGGCGCTCGGCCATCTTCTCGGCACCACGGTGGTGGTAGCCGATCTCCGGAACGCAGTCGAGGATCTCTTCACCGTCCAACTGCAGGATGATGCGGAACGCACCGTGGGCGGACGGGTGGTTCGGGCCGAGGTTGAGGAACATGAAGTCCTCGTTCTCGCCATGGCGCTTCATGCCCCAGTCTTCGGGCTTGAAGCGCAGGGCCTCCTGCTCGAGGTCCTGCTTGGCGGCGGACAGCGCGTAGGGGTCGAACTCGGTGGCGCGCGCCGGGTAGTCCTTGCGCAGCGGGTGACCTTCCCAGGTCGGCGGCATCAGCATGCGGGTCAGGTGCGGGTGACCGGTGAAGGTGATCCCGTACATGTCCCAGACCTCACGCTCGTACCAGTTGGCGTTCGGCCAGATACGGGTGGCGGTGGGCAGGTTCAGGTCGCCTTCGGACAAGGCCACCTTGATCATCACGTCACTGTTACGCTCGAGCGACATCAGGTGGTAGAACACGCTGAAATCGGCGCCCGGCAGGCCGCGACGCTGGGTGCGCAGGCGCTCGTCCACGCCGTGCAGGTCATAGAGCATGACGTACGGCTTGGGCACATTGCGCAGGAAGGTGAGGACGTCGATCAGGCGCTCACGGGCGACCCAGAGCACCGGCATGCCGGTGCGGGTGGCCTGGACGGTGAAGGCCTCGGCGCCAAAGCGGGAATTCAGTTCGACGACGATGTCTTGGTCGTCTGCCTTGTAAGGCGGGATGTACAGAGCGGAGTCTGCATTCATAGTCTTTAAGTCACTCGGTCAACGGTGGAGTGAAAACGGGCCTCTCGTGGAGGGCCGGATCACACTTCGTCGGGGCTGCGCAGGTTGGTGACCGCAATGCGCTGTTCGCGCTTGAGATCCTTCTGGGCAGGCATGTCGGCGCGATAGACGCCTTGATCGCCTACAACCCAGGACAACGGACGACGCTCCTGGCCGATGGATTCCTGCAGCAGCATCAGGCCTTGCAGGAACGCCTCTGGACGGGGCGGGCAGCCGGGGATGTACACGTCCACGGGGAGGAACTTGTCGACCCCCTGAACGACCGAGTAGATGTCGTACATGCCGCCGGAGTTGGCGCACGACCCCATCGAGATCACCCACTTGGGTTCCAGCATCTGCTCGTACAGGCGCTGGATGACCGGAGCCATCTTGATGAAGCAGGTGCCGGCGATGACCATGAAGTCAGCCTGGCGCGGCGATGCACGGATCACTTCGGCGCCGAAACGGGCGATGTCGTGCGGCGCAGTGAACGCCGTGGTCATCTCCACGTAGCAGCAGGACAGCCCGAAGTTGTACGGCCACAGGGAGTTCTTGCGCCCCCAGTTCACCGCACCGTTGAGAACATCCTCGAGCTTGCCCATGAAGATGTTCTTGTGGACCTGCCCTTCGATGAGCGGGTCTTCTACCGTTTCGCGCTGGCCGATCGGGTATTGATCATTGGGCGCATCCGGATCGATCCGGGTAAGTTTGTATTGCATCGCCAAAGCCTCATTGTTTTAGCTTCGCCTGCCGTGCGCGGCGTGCCGCCGGCGCCCAATCGAGCGCGCCGATACGCCACAGGTAGACAAGACCTGCCAACAGAATTGCTATGAAAATGGTTGCCTCGATCAGACCGGCCCAGCCGCTTTCACGGACGGACACTGACCAGGCGAAAAGGAAGAGGGCTTCGACGTCGAAGATCACGAAGAGCATCGCGACCAGATAGAATTTTGCCGACAGACGCAGGCGGGCGCTGCCGGTGGGGACGATGCCGGATTCGAACGGCTCGTTCTTGCTGCGACCAAATGCCTTACTGCCAAGCAGGCTGGAAACCCCTAGCATGAAGCCGAGCAGGCCCAGCACTCCTAAAAGGAAGGCGGCGAGTCCCCAGTGTTGAGCTGCAAGTTCAGCTGGATTGGGCATGCCGATACTCCTTCCTACAAATAACGATTGTCTTGGGTTCCAGGCGCAACGCCTGACTACTGCGAACCCGACAACTCAAGGATAGTGAGCTAAGGGTTCAGGTCATCTTTCCAATTTTATGCCCAAAGCCTTCAGCAAGTAAATTTTTCCAACACAAACAGATGCTTCTAATTCGGGCAAAAGCCTTTTGCATTTCCCGTAGCGCCCTGTTTGCGGGGCTCTGGGCGCTTAGTGTGGCGGCACTTGGGCTTTGGTCGAATAGTACTTTCGAGGTATTTGACCGCAATAAATTGCCAATCCACAAATGATAAGTATTATCATTTGCTGTGTCGTATATCCGTAACTTTACTACATATAAGCGGCGACGCTTTTATTTCGCTCAATCTTCGGCATTCAATTATCCCCCTGCAATTCCCCTGGGCGCCCCTCATTCGGGGTGGTTCAATTTCCCTTCCGAACCCACGCCCAGTGCATCTCGCAGCGCACCGGCTCTGCACCGGAGTCGTCCAGGAGCGTCACCTGGATCAGTGCTTCCCCCTTGTCTTGCTCCAGCATTGCACGACGCTGCTCAGGAGCCAGTGTGGCGATAGCGCGCAGGCTGCCACGGGCCCGGCGCAGGTAATCCACCTTGAGGGTCTTGATCAGCGGCAGCTTGTGATCGGGCAGATTCATGCCGACCAGGCAGCCGCTGGCGGATTCGGCCAGTAGCGCCATGGCCGCAGCATGTATGCCGCCGATGTGGTTGCGGGCGCGGCGGTGGTTGGCCAGGCTCATCCGTACCTCATCGCTGGAGAGCTTCTGGATGCGTATGCCCGCGGTGCCGGCGAAGCGTACCTGGGAGCAGAACAGGCGACTGAGCAGCGATTCGTGAAGTGGGTGCGGCAGGCGCTGGATGAGATGAGCGGCGAGTGCGAGGCGGTTGCGCTGGGGCATGGACGTTTCCATTCATTCAAAGGAAGCCCGAGGCTGGCACGTGGATGCCGATCTGCCCTTGGCGGGCAGGAAGGGGGAGGCTGGCGGTTCGGCCAAGCGTAAAAAGCAAAACCCCGGCCTGGGCCGGGGTTTTGTGGTGCCTCCCGGCCCCGAAGGGCCGGTGAGCCAGTTCTTAGTGGAACTGGTTCATGGTGTTGTCTTTACCCGAGGCTTTCAGAGCGGCTTCGCCAGCGAAGTACTCTTTGTGGTTGTCGCCGATGTCCGAGCCGGCCATGTTCTGGTGCTTGACGCAGGCGATGCCCTGACGCAGTTCCTGACGCTGAACGCCTTTCACGTAGGCCAGCATGCCCTGGTCGGCGAAGTAGCCTTTGGCCAGGTTGTCGGTCGACAGAGCGGCGGTGTGGTAGGTCGGCAGGGTGATCAGGTGGTGGAAGATACCGGCGTGGGCGGAACCATCGCGCTGGAAGGTGCGGATCTTCTCGTCAGCAACCTGGGCCAGCTCGGTCTCGTCGTACTCGACGCTCATCAGCTTGGCGCGGTCGTAGGCGGAAACGTCCTTGCCTTCGGCAACGAACGCGTCGAAGACCTGCTGGCGGAAGTTCAGGGTCCAGTTGAACGACGGGCTGTTGTTGTACACCAGCTTGGCGTTCGGGATGACTTGGCGGATGCGGTCAACCATGCCCTTGATCTGGCCAACGTGCGGCTTCTCGGTTTCGATCCACAGCAGGTCAGCGCCGTTCTGCAGCGAGGTGATGCAGTCGAGGACGCAGCGGTCTTCGCCGGTGCCCTTGCGGAACTGGAACAGGTTGGAAGCCAGGCGCTTCGGACGCAGCAGTTTGCCGCCGCGGTTGATCACCACGTCGCCGTTCTGCAGTTCGGCAGCGGAAACTTCTTCGCAATCCAGGAAGGAGTTGTACTGGTCGCCCAGGTCGCCCGGCTCTTTGGTCACGGCGATCTGCTTGGTCAGGCCGGCGCCCAGGGAGTCGGTACGGGCAACGATCACGCCGTCGTCAACACCCAGTTCGAGGAATGCGTAGCGAACAGCGTTGATCTTGGCGAGGAAGTCTTCGTGCGGAACGGTCACTTTGCCGTCCTGGTGGCCGCACTGCTTCTCGTCGGAAACCTGGTTCTCGATCTGGATGCAGCAGGCACCCGCTTCGATCATTTTCTTGGCCAGCAGGTAAGTGGCTTCCGGGTTGCCGAAGCCGGCGTCGATGTCGGCGATGATCGGTACTACGTGGGTTTCGTAGCCGTCGATCTGGGCCTGGATTTCGTCCTGTTTGGCTTTGTCGCCGGCGGCGCGGGCGCTGTCCAGGGCGGTGAAGAGCAGGTCCAGCTCACGGGCGTCAGCCTGGCGCAGGAAGGTGTACAGCTCTTCGATCAGGCCGGAGACGGCGGTTTTTTCGTGCATGGACTGGTCGGGCAGCGGGCCGAAGTCGGAACGCAGCGCGGCAACCATCCAGCCGGACAGGTAGAGGTAGCGCTTGTTGGTGGTCTTCAGGTGCTTCTTGATCGAGATCAGCTTCTGCTGACCGATGAAGCCGTGCCAGCAGCCCAGGGACTGGGTGTAGACGGAGTTGTCGGCGTCATACTCGGCCATGTCCTTGCGCATGATGGCCGCAGTGTACTTGGCGATGTCCAGACCAGTCTTGAAGCGGTTCTGAGCGCGCATACGGGCAACCGACTCGGGGTTGATAGCGCTCCAGCTGTTACCGGCTTTCTCTTTCAGAGCGGCAACGGCTTTGATGTCGTTTTGATATGCGGACATGGTCAATCCTTCAAAGTATATGTTTGGTTGAGCACCGACTTACCCACTCAAAACCTGTATCGAAACGGAATTGACTGCGGGTTGCTCGCCGCGGGAGGGCGAAGGGGCGACCGAAAGAAGGAATGACGCTGGAGGAATGGGGTGGCGCGGCGTACAGACTCGTGACTGCAGCGGTGACATCCAGAATCGCTTGCCGGCTCGTGGCAGCCGTTGGGCGATGGTGGACGGCTGAATCCGTCACTTCGTGCTGTTGCTTAGGCTTGCTTCCCCGTCCCTCAGGACAACCTCTTGCCAGTCGCAACCTCGTCGATCCGCCTTGTGGGCTTAACAACACGGACCTGCATGGCGGATGGGCCACTGGCTTGGTCCGAAGGGCTTTGAGGCCCTCTGGTTAGCGGGAGCGAGGCCATCATGCCCTTTCAAACGAGCGTTCGTCAAACGTTTTGTAGTGTTTTTTTTTGGCTACTACACGAAGGTCTAACGAGGACCGGCAAGTCACCTACGGAAGGATTAGTCGAGCACTTCGACCTTTACCCGCAGGCTGCTGTCGCTGCGCCCCTGGGTGCTGTACTGGCGGGTATAGCCGCCCTGGGTGCTCTGGTTACTTTCGCTGACGCCGCCGATCTCGATCCACTGCCCGATTGGGCCGCTGACGCGGGTGTCGGCCGCGCTGGTGTTCATCGATCCCTGATAATTGCCGTTGAAGCGATCGTTGCGGGTGCTCAGGGTAATGTGCACGAGGTTCCCGGAGAGGCTGGCTGTCACGTACATGCCCTGGTTGGCGTCGCGGTACTCGGTCTGGCTGTAGACCTGGCCGTAGGGACCTACACCGGCGTTGGTCACCGGCTGGCTCTGGCCGATCTGGATGAAGGCGGGTGAGCCTTCGGTGGCCCGGACCTGCTGGGTGCCACCGCCGCGGCTGCTGGTGGAGCGGTTGATGATGCGCACCTGGTCACGGCCGTTCACTTCGCCGCGGCCGGACTGGATCTCCACATTGCCGGCGCTGACCGATCCGTTCACCGAGTAGCCGCTCTGGCTGCCCTGGCTGCCGTCGACCGTGTCGAGGCTGATCAGCAGTTGGTGCGGGCGGGTATCCAGCTGTTCGAGCACCTGCTGCAGTTCGCGAATCTTCGCCAGTTCGGCATTCACGACCAGTTGGTTGCCGTAGGCGGTGACCCGGCCTTCGTTGCCCAATACCTGCTGTGCCACCGGCAGCACGTCTTCGGCGGTGCGGTAGTTGAGCGGGATGATTTCGGTGCGCGGCGCTGCGATGGCGCTAAGGCTGAAGGCGCAGGCAAGCATCAGGGCAACTGGGCGTAGGCTCAAATCAGGAAACTCCGCAGGTTCGGGTCGAGGACGCTGGTGTTCCAGGTCTGTTCGAATTGCGCGATCAATTGGCGGACGCGACCGCTGTTGTTGTAGTGCGCGTAACCGGCGTACTCGCCTGGTTCCGGGCGCAGCAGCAGGCCGCAATTGTCGGCGAGGAGGAAGGCGTGCTCCTCGCTCGGGTAGTCGGGATTGATCCGGCGGATCTGGCAGTAGCTGGACAGGCGGCGGCTGAGGTTGAGCAGGCGATGGCCTTCCTTCACGGCGCGGGTGCTGTCGCGCACCAGGATCATCAGACGGTTGCGCGGATTGCCCAGCAGCAGTTGCGTGCACGCTTCCTGGATGCTGCTGTGGTGATACAGCCAGGGCTCCAGGTCAGGGGTGTAGAGATAGAGCGTGCGGCGTGCCTGCTGGATCAGCGCCAGGGCGTGGGCGCGGGCGGCATCCGGCTTGCTGAAGCGATGCAACTGATCGCCTTCGCCGAGGCGAAAGGGTGCCGGCTCCAGGGCGATGGGCGGCAGCGCTTCGCTGGGCGGGTTGTGGACGGCAAAACGCCCCGGTGACTGAAACTCGATGTCCGGCAACTCTACCGGGAGGTCGTCTTGGTCCGGGGCGTTTTCCATGTCGCTCCTTTACTTTCAGGCGCTTGCCTGGTTGGTGCTCACGCGCTCTCGCGCACCATGTCCACGTGGGGGAGGCCGGCGTCGAGGAATTCGCCGCTGGCTACCTGGAAGCCTAGCCGTTCGTAGAAGGGAATGGCGTAGACCTGTGCCGTCAGCAACTGGCGCTGCAGGCCCTGACTTTCCGCCTGTTCGATGGCGGCGCGCATCAGCAGGTCGCCGACCTTAAGTCCGCGCCAGTCCTTGAGGACCGACACCCGGCCGATATGCCCGTCCGGCAGGAGGCGGGCGGTACCGATGGCGTAGTCGCCTTCGAAGGCCAGGAAGTGCACGGCTTCGACATCCTCGGCGTCCCATTCGAGTTCCGGCGGGACCGATTGCTCGGCGATGAACACCGCCTCGCGAATGCGCCGCAGATCGGCATTATCCTTCTGCCAGTCCGCGACGCGAACCCTGATCTTGCTACTCATCGGCAAACTCCAGACTGCCCTGTTTGATCAGTTCTCCGATGAGCTTACGCCCATCGTCGTCGGCCAGCCATTGGCCGAGATTCCCTTCGTGCAGCGATTCCGCCGAGCACACCAGCTTGAGCAGGTCGCGCAGTTTTTCCGGTAGCACCACCGTCTGGCCGCTGGCGAACAGCAGCAGGCCGACGTCCACTTCGCTCCAGGCCATGCGGGCGCTGGGGTTGCGAATCAGGACCTCGCCGTCTTCGATGGCGGCGGTCAGGTCGGCTTCCTCGATCTCCTCGCCGGCCACCAGTTCCGGGTAGCGCGGTTCGGTCATGAACTGGCCGAACCAGGTGAGCAGCAGGCGCTCGTCGCTCATGTGTTCCTGCAGCAGGTTCTTCAGGCGGTCGAGGGCGTCGCGCTGGATCTGGTGCTGGTCGAAATCACCTTTCAACGCGGCCATGCCGGCGTCGCTGTAACGCTCTTCGTCGGAAAGGAACTGGGCGAGGAAGTCGGTGAAGTGGGTCAGCACTTCGGCGGCGCTGGGGGCGCGGAAGCCGACCGAATAGGTCATGCAGTCGTCTTCGGCGATGCCGTAGTGGGCTATGCGCGGCGGCAGGTAGAGCATGTCGCCGGGCTCCAGGACCCACTCGGCGCTCTCTTCGAATTCGGCGAGGATGCGCAGGTCGGCGTGCGGCAGCATCGGGCTGCTGGCATCGCAGGTCTGGCCGACTTTCCAGCGGCGGTGGCCGTGGCCCTGCAGCAGGAACACGTCGTAATTGTCGAAGTGCGGGCCGACACCGCCGCCCGGTGCGGCGTAGCTGATCATCACGTCGTCGATGCGCCAGCTGGGCAGGAACTTGAAGTGTTCCAGCAGCTCCGCGACCTCCGGGATGAACTGGTCGACAGCCTGCACCAGCAGGGTCCAGTCACGCTCGGGCATCTGGCTGAAGGTGTCTTCCTGGAACGGGCCGCGGCGCAGTTCCCAGGGGCTGTCGCCGTGCTCGACGACGATGCGCGACTCGATCATCTCTTCCAGGGCGAGGCCGGCCAGTTCGTCAGGGTCGAGCGGGCTCTTGAAATCCGGGATGGCCTGGCGCACCAGCAGGGGTTTCTTCTGCCAGTAGTCGCGGAGGAATTCTTCGGCGCTGATGCCGCCCAAAAGCTGAAGAGGAATAGCAGGATTCATGTCTAAGTCCTTGAAACAAAAACGCCCGGCACAGCCGGGCGTGCAAAGTCGGGGCGAATCTCAGATGCGCTTGGCCTGGGCGGCAGCGTTACCGATGTAGTTCGCGGGGGTCAGTTTCTTCAGTTCGGCCTTGGCTTCGGCCGGCATGTCGAGACCTTCGATGAAGACCTGCAGGGCCTCGGCGCTGATGCCTTTGCCGCGGGTCAGCTCCTTGAGCTTCTCGTAGGGGTTCTCGATGCCGTAGCGGCGCATGACGGTCTGCACCGGCTCGGCCAGGACTTCCCAGCAGGCGTCCAGGTCTTCGGCGATACGCGCGGCGTTCAGCTCCAGCTTGCCGATGCCTTTCAGGCTGGCTTCGTAGGCGATGACGCTGTGGGCGAAACCGACGCCCAGGTTGCGCAGCACGGTGGAGTCGGTCAGGTCGCGCTGCCAGCGGGAGATCGGCAGCTTGCTGGCCAGGTGCTGGAACAGCGCGTTGGCGATGCCCAGGTTGCCTTCGGAGTTCTCGAAATCGATCGGGTTGACCTTGTGCGGCATGGTCGAGGAGCCGATCTCGCCGGCGACGGTCTTCTGCTTGAAGTAGCCCAGGGAGATGTAGCCCCAGACGTCGCGGTCGAAGTCGATGAGGATGGTGTTGAAACGCGCGATGGCGTCGAACAGTTCGGCGATGTAGTCGTGCGGCTCGATCTGGGTGGTGTAGGGGTTCCAGTTCAGGCCCAGGTCGCCCTCGATGAATTCGCGGGCGTTGGCTTCCCAGTCGACCTGCGGATAGGCGGACAGGTGGGCGTTGTAGTTGCCCACGGCGCCGTTGATCTTGCCCAGCAGCTCGACCGAAGCCACCTGTTTGATCTGGCGCTCCAAACGGTACACGACGTTGGCCAGTTCCTTGCCCAGGGTGGTCGGGGAGGCCGGCTGGCCGTGAGTGCGCGAGAGCATCGGTACGTCGGCGAATTTTACCGCCAGCTCACGGATGGAATCGGCGATCTGGCGCATCAGCGGCAGCAGCACACTGTCGCGGCCTTCGCGCAGCATCAGGGCGTGGGACAGGTTATTGATGTCCTCGGAGGTGCAGGCGAAGTGGATGAACTCGCTGACCTTGGCCAGTTCCGGCAGTTTGGCCGCCTGCTCCTTGAGCAGGTATTCCACGGCCTTGACGTCGTGGTTGGTGGTGCGCTCGATGTCCTTGATGCGCTGTGCGTGCTCCAGCTGGAAGTCGTCGGCCAGTTGGTTCAGCACGGCGTTGGCTTCGGCGGAGAAGGGCGCTACTTCAGGGATGCCGGCATGGGCGGCGAGACGCTGCAACCAGCGGACCTCCACCAGGACGCGGAAACGGATCAGGCCGTATTCGCTGAAGATCGGACGCAGGGCGCTGGTTTTGCTGCCGTAACGGCCGTCAACGGGGGAAACCGCGGTAAGGGAGGAAAGCTGCATGGGGGCGTTCTCGTAGCTGTCGGTCAACGAAAAGGGCGCACATCATACACGAATGGCGCGAACCGGTCGCCCTTGCGGCGACCGGAAGGGCATGCTTCAGCCGCGCAGCAGGGGGCGCAACTCGTTGAGCATTTTCTTTCGGGCAAACAGCATCTGCCAGCGGTTGCCGCCGAGCTGTCGCCATAGGCGCGCGGAACGGATGCCGGCCAGCAGCAGGGCGCGGATGCGCGCGGCGTTGGCATTGATCTGCAGGTGGCGCATGTCGCCGTGCACCTGGATACGCTGACGGAAGGTACTCAGGGTGTCCTGATAGAGGCCGGCGCAGGAGGCGATGACGTTCTCGTGGACCAGGCCGAAGTGCTGCACCTGCTGCTGGATCTGGTCCAGGCGGGTGCCCATGATGTCGAGCATGTCGTCGCGCTTGTTCAGCTGGCGCTCCAGGCCGATCAGCGAGAGCGCGTAGCGCAGCGGCTCGCGCTGCAGGCTGTTCGGGTCGCGCTCCAGCGCGCTGACCAGGGCACGGAAGCCCTCGCGCAGGTTGGCGGTGTCGCCGCCGTAGACGTCGAGGGTGGTCTTCGGGTCGCGCACCAGCAGGCTGCCGAGCATGCAGCCCAGCGGCGCCTCGGGAACCTGGCCGGTGCGGGCGAGGCGGTCTACCAGGGCGGCGGCTTCGAAGACGCCGGAGAGGGCGATGATCTGGTCGTGCAGATCGCTCATGTGCGGTCCTTAGCGAACGCGGGTTCTGCGGATTCGATGACGCCGCCACCGAGGCAGATCTCGCCGTCATAGAAGACGACGGACTGGCCCGGGGTCACGGCGCGCTGCGGCTCGTCGAAGACGGCGCGATAGCCGCTCTCGGTGCGCTCCAGCACGCAATCCTGGTCGGCCTGGCGGTAACGCACCTTGGCGCGCAGGTTCTTGGGCTGGTCCAGGTCGACGGGGTTGACCCAATAGATGTGCGAGGCGTGCAGGGCGCGGGAGAACAGCCAGGGGTGGTCGTTACCCTGGCCGACGACCAGGACGTTGCGCGTCAGGTCCTTCTCCAGCACGTACCAGGGGCTGTCATCGGCATTCTTCAGGCCGCCGATGCCCAGGCCCTGGCGCTGGCCGATGGTGTGGTACATCAGGCCGACGTGCTTGCCGATGACCGTGCCGTCGGTGGTCTCGATGTCGCCCGGCTGGGCCGGCAGGTACTGCTTGAGGAAGTCGCTGAAGCGGCGCTCGCCGATGAAGCAGATACCGGTGGAGTCCTTCTTCTTCGCGGTGGCCAGGCCGTACTTCTCGGCGATGGCGCGGACCTCGGGCTTTTCCAGTTCGCCGACCGGGAACAGGGTCTTGCCGATCTGCTCGCCGCCCACGGCGTGGAGGAAGTAGCTCTGGTCCTTGTTCGGGTCCAGGCCCTTGAGCAGTTCGCTGCGGCCGTCGATGTCGCGGCGGCGCACGTAGTGGCCGGTGGCGATCAGGTCGGCGCCCAGGGCGACGGCGTAATCGAGGAAGGCTTTGAACTTGATCTCGCGGTTGCAGAGGATGTCCGGGTTTGGCGTGCGGCCGGCCTTGTACTCCTCGAGGAAGTGCTCGAAGACGTTGTCCCAGTATTCTGCGGCGAAATTGGCGGTGTGCAGCTTGATGCCGATGCGGTCGCAGACGGCCTGGGCGTCGGCCAGGTCGGTCATGGCGGTGCAGTACTCGGTGCCGTCGTCCTCTTCCCAGTTCTTCATGAACAGGCCTTCCACCTGGTAGCCCTGTTCCTTGAGGAGCAGGGCGGAGACGGAGGAGTCCACGCCGCCGGACATGCCGACGATGACGCGGGTGTTCTGCGGGGCTTTCAGGGAATCAGGCATGGTGGCGCATCACAGGTGCAGGTAAAGGCGGGGATTCTACCAGAGCCGAGCGGCAGAGGCTCGGGCTTGGCTCAGGTGCGGATCAGGGTCAGCGGGAAGCGTTCGCCTGCCAGGTAATCGTCGATGCAGCGCAGTACCAGGTGGCTGCGCCAGCGCTCGGGCTGGGCGGCGAGTTCGTCGCGGGTCAG
Source organism: Pseudomonas sp. AU12215 (assembly GCF_001675465.2). NCBI lineage: Bacteria > Pseudomonadati > Pseudomonadota > Gammaproteobacteria > Pseudomonadales > Pseudomonadaceae > Pseudomonas > Pseudomonas sp. AU12215. Next base: position 84,679 of record NZ_MACM02000137.1, read on the forward strand.
CCAGCGGGCGCCGAGGATGCCGTCGTCCAGCGCGCGCTCGGAGTGATGCCGCAGGGGGCGGGCGGCGAAGCAGACGCGCTGGTAGGTCACGCCATTGCTCGGCGCGGTGTACAGGTAGATGCCGGTGACGGCGGTCAACTCCACGTCCCAGCCGGTCTCCTCAAGGGTTTCGCGCACGGCGGCCTCGAGCAGACTCTCGTTGGCCTCCAGGTGGCCGGCCGGCTGGTTGAAGACCTGTTTTTTGTCAGCGGACATTTCTTCCACCAGCAGGAAGCGGCCCTGGTCTTCGACGATAGTGGCGACGGTGACGTGTGCTAGCCAGCGCATGGGTCTGTTCTCGATACTCAAAAGGCGCGAGTTTAACGTGGCGGGGCGCAGAAAGCAGAACCCCCGGGAAGGCCCGGGGGTTCTGGTGTCACGCGAAGTGGCTTACGCCAGTGCGTCGATCGCGGCGTTGAAGGTCGCGCTCGGACGCATGACCTGACTGGTCAGCTCCGGGTTGGAACGGTAGTAGCCGCCGATGTCCGCCGGCTTGCCCTGAACACCGTTCAGTTCGGCGACGATGGCCGCTTCCTTCTCGGTCAGGGTCTTGGCCAGGCCGGCGAAGTGAGCCTTCAGCTCGGCGTCGTCGTTCTGCTCGGCCAGGGCCTGAGCCCAGTACATGGCCAGGTAGAAGTGGCTGCCGCGGTTGTCGATCTCACCGATCTTGCGCGACGGCGACTTGTTGTTGTCGAGCAGCTTGCCGGTGGCGATGTCCAGGGTCTTGCCCAGTACCTTGGCCTTGGCATTGTCGGTCTTGATGCCTTCTTCTTCGAAGGAGACGGCCAGGGCCAGGAACTCGCCCAGGGAATCCCAGCGCAGGTAGTTCTCTTCCACCAGCTGCTGTACGTGTTTCGGAGCCGAGCCGCCGGCGCCGGTTTCGTACATGCCGCCGCCCGCCATCAGCGGAACGATGGAGAGCATCTTGGCCGAGGTGCCCAGCTCCATGATCGGGAACAGGTCGGTCAGGTAGTCGCGCAGGACGTTGCCGGTCACCGAGATGGTGTCCTGGCCGCGCAGCTGACGCTCCATGCTGGTGCGGATGGCTTCGTTGTAGCCCTTGATGCTGATGTCCAGGCCGGTCAGATCATGGTCCTTCAGGTACAGCTCGACCTTCTTGCGCAGCTCGTTGTCGTGGGCGCGCTCCGGGTCCAGCCAGAAGATGGCCGGGGTGTTGGAGGCGCGGGCACGGGTAACGGCCAGCTTGACCCAGTCGCGGATCGGGGCGTCCTTGGTCTGGCAGGCGCGCCAGATGTCGCCGGCCTGCACGGCATGCTGCATCAGCACCTTGCCGTCGGCGTCGACGACGCGCATCACGCCGTCAGCTTCCAGTTCGAAGGTCTTGTCGTGGGAGCCGTATTCCTCGGCCTTCTGCGCCATCAGGCCAACGTTCGGTACGCTGCCCATAGTGGTCGGGTCGAACGCGCCGTTGGTTTTGCAGAAGTTGATCATTTCCTGGTAAATGCGGGCGTAGGTGCTTTCCGGCATCACCGCTTTGGTGTCTTTCTGCTTGCCGTCCTTGCCCCACATCTGACCCGAGTTGCGGATCATGGCCGGCATGGAGGCGTCGACGATCACGTCGCTGGGGATGTGCAGGTTGGTGATGCCCTTGACCGAGTCGACCATCGCCATTTCCGGACGGTGGCTGTACACCTCGTGGATGTCGTGGAGGATTTCTTCCTGCTGCGAGGCCGGCAGCGACTTGATCTTGTCGTAGACGCTGGAGATGCCGTTGTTCGGGTTCACGCCCAGCTCTTCGAACAGCTGGCCGTACTTCTCGAACACGTCCTTGTAGTAGACGGTGACGGCGTGGCCGAAGACGATCGGGTGGGAGATCTTCATCATGGTGGCCTTGACGTGCAGGGACCACATGACGCCGGTTTCCTTGCAGTCCTGCAGGGTCTTCTCGAAGAAGGCGCGCAGTTTGCTGCAGCTCATGAACATGCTGTCGAGGACTTCGCCTTCCTGCATCTTCAGGGTCTTCTTGGTCTCGACCTTGCCGTCCTTGCCGACGAACTCGATGCGGACCTCACCGGCCTTCGGAATGGTGACCGACTGCTCGCTGGAGAAGAAGTCGCCGCCACGCATGTAGTCGGCGTGGGAGCGCGAAGCCATGCTCCACTTGCCCATGCTGTGCGGGTGCTTGCGGGCGTAGGCCTTCACGGCGGCCGGGGCGCGGCGGTCGGAGTTGCCTTCGCGCAGGACCGGGTTCACGGCGCTGCCCAGGACCTTGGCGTAGCGAGCGCGGGTGTCTTTCTCTTCGTCGGTCTGCGGGTCTTCCGGGAAGTCCGGAAGGGCGTAGCCCAGCTTCTGCAGCTCGGCGATGGCGCCCTTGAGCTGCGGTACCGAAGCGGAAATGTTCGGCAGCTTGATGATGTTGGCTTTGGCGTCGGTGGCCAGTTGGGCCAGGTAGGCCAGATCGTCTTCGATCGCCTTGTCGCCGAGCTTGTCAGCGAAGGAGGCCAGGATACGGCCCGAAAGAGAGATGTCGCGGGTCTCGACGTCGATGCCGGCGGAAGCGGCAAAGGCTTTTACGATAGGAAGAAGCGAATAGGTGGCAAGGGCGGGTGCTTCGTCGGTGAAGGTGTAGGTGATCTTCGAGCGGATGGACATCTCGTTCTAACTCTCTTCTTTGCTGGGCGCGCACAGAGTCTCGAATCGCGTTGGTACACGCATGCGTTCAACGAAGTGGTTGACCGACCTTCGAGATTTGCCGCGGGGATATTGGGGCGCCAGTAGAGCGTTGTACGGCGGAATCCTGGTGGGGACATGCGCCGCTGCGAGGAGAGAGTCTGGTCCCAGACTGCTCGGACCTCGATGACCATTAAGTCATGCCGGCCAGTATACCACCCTAAAGGCAGGGTGAAGCGCGTCCCTTTTTTAGACTAAGGAATGATGTGGTTCGATTACCGACTTGTGAGCTACCCTCAGTGGCTGCAAGAGGGTTTCAACCAAAAAGCGGAGTTCAGCATGGGATACCAAAAGATCCAGGTGCCGGCCGGTGACAAAATCACCGTCAACGCCGATATGTCCTTGAATGTACCGAAGAACCCGATCATCCCCTTCATCGAGGGGGATGGTATTGGCGTGGATATCAGCCCGGTCATGATCAAGGTCGTCGACGCAGCCGTCGAGAAAGCCTACAAAGGCGACCGCAAGATCGCATGGATGGAAGTCTACGCTGGCGAGAAAGCCACCCAGGTCTATGACCAGGACACCTGGCTGCCCCAGGAGACCCTGGACGCCGTTCGCGATTATGTCGTGTCCATCAAGGGCCCACTGACCACGCCGGTCGGCGGCGGTATCCGCTCCCTGAACGTGGCCCTGCGCCAGCAGCTCGACCTCTATGTCTGTCTGCGCCCGGTGCGTTGGTTCGAAGGCGTGCCCAGCCCGGTGAAGAAGCCCGGCGATGTGGACATGGTGATCTTCCGTGAGAACTCCGAAGACATCTACGCCGGCGTCGAATGGAAGGCCGGCTCCCCCGAAGCCCAGAAGGTCATCAAGTTCCTCACCGAGGAAATGGGCGTCAAGAAGATCCGCTTCACCGAGAACTGTGGCATCGGCATCAAGCCGGTTTCCCAGGAAGGCACCAAGCGCCTGGTGCGCAAGGCCCTGCAGTACGCCGTGGACAATGACCGTGACTCGGTCACCATCGTCCACAAGGGCAACATCATGAAATTCACCGAGGGTGCGTTCAAGGACTGGGGCTACGAGATTGCCCGCGACGAGTTCGGTGCCGAGTTGCTGGATGGCGGTCCGTGGATGCAGTTCAAGAACCCGAATACCGGCAAGAGCATCGTGGTGAAGGACGTAATCGCCGATGCGATGCTGCAGCAGATCTTGCTGCGCCCGGCTGAGTACGACGTGATCGCCACCCTCAACCTGAACGGCGACTACCTGTCCGACGCCCTGGCGGCGGAGGTGGGTGGTATCGGCATCGCGCCGGGAGCCAACCTGTCCGATTCAGTGGCCATGTTCGAAGCGACGCACGGTACTGCGCCCAAGTACGCCGGCCTGGACAAGGTCAACCCGGGCTCGGTGATCCTCTCCGCCGAGATGATGCTGCGCCACATGGGCTGGCCGGAAGCGGCCGACCTGATCATCGACGGCGTGAACGGGGCTATTGCCGCGAAAACCGTCACCTACGACTTCGAGCGTCTGATGGACGGCGCCAGGCTGCTGTCCTGCTCCGAGTTCGGCGACGCGATCATCGCCAAGATGTAGCCGGGTGAGTTTCCGTCCATGAAAAAGGCCGGCTTGCTGCCGGCCTTTTTCATTTCGTCTGATCCTTGACGAATCAGGCTTCCGCCGTGAGGTTCTCTACCTCGCTGCTCGGGGCAGTCTGCGCGGATGAGGTGGATGCATTGGCGTTGACGGGTTGGATGTTCACCGCGTGCAACCCTTTCGGACCTTGCAGGATCTCGAAACTGACGGGTTGGCCGGCCTTGAGTGTCTTGTAGCCATCCATCTGGATTGCCGAGTAATGAGCAAACAGGTCCTCATCTCGGCCGTCAGCCAGGATGAAACCGTAGCCCTTGGCGTTGTTGAACCACTTGACCTTACCGCTGAGCATGCTGATATCCCTCTGCAAAGGACTCCATCGCTGGAGTATCATCCACTACTATTCCGCTATGCCTTTTTGTAAAGACTGGCGTCCGGAACTCCTGATACCCTCCGGGGGGTATCCTTTGGTTGTAACACCCTTTTGCCGTTAGTCAAGGCGGCGTCGTCTGGGCCTGAGAGGCGTTTCATACTCCGCCTGGCCCACTCATTCACCCACTCGCAAAGCTTTTATTCCAGCATGCATGCAAGTAGCCAGATTCGACTAACATTCAATCAGGACCGCCCGGATCCATTGGAAGACGACGGAACGGGGTTGGCGGTTGAAGAAGCCAAGCCTGCACTGAAAGCGCCGTCCATGTATCGGGTCATCATGTTCAACGATGATTACACCCCGATGGATTTCGTGGTTGAGGTGCTCGAGTTGTACTTCAACATGAACCGCGAGCAGGCAACCAAGGTCATGTTGACTGTGCATACCCAGGGCAAGGCGAACTGCGGGACCTTTACCCGCGATGTCGCGGAAACCAAAGCCATGCAGGTCAATCAATATGCGAGGGAGAGCCAACATCCACTGTTGTGTGAAATTGAGATAGAAGGTTGATGCGGATGTTTGGGAGCGAGGTGAAGTCATGTTGAATCGAGAGCTCGAAGTCACCCTCAATCTCGCCTTCAAGGAGGCGCGGGCGAAGCGGCATGAGTTCATGACCGTTGAGCACTTGCTGTTGGCGCTTCTGGATAACGAAGCCGCCGCGACGGTTCTGAAGGCGTGTGGTGCGAATCTGGACAAGCTGCGGCGAGACCTGCAGGAGTTCATCGACTCCACCACGCCGCTGATTCCCCAGCACGACGAGGATCGCGAAACCCAGCCGACCCTGGGCTTCCAGCGCGTCCTGCAGCGTGCGGTATTCCACGTGCAAAGTTCCGGCAAGCGCGAAGTCACCGGCGCCAACGTGCTGGTCGCGATCTTCAGCGAACAGGAAAGTCAGGCGGTGTTCCTGCTCAAGCAGCAGAGCGTCGCGCGGATCGACGTGGTCAACTACATCGCCCACGGCATCTCCAAGGTGCCGGGACATGCCGAGCATCAGGACAGTGAGCAGGAGATGCAGGACGAGGAAGGCGGCGAGTCTTCCACTTCCAGCCACCCGCTGGATGCCTATGCCAGCAACCTGAACGACCTGGCGCGCCAGGGGCGTATCGACCCACTGGTCGGTCGCGAGTCGGAAGTCGAGCGCGTCGCCCAGATCCTGGCTCGGCGCCGCAAGAACAACCCGCTGCTGGTGGGTGAGGCTGGCGTCGGCAAGACCGCCATCGCCGAAGGCCTGGCCAAGCGCATCGTCGACGGCCAGGTGCCGGACCTTCTGTCCGACAGCGTCGTCTACTCCCTGGACCTGGGCGCGCTACTGGCGGGCACCAAGTACCGCGGCGACTTCGAGAAGCGCTTCAAGGCACTGCTCAACGAGCTGCGCAAGCGTCCGCACGCCGTGTTGTTCATCGACGAGATCCACACCATCATCGGTGCCGGTGCGGCATCGGGCGGGGTCATGGATGCGTCCAACCTGCTGAAACCGCTGCTGTCCTCCGGTGAGATCCGCTGCATCGGCTCCACCACCTTCCAGGAATTCCGTGGCATCTTCGAGAAGGATCGCGCGCTGGCCCGTCGCTTCCAGAAGGTCGACGTCACCGAGCCGTCCGTCGAGGATACCTTCGGCATCCTCAAGGGCCTGAAGCCTCGTTTCGAGCAGCACCACCACATCGAATACAGCGATGAAGCCCTGCGTGCCGCCGCCGAGCTGGCTGCCCGCTACATCAACGACCGGCACATGCCGGACAAGGCCATCGACGTGATCGACGAGGCGGGTGCCTACCAGCGCCTGCAGCCGGAAGAGAAGCGCGTGAAGCGCATCGAAGTCCCGCAGGTCGAGGATATCGTCGCGAAGATCGCGCGGATTCCGCCCAAGCACGTGTCCAGTTCCGATAAAGAGCTGCTGCGTAATCTGGAGCGCGACCTGAAGCTGACCGTGTTCGGCCAGACGGCGGCGATCGAATCACTGTCCACGGCAATCAAGCTTTCACGCGCCGGCCTGAAATCACCGGACAAGCCGGTCGGCTCCTTCCTCTTCTCCGGTCCGACCGGGGTGGGCAAGACCGAAGTGGCTCGTCAGTTGGCTAAAGCGCTGGGTGTGGAGCTGGTGCGCTTCGACATGTCCGAGTACATGGAGCGGCATACCGTGTCCCGCCTGATCGGCGCGCCTCCGGGCTACGTTGGTTTCGACCAGGGCGGCCTGCTGACCGAGGCAATCACCAAGACGCCGCACTGCGTGCTGCTGCTGGATGAGATCGAGAAAGCGCACCCGGAAGTCTTCAACCTGCTGCTGCAGGTGATGGACCACGGCACCCTGACCGACAACAACGGGCGCAAGGCGGATTTCCGCAACGTCATCCTGATCATGACCACCAACGCAGGCGCGGAAACCGCGGCGCGGGCCTCCATCGGCTTCACGCAACAGGATCACGCCAGCGACGCCATGGAAGTGATCAAGAAGAGCTTCACGCCGGAGTTCCGCAACCGCCTGGATACCATCATCCAGTTCGGCCGTCTGAGTCACGAGACCATCAAGAGCATCGTCGACAAGTTCCTTACCGAACTTCAGGCGCAGCTCGAAGACAAGCACGTGCAGATCGAAGTCAGCGACTCGGCGCGCGCCTGGCTGGCGGACAAGGGCTACGACCCGCAGATGGGGGCTCGCCCAATGGCGCGGCTTATCCAGGACAAGATCAAGCGGCCATTGGCCGAGGAGATCCTGTTCGGCGAGCTGGCCGAGCACGGTGGCGTGGCCCATGTGGACCTGAAGGATGGCGAGCTGGCCTTCGAGTTCGAGGTGATCGCTGCAGAGCCGGCCTGACGTTGAAAAGTTAGGCCCAAGCAAAAACGCCCGGCAATGCCGGGCGTTTTTCTATGTGCCGGTTTCTACCGGCACCTACCGTCTATCAGCGAGCGCGGTAGGTGATACGACCCTTGGAGAGGTCGTAGGGCGTCAGTTCAACGCGAACTTTGTCGCCGGTCAGGATGCGGATGTAATTCTTGCGCATCTTCCCGGAGATGTGCGCGGTAACGACGTGCCCGTTTTCCAACTCCACGCGGAACATGGTGTTGGGCAGGGTGTCGACGACAGTGCCTTCCATTTCGAAGCTGTCTTCTTTCGACATGCAGTAGAACCCTCGGTATCTAAGATTGCCTGAAGTGTTTCAGGCCATTAAAAAAGGCACATAGTGTGCCTGAAATCACCCCACAACGCCAATGGGTGTTTTCGGGTCAGTTCAATGCGACCCAGCGCTGATTTACGAAAAGTTCGATCGGGCGGTACTGGGTCTTGTAGTTCATCTTGCGGCAGTTCTTGATCCAGTACCCGAGATAGACAGCGTGCAGACCCAGTCGCTCGGTCTCGCCGACCTGCCAGAGGATGGCGAAGCGTCCCAGGCTGCGGCGTTCTTCGTCCGGATCGTAGAAGGTGTAGACGGCTGAAAGACCGTTGGGCAGCACGTCGGTCACGGCGACGGCGAGCAGGCGGCCCTGCAGGCGGAACTCGAAGAAACAGCTGAACGGCAGGTCGCGCACCAGGAAGGTGGCGAACTGGTCGCGGCTGGGCGGGTACATGTCTCCATCGGCGTGGCGCTGCTCGATGTAGCGCATGTACAGCGCATAGTACTCCTCGGTGAAGGCCGGGCGCTTGCGGATGACTTCCAGATCGGCGTTACGCTTGATGATGCGCTTCTGCTGGCGGCTCGGCTGGAATCCGGCTGCAGGGATGCGCGCGGGGATGCAGGCGGTGCAGTGCTGGCAGTGCGGCCGGTAGAGGTGTTCGCCGCTGCGCCGGAAGCCAACCTCTGACAGCGAGGCGTACAACTGCGCATCCATGGGCTGGCTGGGGTCGAGGAACAGCGTTGTGGCCTGCTCTTCGGGCAGATAGCTGCATGGATGCGGTTGTGTAGCGTAAAACTTCAGGCGGGCGAGCTCGGTCATCTTCAACCCCTGCGAGGTCCCTCAGGCAAGTTTAAGACAGGCTGAGCAGGTCCGCTTGCGAAGTCCAGTCCTGCGAAGGTGTTTCGTCGAGATGACGGTGCAGGTAGCTGGCGAATTCGCCGCGGGAAATGGCGCGAGCGCCAAAACTGTGCAAGTGCTGCGTCGGCATCTGGCAATCGATCAGCACGAAGCCGGCTGCCTTCAGGCGCTGCACCAGGGTCACGAAGGCCACCTTGGAGGCATTGTCGGCGCGGCTGAACATGGACTCGCCGAAGAACAGGCGGCCGATGGCCAGGCCGTAGAGGCCCCCGACCAGTTCATTGCCTTGCCAGGCTTCGGCCGAATGGGCGACGCCCAGGCGGTGCAGCTGGCAATAGGCATCCTGCATCGGTGTGGTGATCCAGGTGCCGTCCGCGTAATCGCGCGGGCCGGCGCAGCCGTGGATGACCTGCTCGAACGCCCGGTCGATGGTGACCTGGTACTGCTGCTGGCGGATAAGCTTGGCGAGGCTGCGGGAGACGTGCAGTTCTTCGGGGAATAGCACGGTGCGTGGGTCCGGCGACCACCAGAGGATGGGTTGCCCGTCCTGGAACCAGGGGAAGCAGCCGTGGCGGTAGGCCTGGATCAGGCGCTGCGGGTTGAGGTCGCCGCCGGCCGCGAGCAGGCCGTTGGGCTCGCGCAGGGCCTTGTCGAGGGGCGGAAAGTCGAAATTGCTGCGGGAAAGCCACTTGAGCATAGGGAGGAGGGGAGGGCGAGCCTCCCCCGGCACCGATCAGTTGTCGTCGAGGAACTTTTCAGCGTCCAGCGCGGCCATGCAGCCGGCGCCGGCAGAAGTGATCGCCTGGCGGTAGATGTGGTCGGCCACGTCGCCAGCGGCGAACACGCCATCGATGCTGGTCAGGGTCGCGTTGCCTTCGGCGCCGCCCTTGATCTTTAGGTAACCGTCATGCATCTCCAGCTGGCCCTTGAACAGGTCGGTGTTGGGCTTGTGGCCGATGGCGATAAATACGCCGGACAGGTCCAGTTGGCGGGTTTCGCCGCTTTCGGCATCTTTCAGGCGAACGCCGATCACGCCCATGTCGTCGCCCAGGACTTCGTCCAGTGTGGTGTTCCAGTGCAGGCGCACGTTGCCGTTCCTGGCTTTTTCGAACAGCTTGTCCTGAAGGATCTTCTCCGAGCGCAGCTTGTCGCGGCGGTGGATCAGGTGGACTTCCTTGGCGATGTTGGACAGGTACAGCGCTTCTTCCACGGCGGTGTTGCCGCCACCGACCACGCAGACGACCTGGTTGCGGTAGAAGAAGCCGTCACAGGTGGCGCAGGCGGAAACGCCCTTGCCCATGAAGGCCTCTTCCGAGGACATGCCCAGGTACTGGGCCGAGGCGCCGGTGGCGATGATCAATGCGTCGCAGGTGTAGGTGCCGCTGTCGCCCTTGAGGGTGAAGGGCTTCTGCTGCAACTCGGCGGTGTGGATGTGGTCGTAGACGATCTCGGTGTCGAAACGCTTGGCGTGCTGCTCCATGCGCTGCATCAAGGCGGGACCGGTCAGGCCCTCGACGTCGCCGGGCCAGTTGTCGACCTCGGTGGTGGTGGTGAGCTGGCCGCCGGGCTGGATGCCGGTGATGACAACAGGCTTGAGGTTGGCGCGCGCGGCATACACGGCCGCGGTGTAGCCCGCGGGGCCGGAGCCCAGGATGATCAGGCGCGAATGCTTGACTTCACTCATAAAAAGACTCCATAAGCCTTTGTCACGTAAGAGAATGCATGCTCCAATTGAGCAGCCGAAAAGCGGTGTTGGGCTATGCTACACCGAACCCCGGAAAGCCGGCAAAAGCGCAGTCGGGCACATCCGGGGTCGCTGGCATCGGCCGGCCAAAGCCGTACAATAGGCCCGTTTCGCGGCCCAACGACTCTCGGAAGCGCGTATAGCGCAGGATTAGAAGCGTTTTGAAGGACACCACAGCAAGCCATGCCGCCGCCTGGCGCCAGCAATTGCATTACCGTCTGAAGGAAGGGGCCCTGATCGCGCTTGGCGCGCTCTGCCTTTACCTCTGGATGGCGCTGCTCACCTACGATTCCTCCGATCCGGGCTGGAGCCACTCCAGTCACGTCGAGCAGGTGCAGAACGCTGCCGGCCGTCTGGGGGCGCTGAGCGCCGATATCCTGTTCATGGTGCTGGGGTACTTCGCCTACCTGTTCCCGCTGCTGCTGGCGGTGAAGACCTACCAGGTCTTCCGCAAGCGCCACCTGCCTTGGGAGTGGAGTGGCTGGCTGTTCTCCTGGCGCCTGATCGGCCTGGTGTTCCTGGTGTTGTCCGGTTCCGCCCTGGCCTATATCCATTTCCATACCAGCGGTGCCCACATGCCGGCTACCGCGGGCGGCGCCCTGGGTGAAAGCCTCGGCCAGCTGGGCGTCAATGCGCTGAACGTGCAGGGCAGCACGCTGCTGTTTCTGGCGCTGTTCCTGTTCGGCATGACGGTGTTCGCCGACCTGTCCTGGTTCAAGGTGATGGACGTCACCGGCAAGATCACCCTCGACCTGTTCGAGCTCATTCATAACGCCACCAACCGCTGGTGGAGCGCCCGCAGCGAGCACAAGCAGCTCGTCGCCCAGTTGCGTGAAGTCGACGAACGCGTAGCCGAAGTTGCCGCGCCCATCGTTGCCGATCGCCGCGAGCAGGCAAAGGTCAAGGAGCGCCTGATCGAGCGCGAGGAAGCGCTGGTCAAGAGCGTGCAGGAGCGCGAGAAGCGCGTGGCGCCGAAGATCGACGTCCCGCCGCCGCCTACCAAGCCGGCCGAGCCGAGCAAGCGCGTGCTGAAAGAGAAGCAGGCGCCGCTGTTCGTCGATACCGCCGTGGAAGGCACGCTGCCGCCGCTGTCGATCCTCGACCCGGCCTCGGAAAAGAAGCAGAGCTATTCGCCCGAATCCCTGGAGGCCATGTCGCGCCTGCTGGAGATCAAGCTCAAGGAGTTCGGCGTCGAAGTCATCGTCGAGTCCGTGCATCCGGGCCCGGTGATCACCCGTTTCGAAATCCAGCCGGCCGCCGGTGTGAAGGTCAGCCGTATCTCCAACCTGGCCAAGGACCTGGCACGTTCGCTGGCCGTGATCAGCGTGCGCGTGGTGGAAGTCATCCCCGGCAAGACCACCGTGGGTATCGAGATTCCCAACGAAGACCGGCAGATGGTGCGCTTCTCCGAAGTGCTGATGACGCCGGAATACGACGAGCACAAGTCCACCGTGCCCCTGGCCTTGGGCCACGATATCGGCGGTCATCCGATCATCACCGACCTGGCGAAGATGCCGCACCTGCTGGTGGCCGGTACTACCGGTTCCGGTAAGTCGGTGGGCGTGAACGCCATGCTGCTGTCGATCCTGTTCAAGTCCACGCCGGAAGAGGCGCGGCTGATCATGATCGACCCGAAGATGCTGGAGCTGTCGATCTACGAAGGCATTCCGCACCTGCTCTGCCCGGTCGTCACCGACATGAAGGAGGCCGCCAACGCGCTGCGCTGGAGCGTCGCCGAGATGGAGCGCCGCTACAAGCTGATGGCGGCCATGGGCGTGCGTAACCTGGCTGGCTTCAACCGCAAGGTGAAGGACGCGGAGGAGGCCGGCACCCCGCTGACCGACCCGCTGTACCGCCGCGAGAGCATGGAAGACGAAGCGCCGCTGCTGCAGACCCTGCCGACCATCGTGGTCGTCGTGGACGAATTCGCCGACATGATGATGATCGTCGGCAAGAAGGTGGAAGAGCTGATCGCCCGTATCGCCCAGAAGGCGCGTGCGGCGGGCATCCACCTGATCCTGGCGACCCAGCGTCCGTCGGTGGATGTGATCACCGGCCTGATCAAGGCGAACATCCCCACCCGCATCGCCTTCCAGGTGTCCAGCAAGATCGACTCGCGCACCATTCTCGACCAGGGCGGCGCCGAGCAACTGCTGGGCCACGGCGACATGCTCTACCTGCCGCCGGGCACCGGCCTGCCGATCCGTGTTCATGGCGCCTTCGTTTCCGACGACGAAGTGCACCGTGTCGTTGAGGCGTGGAAGCTGCGTGGCGCACCGAACTATATCGAGGACATTCTCGCCGGCGCCGATGAAGGCGGTGGTGGTTCGTTCGACGGTGGCGGTGGCGGCGAAGGCAGCGAGGGCAGCGAGGACGATCCGCTCTACGACGAAGCCGTGCGCTTCGTGACCGAAAGCCGCCGGGCTTCCATCTCTGCCGTGCAGCGCAAGCTGAAGATCGGCTACAACCGCGCCGCGCGGATGATCGAGGCCATGGAAATGGCCGGCGTGGTCACCGCGATGAATACCAATGGCTCGCGTGAAGTGATCGCGCCGGCCCCGATCCGTGATTGATTCGACTTCGAGGATTTCGATGCGTCTGATCCGCCTGTTGTTCGTTGCTGCGCTGGCCTTTGCCGGCGCCCAGGCCCATGCCGACGATGCTGCTGCGCAGCGCCTGAGCGGGATGCTCACCAAGGCCCAGACAATGACCGCGCGCTTCTCCCAGCTGACCCTGGACGGCAGCGGCACCCGCTTGCAGGAAACCGCCGGCACCCTGGGCCTCAAGCGCCCTGGCCTGTTCCGCTGGCACACCGATGCGCCGAACGAGCAGCTGCTGATCTCCAACGGTGAGAAAATCTGGCTGTACGACCCGGACCTGGAGCAGGTGACCATCCAGAAGCTCGACCAGCGCCTGACCCAGACCCCGGCGCTGCTGCTGTCCGGTGACGTGTCGAAGATCGGCCAGAGCTTCGATATCACCGCGAAGGATGGCGGCAACGTGGTCGACTTCACCCTCAAGCCCAAGTCCAAGGACACCCTGTTCGACAGCCTGCGGATTTCCTTCCGCAGCGGTGTGGTGAACGACATGCAGCTGATCGACAGCGTCGGCCAGCGCACCAATATCCTGTTCTTCGACGTGAAGATGAACGAGCCGATGGACACCAAGCAGTTCGTCTTCGACGTGCCCAAGGGCGTCGACGTCATCCAGGAATGACCGGCCGCGCGCCGGATTGATCGATAGGTAATACCGTGGACCTGTTCCGCTCCGCCCCCGTTTCCCAGCCCCTGGCCGCGCGACTGCGCGCGACCAGCCTGGACGAGTACGTCGGCCAGGAGCATCTGCTCGCCCGTGGCAAGCCGCTGCGTGAGGCGCTGGAGCAGGGCGCGCTGCACTCGATGATCTTCTGGGGCCCGCCCGGAGTCGGCAAGACCACCCTGGCGAAACTGCTGGCGCAGGTCACCGACGCGCACTTCGAGACCCTCTCGGCGGTGCTCTCGGGCGTGAAGGAAATCCGCCAGTCGGTGGAAGTGGCCAAGCAGCATGCCGCGCAGTACGGCCGCCGAACCATCCTCTTCGTCGATGAAGTGCACCGCTTCAACAAGAGCCAGCAGGATGCGTTCCTGCCTTACGTTGAAGACGGCACGCTGATCTTCATCGGCGCGACCACCGAGAACCCGTCCTTCGAGTTGAACAACGCGTTGCTCTCCCGTGCCCGCGTCTACGTGCTGAAAAGCCTGGATGAAGCGGCCCTGCGGCGGTTGGTGGAGCGCGCATTGACCGAGGAAAAGGGCCTGGGCAAGCGCAACCTGAGCCTGCCCGACGACAGTTTCTCGATCCTCATGGCCGCCGCCGACGGCGATGGGCGGCGCCTGCTCAATCTGCTGGAGAACGCTTCCGACCTCGCCGAAGACAACAGCGAGATCAGCGCCGAGCTGCTGCAGAACCTGCTGGGCGACTCACGCCGGCGCTTCGACAAGGGCGGCGAGGCCTTCTACGACCAGATCAGCGCGCTGCACAAGTCAGTGCGTGGTTCCAGCCCCGATGGCGCGCTGTACTGGTATTCGCGCATGCTCGATGGTGGCTGCGATCCGCTGTACATCGCCCGCCGAGTGGTGCGCATGGCCAGCGAGGACATCGGCAATGCCGATCCGCGCGCGCTGACCCTGTGCCTTCACGCCTGGGACGTGCAGGAACGCCTCGGCAGCCCGGAGGGCGAGCTGGCGATTGCACAGGCTATCGTTTACCTGGCCTGTGCGCCGAAGAGCAATGCCGTCTACAACGCTTACAACATGGCGCGCCGTGACGTGGCGGAGAGCGGTTCGCTGGAAGTGCCGCTGCATTTGCGCAACGCGCCAACCAAGCTGATGAAGAACCTGGGCTATGGCGACGAGTATCGCTATGCCCATGATGAGCCGGATGCCTATGCGGCCGGAGAAGACTACTTCCCCGAGTCCATGGAGCCGCGCCAGTATTACCAACCCGTGCCGCGCGGGCTCGAACTGAAGATCGGCGAAAAGCTGCGCCACCTGGCCAGCCTCGACAAGGCCAGTTCCCGCCGTCGCAGAAAATCCTGAAGTGGCGCCCTTGAGCGCCGCCTGACACTAGACACGAGAAGACACCATGCTCGATTCCAAACTGGTTCGTACCCAGCCGCAGGAAGTGGCCGAACGCCTGGCCACCCGTGGCTTTACCCTGGACGTGGCGCGCATCGAAGCGCTGGAGAGCCAGCGCAAGGCCGTGCAGACCCGCACTGAGACCCTGCAGGCCGAGCGCAACTCGCGCTCCAAGGCCATCGGCCAGGCCATGAAGAATGGCGAGGACGTCGCGCCGCTGAAGGCCGAAGTCAATCGCATGGCCGAGGAGCTGGAGTCGGGCAAGCGCGAGCTGGATGCCATCCAGGCCGAGCTGGACAGCCTGCTGCTGAATATCCCGAACCTGCCGCACGAATCCGTGCCGGTCGGTGCCGATGAAGAAGAGAACGTCGAAGTCCGTCGCTGGGGCACCCCGCGCACCTTCGACTTCGAGATCAAGGACCACGTCGCCCTGGGTGAGCAGCACGGCTGGCTGGACTTCGAGACCGCCGCGCGCCTGTCCGGCGCCCGCTTCGCCCTGATGCGCGGCCCGATCGCCCGCCTGCACCGCGCACTGGCGCAGTTCATGCTCGACCTGCACACCCGCGAACACGGCTACGAAGAGGCCTATACCCCGTACCTGGTACAGGCTCCGGCGCTGCAGGGTACCGGCCAGCTGCCGAAGTTCGAAGAAGACCTGTTCAAGATCCAGCGTGAAGACGAGGCCGATCTGTACCTGATCCCGACTGCCGAAGTCTCGCTGACCAACATCGTGGCCGGCCAGATCCTCGACGCGAAGGAGCTGCCGCTGAAGTTCGTCGCCCACACCCCGTGCTTCCGCAGCGAAGCCGGCGCGTCGGGCCGTGATACCCGCGGCATGATCCGCCAGCACCAGTTCGACAAGGTCGAGATGGTGCAGATCGTCGAGCCGTCGAAGTCCTGGGAAGCCCTGGAAAGCCTGGTCGGCAATGCCGAGAAGGTCCTCCAGGCACTGGAGCTGCCGTACCGCGCCCTGGCGCTGTGCACTGGCGACATGGGCTTCGGCGCCGCCAAGACCTACGATCTGGAAGTCTGGGTGCCGAGTCAGGACAAGTACCGCGAGATTTCCTCCTGCTCCAACTGTGGCGACTTCCAGGCGCGCCGCATGCAAGCTCGTTACCGCAACCCGGAAACCGGCAAGCCCGAGCTGGTGCATACCCTCAATGGCTCCGGACTGGCCGTGGGCCGCACCCTGGTCGCCGTGCTGGAGAACTACCAGCAGGCCGACGGTTCGATTCGCGTGCCGGAAGTGCTCAAGCCGTACATGGCGGGCATCGAGGTAATTGGCTGAGATGGACTTCCTGCCGCTGTTCCACATCCTGCGCGGACGTCGCGCGCTACTGGTCGGCGGCGGTGATGTCGCACTGCGCAAGGCGCGCCTGCTGAATGACGCCGGCGCGGTGCTGCGTGTGGTGGCGCCGGAGGTGCACTCCGAGCTGCGAGAGTTGGTCGAGGAGGGCGCGGGCGAATTGATCCTGCGCCCCTACGCCGAAGGCGACCTGCAGGACTGCGTGCTGGTCATCGCCGCCACCGACGATGAGCCGCTCAACGCCCAGGTGTCCCGAGACGCCAACGAGCGCGGCGTACCGGTCAACGTGGTCGACGCACCGGCCCTGTGCAGCGTGATCTTCCCCGCCATCGTCGACCGTTCGCCGCTGGTGGTGGCCGTGTCCAGCGGTGGCGACGCGCCGGTGCTGGCGCGCCTGCTGCGCGCCAAGCTGGAAACCTGGATTCCCGCAACCTACGGCCAACTGGCCGGCCTGGCCAGCCGCTTCCGCGAGCGCGTGAAGCAGCGCCTGCCGGACCTGCAGCAGCGCCGCAAGTTCTGGGAAGAGGTGTTCCAGGGCCCGGTCGCCGAGCGCATGCTCGCCGGCCAGCCGAACGAAGCGGAGCGCTTGCTGGCGGATAAGCTGGAAGCGCCGCAGCCCGAATCCCGTGGCGAGGTCTATCTGGTCGGCGCCGGCCCTGGTGATCCGGACCTGCTGACCTTCCGTGCCCTGCGCCTGATGCAGCAGGCCGATGTGGTGCTCTATGACCGCCTCGTTGCGCCGGCCATCCTCGAGCTGTGCCGCCGCGATGCGGACCGCCTGTATGTCGGCAAGCGCCGCGCGGACCACGCCGTGCCGCAGGATGAGATCAACCGCCAATTGGTCGAGCTCGCCCAGCAAGGGAAGCGCGTGCTGCGCCTGAAGGGCGGTGATCCGTTCATCTTCGGCCGTGGCGGCGAGGAAATCGACGAACTGGCGGCCAACGGAATCCCGTTCCAGGTGGTGCCGGGCATTACTGCGGCAAACGGCTGTGCGGCTTATGCCGGTATTCCGCTGACACACCGTGATTACGCACAATCCGTGCGCTTCGTGACCGGGCACTTGAAGGACGGCACCACCGACCTGCCCTGGAACGACCTGGTCGCTCCGGGCCAGACCCTGGTGTTCTACATGGGCCTCGTCGGCTTGCCGGTCATCTGCGAGCAACTGGTGCGTCACGGCCGCTCCGCCGACACGCCTGCCGCCCTGGTACAGCAGGGCACCACGGTGCATCAGCGCGTGTTCACCGGCACCCTGGCGAATCTGCCGGAGCTGGTTGCCGAGCACGAAGTGCATGCGCCGACACTGGTGATCGTCGGGGAAGTGGTGCAGCTGCGCGAAAAGCTGGCGTGGTTCGAGGGGCAGCAGTGAAAGCCCCTTATGTGGTGATCCTGGGCGCCGTGTGCTGTGCCATGGGGTTCACCGCGCCGGCCTCAGCGGCCAGCTTCGATTGCAAGAAGGCCAGGCAGGCCGACGAGAAAGCCATCTGCGCGGACCGCCAACTGTCCGAAATGGACGTGCAGGTGGCAACCACCTACCGCCTGTTGCGCGGCCTGTTTGCGATGGGCATGCGGGGCAACCTGGGTGACTCCCAGCTCGCCTGGCTGGAGCAGCGCCGCGCCTGCGGCGCCAACAAGGCCTGCCTGAAGCAGCGTTACCAGGAGCGCCTGGGCGCGCTGCAGAAGGTCTACGACGGTATCGAAAAACCGATCTGATCCGCTCTTGACCTTGTAGGAGCGGGCTTGCTCGCGAGCCGCTTGACGCTGATGGCTTGCGCTGGGTCCGTGATCAAGCTCGCTCCTACAGGTCTGATGGCGAATTCCGCTCCCGCGGCTGACTCAGCCCCTACGGAAAATACCCTCGCCCGCCAGATGCTCGCGCCCGTGCGGACTGGTGAAGTCCTGCTGCGGCCCCAGTGGCACGATGCCGGTCGGGTTGATGGTGCGATGGCTGCCGTAGTAGTGGTGCTTGATGTGCTGGAAATCCACCGTACCGGCAACGCCGTCCAGTTGATACAACTCGCGCAGCCAGCCGGACAGGTTCGGATAGTCCGCCTGGCGCCGCAGGTTGCACTTGAAGTGGCCGTGGTAGACCGCATCGAAGCGGATCAGCGTAGTGAACAGGCGCACATCGGCTTCGGTCAGGTATTCGCCCGCCAGGTAGCGCTGCTCGCCCAGGCGCTCTTCCAGCCAGTCCAGTTCATTGAACAATGTCTTGAAGGCTTCTTCGTAGGCGCCCTGCGTCGTCGCGAAGCCCGCACGGTAAACACCGTTGTTCACGGCCGGGTAGATACGCTCGTTCAGCTCATCGATCTGCGCGCGCAGCGGCTCCGGGTAGAGGTCCAGTTTGTTGCCGGTGATGCCGTCGAAAGCGGTGTTGAACATGCGGATGATCTCCGCCGATTCGTTGCTGACGATGCGCTGCTCATGCTTGTCCCACAGCACTGGTACGGTGACACGGCCGGTGTAGTGCGGGTCGTCCCGGGTATAGCGTTGATGGAGGAAGTCGAGGCCTTCGAGTTTGTCGCCGGTGGAGCCGAGCGCCTTGTCGAAGGTCCAGCCGTTTTCCAGCATCAGCCAACTGACAACCGACACGTCGATCAACGATTCGAGGCCCTTGAGCTGGCGGTAGATCAGCGTGCGGTGAGCCCACGGGCAGGCCAGGGATACGTAGAGGTGATAGCGGCCGGCCTCGGCGCGGAAGCCGCCTTCGCCGGTGGGGCCGGGCTGACCGTCGGCGGTGACCCAATTGCGGCGCTGCGCATTTTCGCGCTGGAAGCGGCCGTCCTTGCTGGTGTCATACCACTGATCTTGCCAGCGGCCATCAATCAACTGTCCCATCTTGAGTGCTCCAGAAAGCGGGAAGATGGGACCAGTCTATCGGCTCTGGCTCGATTGTTTAGCGCAAAAACAGGATTCCAGCTATCGACTAAATCGATCTGTTGCGCTCAGTCCAGCGTTTATCGGCCTCTGCGAAGGCTTCGTCTCGCTGCAGCCCGAGCGCGCGCAAGGCCAGGGCCATTGTTGCGCGGACGGCCAGCTCGCCGTAGACGTCCTCTGCGTCGCCGCGCCAGACCGCGGCCAGATGCTGCGGGTCGAGGCTTTCCGGCTTGACGTGACGCAGCGGTGAAAGCGCGGGCCATTCTTCGTCCCAGTCATTGCCATCGCGGCAGCCGTACAGGTGCGAAGAGGCGTCCGGGTTCACTTCGATCTCGCCGCCTTCGCCTTTGATGACGATGGCGTAGTCGCCCAGCAGGCGGCTGCCTTCGCGGTGTACGGCCTGGTAGCCGGGATGGAAAATGCTTTGCAGCACGCAGGTTGCGCCCAGCGGGTTGATCAGGCGCACCGAGGAATGAATGGGTGAGCGCAGGCCGAGGGTATTGCGCAAGTCGATCATTCGCTGCAGTCGCGGCATCCAGTCCACCAGCGGGGCGAAGGCGACGCCCTGGGTATCCAGTGCCTGGCTGACTGCGCTCCAGTCGCGGCACAGCGGCAGGCCCAGCAGCTCGAGCAATTGCTCGGTGTAGAGGCGGCCGGCGGTGTGGGCGCCTGCGCCATGCAAAAGTATGCGGGTGCCGCTGCCGCCCAGGCATTTCACCGCCAGCAGGTACCAGGGCAGGTGACGCTTCTTGCCGGCGTAGCTCGGCCAGTCCAGGTCCACGGCGATCTTCGGCGCTTGCAGGCGCTCGCGGACGGCCTCAGTGAAGCCGGCCAGCTCTTCTGCGCTTTCCTCCTTGTGCCGCAACAGCATCAGGAAGGCACCCAGTTGCGCCTCCTCGACCTTGTCGTCGAGGATGAAGCCCAGCGCTTCGCGGGCCTCCTCGCGGGTCAGGCCGCGTGCACCGCGCTTGCCTTTGCCGAGGATGCGGACGAACTGGGCGAAAGGGTGTTCGGCGGGTGTCTGCAGGACGAGCGGGGCGGCGGTCATAGGCAATTGGTCGGCTTCGGCAGGCCGGCGAGCTTGGCGGCAAGCTTGGCCGGGGTGCCCTTGAACAGGAGGTTGAGGTGCAGGCTGCTGCCCTTTTCCGCGCCCAGCTTCTGGGCTACGTATTTGATCAGCGGGCGGTTGGCCGGCGAGAGCTGGAACTCGCCGTAGAACTCGCGCAGCAACAGGAGGATTTCCCAATGCTCGGGGGTCAGGTGGATGCCTTCGTTGTGGGCCAGGGCTTCGGCGGCGGCGTCGCTCCAGTCGTTCAGGTCAGCGAGGTAGCCGTCCTTATCCAGCGGCAGGGCTTGGCCATTGACCAATAAGATACTCATAGCCAGGTGTTCACCTTGTCGAAGCGGGTGCAGAGTTCGACGAAGCCGGGGTAGTCCACGCTGTCGACTCGGGAGGCGAGGGCGTCGAGCCCGCGCGCTTGCAGGTCTTCCTGCAGCGCAAACAGGGAGTTGCTTGCCGGCAATTGCTCCAGCGCCTGCGCCGGCTGCGTACCTGTGCGGAGCGCGTATACCGCGTCACCGGTCAGCATGATGCCGTCATCGGCGCCCAGCAGGCGCAGGCAACTGTCGAGCCGACTGTCATTGAAGGGGGAGTGCGAGAGCAGGTGGAGGGTAGCCATCAGATCGTGATCACCTGGTCGTGGGTTTGCAGCAGGCCGCGAAGGGCGTTGTCATCCATCACCTGTGTGGCCAGCGTGAGGCTGCTGGCGTCCAGGCCGCGCTCGGTCAGGCTGCGCGCGCTGGCATAGAGATCCTCGACGCCAAAAAGCGGCAAGGCCTGCAGATTGGCTTGCAGGTCTTTTTGCTCAATACCGGCAGGGCGCTGGTCGGGTGCCAGCTGGAACACGCCGTCATCAAGGAAGAGCATTGAGATCGGCAGGTCGAACGCGCCGCCGGCCAGAGCGATATCCAGCGCCTCGCGGGCAGCGGGGCCGGCCCAGGGAGCCTGGCGGCTGATGATCAGCAGGGACTTGGCCATCAGTTGCCTCCAAAGCAGATCAGGCGGTCCGCCTGTTGCGCCGCTTCATGCAACTGGCCGAGGCCGGAAAGATCCCAGGGTGCCTGCAGGTTGGCGGCGGGACGGGAGTAGCGGCTGGCTTCCTCGCTATTCAGCACGCCGCGGCGCAGCGCTGCGGCGATGCAGACAACGCCGTCAAGCTGGTTGTCGGCAACGAAGCGCGTCCAGGCCGCCGCAACATCCAGTTCATCCTGGCTGGCCACGGTGTTGGCCGCTGCACTGTGCACTCCGTCCTGATAGAAGAACAGTCGGGAGATATCGTGGCCGCCGGCCAGCGCAGCTTCGGCGAAGCGCAGGGCGCGCCGGGCGGCTGGCGAGTGCGGCGGGGAGAAGAGGGCGATGACGAACTTCATGGAGCTGGCCTTGGCGGCGAATTTTCGCAGGATGATACGGCGCTGCGCCTTTTTTTGCCGCGCCTGACATGAAAAAAGCCCGTCGAAACGGGCTTTTTCCGTGGCACTGTGTTGATCAGTCGTCGCTGCCCATGATGCCGAAGATCTGCAGCAGGCTGATGAACAGGTTGTAGATCGACACATACAGGCTGATGGTCGCCATGATGTAGTTGCGCTCGCCACCGTGGATGATCGCGCTGGTCTGGAACAGGATCATCGCCGAGGAGAACAGCACGAAGCCGGCGCTGATGGCCAGTTGCAGGCCGCTGATCTGGAAGAACAGCGAGACCAGCACGGCGCCCAGCAGGACGAAGAAGCCTGCGGTGATGAAGCCGGACAGGAAGCTCATGTCCTTGCGGGTGGTCAGCACGTAGGCGGACAGGCCGAAGAACACCAGGGCGGTCATGAAGAAGGCGGAGGAAATGATGCTCGCGCCATTGGCCATGCCCAGGTACATGTTCAGGATCGGGCCGAGGGTGTAGCCCATGAAGCCGGTGAGGGCAAAGGTGCTGACCAGGCCCCAGGCGCTGTTGCGCAGCTTCACGGTGAGGAAGAACAGGCCATAGAAGCCGAGCAGCACCACGAAGAAGCTCGGGTACGGCAGGCGCATCTGTTGCGAGGCGAAGGCTACCAGGCCACTGAAGGCCAGGGTCAGGGCCAGCAGGCCGTAGGTATTGCGCAGGACGCCGCTGACCTCTTTCTGCTCCACGGCTGTGGAGTCGAGATATTGCCGTTCTTGCATGTCGTGACACTCCTGTTAAGCGGGATACGGATCCATGACCGTAGTGATGCTTATCATAACAGAGGGAAAAGCGCGCTGAATCATCAGAGTTTGACAGTGTGTTGCGATCCGGTAATATTGCGGCCCGCTCATGTGGAAGCGTGGCCGAGTGGTTTAAGGCAACGGTCTTGAAAACCGTCGACGGGCAACTGTCCTAGAGTTCGAATCTCTACGCTTCCGCCACTATTACAACGTTGAAAGCCCCGCACTGCGGGGCTTTCGCGTTTCTGCGGTGGGTTGCTTTAAGGGCTCGACCTCCGAATACGCATCGCACAAGTTAAACAGTGTCGGAAAAGTCAGTCATCCCGGTAGATGTTTCTGTAGGGCGATGATTGTCTCAGTTAAACTTAAAGTTCCTCTCCTCGGAAAATCCTGAATGAACCAAGTCGAAGATCTCGAGCGGCAGATGCGCGAAGCGCTGGGCGTAGCTCCGAAGAAAGTGAAAACCACTCGGGAAGTCAGCAACCCCATGAGGGGTTACCTGATTGTTCTCAGTGTGCGAGGCGCAAGCGGGCCCGCATTTCGCTTCGAGCACCGCTCACGTTCGCTGAGCCGTACCGAGGCCATCC
The DNA here is from genome assembly GCF_001675465.2 of Pseudomonas sp. AU12215. Classification (NCBI taxonomy): domain Bacteria; kingdom Pseudomonadati; phylum Pseudomonadota; class Gammaproteobacteria; order Pseudomonadales; family Pseudomonadaceae; genus Pseudomonas; species Pseudomonas sp. AU12215. The sequence continues at coordinate 107,703 of NZ_MACM02000137.1, forward strand.
TGGAGGCGGAGAAAGCCGCGCGCGCCGCAGGCTACAAGCCCTGGGCCCTGCTGGATGCCGTCGAGGCCTGAGCCGCATGAGCGCGGTGACGCCATGGGTCATCCGTCGGTTGCCGATATGGCGTGGCAATCCCGTGCGATGGATGTCGAGCCGATAGCGTCTATCAGATGGAAAACTCCGGCGATGGCTCCAGCTTCTTACAGCGCAATAGGTTGCCGGTACGGCCGTCCTAGACGCTTCGCCAAGCATCTGTCAGCATTTACCCCGCCTGCGCCACGTATCTCTGGCGCTTGCATTTTGGCGAACCGCTTCCAGGCTAGGTCGTAAGGCTGCTTTCTGTTAAGGTTCGGCAATTGTTCGAAGTCCCTTTTCGGGTCTCACCATTCCATTCTGCTCAAGGGGTGCTGCGTGATTAAGGTGCTGGTGGTCGATGATCACGATCTGGTGCGCACCGGAATTACCCGCATGCTGGCTGATATCGATGGCCTGCAGGTCGTTGGGCAGGCCGACTCCGGTGAGCGTGGGCTGCAGCTCGCTCGCGAACTCAAGCCTGACGTCGTCCTGATGGATGTGAAGATGCCCGGCATCGGCGGTCTCGAAGCCACCCGTAAGCTGTTGCGCAGCCAGCCCGATGTACGCGTCGTGGTGGTGACGGTATGCGAGGAAGACCCGTTCCCGACCCGTCTGATGCAGGCTGGTGCTGCGGGATATCTCACCAAGGGTGCAGCGCTGGATGAGATGGTCCAGGCGATACGCCAGGTTTTTGCCGGTCAGCGCTACATCAGCCCGCAGATTGCCCAGAACCTCGCGCTGAAGTCCTTCGAGCCGGAAAGGAACGCATCGCCATTCGATACCCTGTCCGAGCGTGAAATCCAGATCGCGCTGATGATCGCCAACTGTCACAAGGTGCAGAGCATCTCGGACAAGCTGTGCCTCTCGCCCAAGACTGTGAATACCTACCGCTACCGCATCTTCGAGAAGCTCTCGATCACCAGTGACGTCGAACTGGCGTTGCTGGCTGTCCGGCACGGCATGGTCGACGCCAGTAACTGATCATGGTGCAACCGTTCGATTCGGCGGCTTTCCTTGCCACCTGCAGCGGGCGGCCGGGCGTTTATCGCATGTTCGACGTCGACGCAAAGTTGCTCTACGTCGGCAAGGCGAAGGACCTCAAGAAGCGTCTCTCCAGCTACTTCCGCAAGACTGGCCTGGCGCCAAAGACGGCCGCCCTGGTGGCGAAGATCGCCCAGGTCGAGACCACCATCACCGCCAACGAAACCGAGGCGCTGCTGCTTGAGCAGACGCTGATCAAGGAATGGCGGCCGCCCTACAACATTCTGCTGCGCGACGATAAATCGTATCCGTACGTCTTCCTGTCGAGCGAGGATCAGTATCCGCGTCTGACCATTCACCGCGGCGCGAAGAAGGCCAAAGGACGGTACTTCGGGCCTTATCCGAGCGCTGGCGCCATTCGCGAAAGCCTGGCGTTGCTGCAGAAGGCCTTCTTCGTGCGCCAGTGTGAGGACAGCTACTACCGCAACCGCACGCGCCCGTGTCTGCAGTATCAGATCAAGCGCTGCAAGGCGCCCTGTGTCGGACTAGTGAGCGAGGAGGAGTACGCCGAAGACGTACGCCACTCGATCATGTTTCTCGAAGGGCGCAGCAATGTGCTGGCCGAGGAGCTCTCCACCAACATGGAAGAGGCGGCGATGCGCCTGGACTTTGAAAAGGCGGCGGAGCTGCGCGATCAGGTGCAGATCCTGCGCCGCGTGCAGGACCAGCAGAGCATGGAGTTCGGCACCGGTAACGTCGATGTGGTGGCGGCCATCGTTACGCCGGGTGGCGCATGCGTACACCTGATCAGCGTGCGGGGCGGTCGAGTGCTGGGAAGCAAGAACTTCTTCCCGCAGGTGGCGATCGAGGAGGAGGTGGGCGATGTCCTGCTGGCCTTCCTTGGGCAGTACTACCTCAGTCATCACGAGCGCGATCTGCCGAACGAGCTGATCGTCAATGCCGTGCACGAAGACTTCCCCATCCTGGCTTCCGCCATCGAGGCATCACGTGGGCGGCTGCTGGAAATCAGTCACCGCGTGCGTGCTACCCGCGCCCGCTGGCAGCAGCTTGCCGTGACCAACGCCGAGCAGGCGCTGGCGGCACGCCTCGCCAATCGACAGCACATGGCGGCGCGCTTCGATGCGCTGGGAGAGGCGCTGGACCTCCCCGAGCCACCGCAGCGGCTCGAGTGTTTCGATATCAGCCATTCCAGTGGCGAGGCGACGGTGGCGTCCTGTGTGGTCTTTGGCCCCGAAGGCGCACTGAAGTCGGACTATCGCCGCTTCAATATCGAGGGCATCACTGGCGGCGATGATTACGCCGCCATGCACCAGGCGCTGACCCGCCGCTTCAGCCGATTGAAGGAAGGCGAGGGCAAGATGCCCGATATCCTTCTGGTGGACGGCGGCAAGGGGCAGCTGGCGATGGCTCAGGAGGTGCTTCAGGAACTGGCGGTAGTCGGCCTGACGCTGCTAGGGGTCGCCAAGGGCGTCACTCGCAAGCCTGGTCTGGAAACCCTTTACCTCAATGATGCCGAGCACGAATTCACCTTGCCCGCTGACTCACCGGCGTTGCACCTGATCCAGCAGATCCGCGACGAAGCGCACCGCTTTGCCATCACCGGTCACCGTGCACGGCGGGGCAAGGCGCGACGCACCTCCACATTAGAAGACGTCGCTGGCGTCGGGCCCAAGCGCCGGCGCGATCTGCTGAAGCATTTCGGCGGGTTGCAGGAATTGGGCAGAGCCAGTATCGATGAAATTGCCAAAGCCCCCGGCATCAGCAAAAAGCTGGCAGAGCAGATTTATGCAGCACTGCACAGCGAGTAGAATGCCGGCTCAACTCGCAGACCTTCCGACCCGATGAATATCCCGAACCTGCTCACACTGCTTCGCGTTCTGCTCATCCCGATCTTCATCCTGCTGTTCTATCTTCCGTTCCCGGCCAGCCATCTGGCCGCCAGTGCCGTCTTTGCCCTTGCTGCCGCCACCGACTGGCTGGACGGCTACCTGGCGCGACGGCTGGGGCAGAGCACGCCCTTCGGTGCCTTCCTCGATCCGGTGGCAGACAAGCTGATGGTCGCTACCGCGCTAGTGCTGTTGGTGGAGGAACACGCGAATCTGTGGCTGACCCTGCCGGCCGTTATCATCATCGGTCGCGAGATCGTCGTTTCCGCGCTGCGCGAATGGATGGCAGAGATCGGGGCTAGGGCGCACGTGGCGGTATCCAGCCTGGGCAAATGGAAAACGGCGGCGCAGATGCTGGCGCTGGTCATTCTACTGGCCAATCCACCGTTGATGACTTTCTGGGTCCTGGTGGGTTACGCGCTGCTCATTGTTGCCGCCATCCTTACCCTGTGGTCGATGCTGCACTATCTCCTGGCTGCATGGCCGCACCTGAACACTACCCCAAAAGAGAAATAAGTATTTTTGAATCAAGGAGTTGACAGGCATTTCCAAATCGTTAGAATGGCGCCCGTCAACACGACAACGCGGGAATAGCTCAGTTGGTAGAGCACGACCTTGCCAAGGTCGGGGTCGCGAGTTCGAGTCTCGTTTCCCGCTCCAGATTTTCGATGATTCACCTTGAGTCATCCGTGTTACGGCTGAGTAGCAGAGTGGTTATGCACCGGATTGCAAATCCGTGAACGCCGGTTCGATTCCGACCTCAGCCTCCAATAGAAAAGCCCTGTAAATCGAAGATTTACAGGGCTTTTTCTTTAACTGCCCGCTGCGGGAGTTGCCAGGTTCGGCAACTTGCGCAGATGAGTTGGGGCTGTATATAGTCCAGCCCTTTCCGGGCGCATGCCTGGATACGCTACAACGCGCTGCCGCCCGGATGGCGAAATCGGTAGACGCAGGAGACTTAAAATCTCTCGCCCTTTGGGCGTGCCGGTTCGAGTCCGGCTCCGGGCACCATTTCCCATCTCCCCGAATCATTGCAGTTTGCATGTCTGAATCGAGGCGAGCGCCATACATGAAAAAACCGGCCTAGGCCGGGTTTTTCATTTTCAGCGATTCAGGCGCCGATGTGCGCCATCGAGCGCAGTTTTGCGCCGGCCTTGACGATGCGGCGCTGGCGCAGGGGGCCGCTGGCCTCATAAAAATTCTGCAGCGGTACTTCTTCCTTGAAGTGATCGGCGTCCTGCTCCTGCAGCGGGCCGTATTCGGTTGCCAGATCGCGGCGGATGCGACCTACCAGGCTGGTCAGCAGCTCTTCGTTGCGTTGTTCTTCCAGTCGCACCACCCGACAGGCGATGTGTTCACCCGCTTCCTTGCTCAGCGTCATGATCAGATTGCCGTCCGGTCGAGCGGTGAAACTCACTTCGAAATCGGAAAAGACCTGGCAGAGATATTGGGCGGCAGGCAGGCGGTCGATTGGCATGGCGTCGTCCTCGGCAATGTGTGGGTGGATTCATCCCTTTCATTGCAGGGTGCGTACCAATCTCGGATAAATTAAAAATCCTTTAAAATCAAATATTTAAAAATAATCCGCGTCTCGCTTTCCATGCAGCCTGCAAGGTGTGGCGCAAATACAATGGCATTTTGCACGATGGCGATTCTAGTGCGGGAGGAGGTGACGCCTCGGTGAAGCGGTTTTTGCCTTGTGCTTGAACTTCTGCATGCGGGCGCGGCGCATGGGTACGCGCAGGATGGCCCACAGCGTGACCAGTGCCAGCAGGACCCAGCCGAGAATCATGAGTGTGACGAACGTGCCTGGATTCATCTTGATATCCTCACCCCTCCCTAAGGGTAGTCCACCGCCAACGGCTTACTGTCCTTTCGGTTGAGCGGCAATCTCTGCGTAGGTTCCATTCAATGGCTTGCCGGGCTGGCAGGTATCTGATATCTGTATGTATATACAGTATTCGGAGAAAGGTCATGCAACAAGCCATTCTGGATGTCCAAGATGTGATGCAGTCGGGCGCAGGCGTTGCGGCCACCGCAGTGATTCTGCATACCTACATAGTCCGTGCGTGTGGCGAAGAGATGACGCAGGCGGGCATTCACGACAGCGACCTGTTGCTGGTCGACCGTTCCGAATTGGCGGCGCCGGGTGAGATCGTGGTGGCGGCACTGAACGGTGAGGCGCTGATTCGCCGGCTCGCCATCATCGATGGCTGTTTCGCTCTCCAGGCAGCGAGCGATGGCTTTCCCACCTTGAAGGTCGAGGAGGGAGATGAGCTTTCGATCTGGGGCGTGGTGCGGCAGCGGCTTTGCGGGAGCGACGTGGCGCAAGGAGCCAGAGCATAGAAAGGGCGCGGGCAGGACCGGGATGCTGCCCATTTGCCAGTAAGTTCGAGAACTAAACTGGCAATCCGGTGGTCAGATGCGCGTGTCATCGGTTTCAAGTGCGCGGAAGTGTCGTGCAGCTTGCAATCCGGGGCATTGTAAGGCGGACGCAGCCTGATTAGACTGCGCGCAACTCGCACCCCTGTCCCTCTCGAAGGACTCCCATGATCAAGAAATGTCTGTTCCCGGCCGCCGGCTACGGTACCCGCTTCCTCCCGGCCACCAAGGCCATGCCCAAGGAAATGCTGCCGGTGGTGAACAAGCCGCTGATCCAGTATGCCGTTGAAGAGGCGCTGGAAGCCGGTCTCGGCGAAATCGGTATCGTCACTGGCCGTGGCAAGCGCTCGCTCGAAGACCACTTCGACATCAGCTATGAGCTGGAGCACCAGATTCGCAACACCGACAAGGAAAAGTACTTGGTCGGTATTCGTCGCCTGATCGACGAGTGCACCTTCTCCTACACCCGCCAGGTTGAAATGAAGGGCCTGGGCCACGCGATCCTGACCGGTCGCCCGCTGATCGGCGACGAGCCCTTCGCTGTCGTGCTGGCGGACGACCTGTGCCTGAACCTGGAAGGCGACAGCGTCCTCAAGCAGATGGTCAAGCTGTACAACCAGTTCCGCTGCTCCATCGTGGCAATCCAGGAAGTGCCGCCGGAAGAGACCAACAAATACGGTGTGATCGCCGGCGAGATGATCCGCGACGACATCTACCGCGTGAACACCATGGTCGAGAAGCCCAAGCCCGAAGATGCCCCGTCGAATCTGGCGATCATCGGCCGTTACATCCTGACTCCGGATATCTTCGACCTGATCGAGCAGACCGAGCCGGGCAAGGGCGGTGAAATCCAGATCACCGACGCTCTGATGAAGCAGGCCCAGGACGGTTGCGTACTGGCCTACAAATTCAAGGGCAAGCGCTTCGACTGCGGTAGCGCCGAGGGTTACATCGAGGCGACCAACTTCTGCTACGAGCACCTCTACAAGACTGGCAAGGCCTGGTAACTCCGGACCTTTCCGCTCTTTGAGAAAGCCACCTTCGGGTGGCTTTTTCGTGTGTGCAGCCGGGCATCACATCGAGCGCGGGATTGGCATGGCCTCCGATCCCGGCCCGAGTGGCTGCCCATAACTGAACTCGACGTAGTTGCCCGCCGGGTCGCGCAGTCCGCAGTAATAACCCACCGGGTAGGGCTCTGCCCGGGGTGCCCAGATCAGGCAGCCGGCCGACTGGGCATCCCTGGCGATACGGTCGACTTCCTCGTGGCTGTCCACCGCGAAGCCGAAGTGGCTGTAGTCATCGCTGGCCAGGTGCCGCGCCTGCCCGCCTGGCATGATGACGAAGATGAGGCGGTGCTCCTTGCCGGGCTCCGCCATCCAGACAATGCGTGACCCCTTGCCTTCGCGCTGGTGGATGATGCGCATACCGCAGAAGCGCTCGTAGAACGCTATGCAGGCCTCAAGATCAGGTACGTGCAGGGCCAGGTGGGTCAGGGATGGGCGCATGGCGAATACTCCTTTGGCAGCGGCTGATGGCAGGATAGGTCAGGCGTCATGAGGTATGCTGCCTGTCATATCCAAGCGGAGATCCATGATGTCTTTCGATTTCGACCTGTTCGTCATCGGTGCGGGTTCCGGCGGTGTGCGTGCTGCGCGCTTTGCCGCGGGCTTTGGCGCCAAGGTGGCCGTGGCGGAAAGCCGCTACCTGGGAGGTACCTGCGTCAACGTCGGTTGCGTGCCGAAGAAGCTGCTGGTGTACGGGGCGCATTTCCATGAGGACTTCGAGCAGGCTGCCGGCTTTGGCTGGACCCTGGGTGAGGCGAAGTTCGACTGGCCGACACTGATCGCCAACAAGAATCGCGAGATCCATCGCCTCAATGGCATCTACCGCAATCTGCTGGTGAACAGCGGCGTCACGCTGCTGGAGGGACATGCCAGGCTGCAGGATGCGCACACCGTGGAAGTCGACGGCCAGCGTTTCCGTGCCAAGCACATCCTCATTGCCACCGGTGGCTGGCCGCAGGTGCCGGATATTCCCGGCAAGGAGCACGCGATCTCTTCCAATGAGGCCTTCTTCCTCAAGGAACTGCCGCGTCGGGTGCTGGTGGTCGGCGGCGGTTACATTGCCGTGGAATTCGCCGGCATATTCCACGGCTTGGGGGCGCAGACTTCGCTGCTGTACCGCAAGGATTTGTTCCTGCGTGGCTTCGATCGCAGCGTGCGCGAGCACCTGCGCGACGAGCTGACGAAGAAGGGGCTGGACCTGCAGTTCAACAGCGACATCGCACGCATCGACAAGCAGGCCGACGGCAGCCTCGCTGCGACGCTCAAGGATGGTCGCGTGCTGGAGGCGGATTGCGTGTTCTACGCAACCGGCCGCCGTCCGCAACTGGACAACCTGGGCCTGGAGAATGTCTCGGTCGAGCTGGATGATCGTGGTTACATCAAGGTCGATGAGGCCTATTGCACCAGCGAGCCATCGATCCATGCCATCGGTGATGTGATCGGCCGGGTGCAGTTGACCCCCGTGGCACTGGCCGAAGGCATGGCGCTGGCGCGCAAGCTGTTCCGCCCGGAGGAATACCGCCCGGTAGACTACAAGCTGATTCCCACCGCTGTATTCAGCCTGCCCAACATCGGCACGGTCGGCCTGACCGAAGATGAAGCGCGCAGCGCCGGACACCGGGTGAAGCTATTCGAGAGCCGTTTCCGTCCGATGAAACTGACGCTCACCGAGTGCCAGGAACGGACCCTGATGAAGCTGATCGTCGATGCCGACACCGATAAGGTGCTGGGTTGCCATATGGTCGGCCCGGAAGCCGGAGAAATCCTCCAGGGCATCGCCATTGCGCTCAAGGCTGGAGCAACCAAGCGGGTGTTCGATGAAACCATCGGCATTCACCCGACCGCGGCGGAAGAGTTCGTGACGCTGCGTACCCCGGTCGGTGCCTGACGGCGCTGGCGGAAATGAAAAAGCCGGTGCAGATGCACCGGCTTTTTTGCGGGCGGGGCGCCGTCAGTTGGCGCGCTCCAGCGGTGCGTGGCCGTCTTCCTGGCGCTGGGAGTAGCGCTGGGCGAGCACGGCGCAGACCATCAGCTGGATCTGGTGGAACAGCATCAGTGGCAGCAGGATCACGCCGACGGTGCTGCTGGCGAACAGCACCGAGGCCATGGGCACGCCGGTGGCGAGGCTCTTCTTCGAGCCGCAGAAGATGATGGTAATCCTGTCTTCCAGGGAGAAGCCCAGCCAGCGCCCCAGCAGGTTGGTGGCGACCAGCGCCAGTGCCAGCAGCACGCAGCAGGCCACGACCAGGCCGGCCAGCGCCGGAAGCGGAACCTGGTGCCACAGGCCCTGAATGACGGCGGCGCTGAAGGCGGTGTAGACCACCAGCAGAATCGATCCCTGGTCCACGTAGCGCAGGACCGGCTTGTGCCGCTCCACCCAGGCGCCGATCCACGGGCGCAGCAGCTGGCCGGCAATGAAGGGCACCAGCAGTTGCAGGGTGATCTTGCCGATGGCGTCCAGCGTCGACATTCCGGTATCGCCATGGGCGCCGATCAGCAACTGCACGAGCAGCGGCGTGACGAAGACGCCCAGCAGGCTGGAGGCCGATGCGCTGCAGATAGCCGCCGGGATATTGCCCCGTGCCAGCGACGTGAAGGCGATAGCCGATTGCACGGTGGCGGGCAGGGCGCAGAGATACAGCATGCCCAGGTACAGGTCCGGGGTCACCAGGGGCGACAATGCGGGCTTGAGCGCCAGGCCGAGCAGGGGAAAGAGGATGAAGGTGCAGGAGAATATCAGCAGGTGCAGCCGCCAGTGGGTGGCGCCGGCGATGATCGCCTGGCGCGACAGCTTGGCACCGTGAAGGAAGAACAGCAGCGCGATGCCCAGGTTGGTGATCCAGCCGAAAATCACGGCAGCGGTGCCTTCGCAGGGCAGCAGGCTGGCAACGGTCACGGTGGCGATCAGCGCCAGGGTGAAGTTGTCGGGGAGCAGGCGTGGGCGAGCCATGGGCACATCTCTCATCGTTGTTGTGTGTGAAAGACCACGAAGGTCAGGTTCGCACTCTAAGCCTGCGAGGATGTGCCGGCTAACGCCAGAAAGTCAGCTTATGTCGCTGAAAGGACAGTTTCTGCTCCCTGCACATGCAGGTCCACCGAGCACACGCTGACCATTCCGCGCATGCGCTGGGCGATCACCTCGGCGCGATAGCGCGGCAGCGTGTTCACGCGCAGGGCGATGTCCAGCCAGTCTTCCCGACGGGAGGATTCCACCTCGGCCGGTACGTGGCCCTGCAGTGCAAACTGGTTCAGCAGGCGACAGAGAATGTCGGCATCGATCTCGGCGCGAATCAGGTAGCGCACGTCGGCGGCCACTTCGGTGGGGACGGGGCGGTCTTGTGGGAGCGGGGGGAGTTCGACGAGTTGGAGTGCGGGGAGCGTCATGGCGGCTGGCCGATGCAGGAAAGGTGAAGAATATTCTGCGGGCGCGCCGGAGGAATTATTTGCCTGATTTCTGCAATGGGTGACTTATTTGTGCATTAATAAGTCTTTCTTGCTGATATTTGAGATTTGTATATGCCCATATCGCTGGATGCCCAAGACCGCAGGATCCTCGAGTTACTGCAGGAGGAGGCAACGCTTTCGACGGCCGAGATCGCTGAGCGCATCGGCCTGTCGCAATCGCCGTGCTGGCGCCGAATTCAGCGATTGAAGGACGAGGGTGTGATCCGCAAGCAGGTGACTCTGCTGGATCGCAAGAAGATCGGCCTGAATACCCAGATATTCGCCCAGGTGAAACTCAACGCCCATGGGCGCAATCACCTGACGGATTTTGCGCAGGCCATGCAGGAGTTCCCCGAGGTGCTGGAGTGCCACGTCCTGATGGGCGCGGTCGACTTCATGCTGCGCATCGTGACGGAGGATGTGGAGGCTTACGAGCGCTTCTTCTTCGAGCGACTGTCCCAGGTGCCGGGCGTGCAGGAGATCAACTCCATCGTGGCGCTCTCGGAGATCAAGTCCACCACCACATTGCCTCTGCCGCGCGGCTGAAAAGGCGCCGGGATGCCGGCGCCCAGGGCGGTCAGACGCCGCCGAGATAGTCCATCTTGCCGACTTCCACGCCATTGTGGCGGAGGATGTCGTAGGCCGTGGTGATGTGGAAATAGAAGTTCGGGTTGACGAACCCGAGCAGGAAGTCCGAGCCCTTGAAGCTGACTTCGCGAGTACGCAGCTTCAGCTCGATGGTGCGGTTTTCGGCGCCTTCGAACTGCTCGGGCTTCAGGGACTTGAGGAAGTCGATGGTCTTCGCGATGCGCGCTTGCAGCTCTGCGAAGGTGGTTTCGTCATCGGCGAAGCTCGGCACCTCGACACCGGCCAGGCGCGCGCCGGCGCCTTTGGCGGAGTCGGAGGCTATCTGCACCTGGCGCCCCAGAGCGAACATGTCCGGGGCGAGACGGGCGTTGATCAGGACGGAAGGGTCGATGGACTTGGCTTCGGCATGGGTGGCGGCCTTGGCGAGAATCGCCGAGAGATTGCCGAGCATGCGGATGAAGACGGGAACGGAAGCCTGGTAGATCGAGAGGGACATGCTGCGTACTCCAGACAGATGAAGGTGAGCTCGTCACGGTGGACGGCCGTCGGAGTCTACTGCGGGTATCTGCGGCTGTCGCCAGGCTTCAGCGCCAGGCCACTTTCGGCGCCGGACAGCGATCGTTCTCGATCGGGCCGACGTAGGGATTGCCCCAGCCCATTACGCAGCCGACCATCTGGTTGCGCTGGCGCTCCCAGGCTTCCACCGGGTACTGCTTGCTCCAGGCGGTGAACAGCTGGCGGTCCTGGTTGGAGAGCTTCAGGCCGTAGCGGTCGCTCATATAGAAGTAGGTGCGGGCGATCATGCCGCGAATCTGCGGGCGGGGCATGGCCTTGCGTGCCTTGAAATCCACCACCATCGGGCAGGCGCCGTACTGCGAGGGCTTTTGCTGCAGCCAGCCGAAGCTGTAGTTGGCGCGGTCGCCGTTCACTTCGCCGATGCTCGGCACCAGGTTGTGCAGGTCCGCCTCGGCCTTCTGGTACACCCGGTCATTGCGCGAGCAGTTCTTGCGCCCGCCGCTCTGCCAGCATTGGCGCTGGTGGCCGATCACCCAGGCGGGAACGATGTGCTCCCACTCGATGCGCGAGGCGCGGTTGGCATTCTTGCGCGGGGTGTAGCCGCAGCTCTTCAGGTCGACCTTGGTGCCGTTGTAGCGGCAGCCGCAATAGAACTCCACCGATTGGCGGGCGTACAGCTTGCGCCCGACCTTCTTGGCTTCCTCGAAGGTGCGCGGGGCGGCAGCAGAGGCAACGGTGGGAACAGCGAGGATCAGCAGCAGGGCCAGGCAGCGTCCGAACATGAGGCATTCCTTACGAAAGTCGCTGCATCTTACTGATTGAGAAAGAATTGCCAATCGTGGCAATGGAATGGCAAGGCTGTGGCGTGACGAGAAACGCCCGACGTGGTGCGCAGGGCTTATGGCGACTGGGAACGCTTGGCAATGGAGCTTCCAATCTTTTCAACTTGCTTCATAAATGGCTCGTAACGTCATGATTTTAAAGTAAATTAAGTTGTCTAAATTACTTTAAGAACAAGCGCTATCACGATGTTTTAATGAGTTTTCCCCTGCTGCGGATGGCGACCGCATCTGTCGTGTATCTTGCGGGGCATATATCAGAGATTTGACATCAATATATTATTGCAAGGCATTGATATAAAAAGATTAAATTTATCTGTGTGCGCGGCCTGCTCGAGGTGTACAAGGCTTGGTAAGCTGAACCTTTCCGTCATCCGGGATGATCATCATGATTGAGCGCAGAACCTTGGCGGCGATCGCCTGCCTCGCATTGGCCATGCCAGCCTTCGCGCAGAAGTTCACCGGGCAGGAGGCGCAATCGCAAAGTGCGCCGCGCTATCAGAACCAGACGCAATGGCAGCAGTCGCCGCCGGTGATCCAGCGCATCTATGTCAGCCCGGGGGCAACCGGTAGCGTAGGCAGCTCGTCCAGCTGGCAACGCAATGACAGCTATGGTGGCGTGCGGGTGCCCAGTGGCTACGGCGAGACGCGTTCGAACACGGTCATCATCGACCAGGGCAGCGGCGGCATCCGACAGAGCATCGAATACCCCAATGGCGCGGTCTATCCGCGAGGCAACGGCAATTATCAGCAGCAGTGAGCCGGGTCAGTCGACCAGGTCGTCGCGCGTCAGGCGGGATTTACGCAGGCCGCCGTGGCTGTAGAACAGCCCGGTATCGCCGCGCCAATGGAAGAGTGTGGCGAGAAACGCCGAGCTGACCCGGCCCACATCCCAGCTACGGAGTTTGCGGTAGGCCCAGAGCCAGCTGTCGTCGGAGGAGGAGGCGCTCATGGAATCGTCCTTGATTCGGCAAGCGGGAAAAGTGCATGGGACATTAGTGCGCCTGATAGGCCTTCGCAAGTCGCTGCTCCCGCAACCGCAACCTGCGAAAACGCCTGCGCACTCAGGCAGTGCTGAGCGCCTTCGATTCCTCGACGTACTCCTTCAGCCAGCGCAGCACCTCCACGGCATCCCAGCGGCTGGGGTCGAACATGGCGTAGGCCTGGCCCTGGTAACCCACTACATCCAGCGGGCGGTGATAGCCGGCGCGCTGCATCAGGGCCTCGATTTCCGCGAAGCACAGGTTGAAGTGGGTACGGCTGAAAGGCGTCTTGCCCTCTGTGACCAACCCCTCCAACAGCAGTTCCGCCACGGCCTCGCTGACTTCCTCGATGGCCATGTGGTTCACCGTGTACTTCAGCTGATGGATACTCACCATCGCTTGCTCCTCAATGGGTTTCAGGCCCATGCCCTGTGATTCGAGGTGATCGACGTAGCCAATGGACTATGGCCTTTCGTCGAGGTTTAAAAAATTTTCGCAAAAGACTGTATGCATGAACAGTATTTTCTCCTAGTATCCCTCTCGCGGTCTGACAGAAACCTTGAAGTGCCCGTCGCCAGTGGCCTGGCGGGCATTGCTCGACGAACAGGAGCGATGGCGATGCTGCAGAAACTGATGCTTTGTGCCGGTCTGGCGATGCTTGCGGGTTGCGCCCAGCCCCAGGCGGATGTCCCGCGCGCCAATGGCGCCTACCTCATCATCGAGGGCAAGGAGGCCTGGGCCGTTCTGGTGGCTGACGGCAAGCGCATCGAGGAGCGCGGCACGGTACGCGATGCCATCCGTCTGCCGAAGGAGCGCTCGGCGATCGCTGCCAGCTACGTGATCGACACGCCCAACTGCGGGCGCCTGCAATGGTTGACCGAAGGCGAGGGCGACTCCACCGTGCGGCTGTCCCCGCAGGGCGAAGCGGACGACCTTTCGGGCTGCCGGATCAGCGATGGGCTCAGCCGCGTCTGGACCGCGCTGGACTATTCGAGCTGAGCATCAGCTTCCAGAAATCCGATCTCCGACAAAATGTTTCGGCTGGCCCTCTCTTCACGTTTTTTTCACACCCAGGGGCAGAGGATGAAAACCAGCTAAGGGATTAGCTCCCCATCGAAAAGCCCGCTTGATTGCGGGCTTTTTATTGCCTGCCGACCAAGGTCGGCTCGCCCGCCAGACGCTCTGCAGCTAAGGTGAAGCTCCACGGAAAGGCGGAGATAGAGATGCAGCGGGTTCTTGCGGAACGACTTTGGACAGCCCTCGGTGGCCAGGCCGAACGCCTGAGCCACCTGGCCCCTCGCAGCGAAGGCTCCCTGCCTTCGGCATTCTTCGTCACCGAGCTGGCCGCCGCCAGCATCGCCAGCGCCGGGCTGGCACTGGGCGAGTGGCTGGAGCCGGAAGGTGGCACGGCGACCTCCATGGTCGTGGACCGCCGTTTGGCCTCCTTCTGGTTCTCCACCTCCTTGCGGCCTCAGGGCTGGACAGTGCCCGACCTCTGGGATGCCATTGCCGGTAACTACCGCACACGCGACGGCTGGATTCGCCTGCACACCAATGCGCCGCACCACCGCGCCGCCGCACTCCGGGTCCTCGGCGTCGAGAATCAGCGCGATCAGGTCGCCAGCGCGGTGGCCGGTTGGGCGGCGGGCGAGCTGGAACTGGCGATCGTCAGGGAGGGCGGCTGCGCGGCCGAGATGCGCTCATGGGATGCCTGGAAACAGCACCCGCAAGGCATCGCCGTGGCTCGCGAGCCTCTCGTGTTGCGCGATATCCAACTGGTGTCCGGACCCTCCCTGGACATCGAGATCGACCGCGAACGCCCGCTGGCCGGCCTGCGGGTGCTGGATCTGACCCGTGTACTGGCCGGCCCGGTCGCCACCCGATTCCTCGCCGGCTTCGGTGCCGAGGTACTGCGCATCGACCCGCCGGACTGGGATGAGCCCGGCGTGGTGCCGGAAGTCACCCTGGGCAAGCAGTGCGCGCGGCTGGACCTGCGCCAGCCGGCAGGTCGCGAGCGTTTCCAGGCGCTGCTCGCCAGCGCCGACGTTCTGGTCCACGGCTATCGGGCCGATGCCCTGGAACGCCTGGGTTTCGGTGCCGACGTGCGCCGCACCATCGCACCGGGGCTGGTGGACGTCAGCCTGAATGCCTATGGCTGGTCCGGCCCATGGTGCGAAAGACGCGGCTTCGACAGCCTGGTGCAGATGAGCAGCGGCATTGCCGAAGCTGGGCGCGTGTGGCGTGGCGAGGAAAAGCCCGTACCCTTGCCCGTTCAGGCGCTCGACCACGCGACCGGCTACCTGATTGCTGCCGCCGCCTTGCGCGGGCTGGCCGAGCGCCGGCGCAGCGGCCGGGGCAGCCGTTGGCGGCTGTCGCTGGCGCGGACAGCGCAGTTCCTGCTGGAGGCGGGTGCCGCGCCGCCAAGCCAGGCGGAGCTGGGGGCGGAAACCGCGGCCGATCTGGCGCCGGGCATCGAAGCCACGCCCTGGGGCCATGCGCGCCGCCTGCGCCCGCCGTTGCAGGTCGCCGGTTCGCCGCTCTTCTGGGAGTTGCCGGCCTCCGAGCTGGGCTCGGCGCCGGCCGCCTGGCAGCCGGTCAGCCCCGGCTGACCTGGAACGCCTCGCCAGTGGCGAAGAAGGCGCCGCCGGCCTGGTAATGGATCGTGCGCAACTCGTCGCTGGGGAAATGCCAGCGACCGTTGGAGAAGGCGCGCTCATCGGCGTAGGCGGCGACCACCTCGGCGATGAACAGGTCGTATTTCTCCTGGTTGTGCGGCTCGCTGATCACCTTGCATTCCAGGTAGGCGATACAGCCATCGACCACCGGTGCGTCGACCTGCTTCGCACGCGAAACGCCAATGTCCAGTTGCTCGAACTTGTTGCCCTCGCCGCCGTTGCTCGATCCCACCGCCAGGGTCAGCTCGGCCTGCTGGCGCGTTGGCAGTTGGATGACGAAAGCGCCGGAGCCTTCCACCAGATGACGTGACCAGGTGTTGCGGTCGAGCACCAGCATCAGCTTGGGCGGGTCGAAGTCCAGTGGCATGACCCAGGCGGCGGCCATGACGTTGGCCGTGCCCTGGTGCTCGCAGGTGACGATGGTGCTCGGGCCGTGGTTGAGCAGCAGGTAGGCCTTGTTCAGCGGTACGTCTTTCAGGTGACTCATTCTCGGGTCCTCAGGGCTGGCTCAGAGCAGCAGGCCATCCACCGGTTTCAGCGGTTCGGGCAGGTCGGTTCCACCGAGGATTTCCAGCACGGTGATTTCCAGGTTGCGGCTCATGGCGTCCAGCGGCAGATCGTTGGGTTGGGTATCGAACGGGTCGGCAATCTGGTCGCCCAGGGCATCCAGGCCGAAGAAGGTGTAGGCCAGCACGCAGACGGCCAGCGGAGTGAACCAGCCGATGCTGTCCACCAGGCAGAAAGGCAGCAGGAAGCAGTAGACGTGCACGATGCGGTGCAGCATCAGGATGTAGGGGTAGGGAATCGGCGTGTTGCTGATCCGCTCGCAGCCGCCCAGCACGTACGACAGGCGGGTCATCTGCTGGTCGATGGCGGCCAGGGTGATGTCGCTGGCGCCCGCCGCGCGGCCCTGGTCGGCGAAGCGCTGGCCAAGGTCCGCCAGCAGGGCGTTTGCCGGGTTGCGGCGATGGGCGAATGCCGCGGCGGCGTCGCCCAGCACACGTTTCACGTCGTCGCCTTGCTCGGTGCCGCGCAGCTGGTCGCGCAGGGTGTAGCCGAAAGCGATCAGCGGCTTGCACAGCTGGCGGCGGCCATCGGCATCGAGGTCGGGCAGCAGCGACCGGGTCTGCCGCGCCAGGTTGCGCGTCACGATCAGCAGCTCGCCCCAGAGCGTGCGCGCCTCCCAGAAGCGCTGGTAGGCGACGTTGTTGCGAAAGCCGAGGAAGATCGCCAGCGTCAGCCCCCAGAGGGTGAATGGCGTAGAGGTGATGATCACCTTGTAGTGGTAGAGCGTGCCGTGGGTGGCTACCACCAGGGAACTCAGCAGCACGGTGTAGAGCACCTTGCGCCAGATGGCCGGGATGATCGATCCCTTGAGCGAGAACAGCAGGACCCAGAGTGTCGGGGTTTGCGGGCGGAGGATCATGCGGCGGCATCCGGTGGGGCGGAGCGCGCATGATAGCCGAGATGAAGGCTTGGGCGACGTGTCGCGGAGTGGGACCTTTGTAGGGGCGAGCCTGCTCGCGAACCGGCCTCGTAGCGAAGAGGTTCGCGAGCAAGCTCGCTCCTACAGAAAAGCGGAACGCCCTGGCGGACCTAGCCCTGTTGGTACAGCTTCACGATCGCCGAGAAGTCCAGCTGGCCGTTGCCCTGGTTGCTGAAGGTCTGGAACAGCTGCTGGGCCAATGCGCCAAGCAGCACCGGCTGGCGGATCTGTCGCGCGGCCTCGCTGGCCAGGCCCAGGTCCTTGAGCATCAGGTCGGTGCCGAAGCCGCCGCTGTAGCCGCGCGCCGCCGGGGCCCCGGTGAGCGGGTTGTTGATCTCCGAGGCCCAGCAGCGGCCGCTGGAGGTGTTGATGATGCCGGCCAGCACTTCGGCGTCCATACCCAGCTTCACGCCCAGGGACATGGCTTCCGCTACGCCGATCATGGAGATACCCAGCAGCAGGTTGTTCGCCACCTTGGCCACCTGGCCGTTGCCGGCGCCGCCGCAGTGCACGAGGTTCTTGCCCATGGCGGCCAGCACCGGGCGCGCGCGTTCGAAATCGGCCTGCTCGCCGCCGACCATGAAGGTCAGGGTGCCCGCTGCGGCGCCAGCCGTACCGCCGGAAACCGGCGCATCGAGCATGGGGTTGCCGTGGGCGAGGGCGGCGGCGGAGACCTCGCGGGCGTTCAGCGGGTCGATGGTGGACGAATCGATCAGCAACACGCCGGATTGCACGTTGGCCAGCAGGCCATCGTCGCCGAGGAACACCTGCTTCACATGGGCGGCGGCCGGCAGCATGGTGATGATCACCTCGACGTCGTCGCGAGCGACTTCGGCTGGCGAGCCGAACGCGCGTGCGCCCAAGGCTACGGCGGCCTCCACGGCCTTGGCGGAAAGATCGAAGACGCTCAGGTCGAAGCCGGCCTTGAGCAGGTTGGCGGCCATGGGCCCGCCCATGTTGCCGAGTCCGATGAAACCGATGCGCATGGGGATTTCCTCTTCTTCTTGTACTGGAAGCGCTCCGTGGTCGGAGCGCCGGAAAGGGTGCCCGCCCGCGTGGTGCCGAATCCGGACCAGCATCCCTGCTGAAGTCCGGGCCGGCTCGGGGCAGGCGGGCGGGCAGTCTTACTTCAGATTGATGGTGGTGTTCACCGCACCACCGACCTCATTCTCGTCGAACCAGCGTTCGGTGACGGTCTTGGTCTGGGTGTAGAACTGCACCACCTGCTTGCCGTATGGGCCGAGGTCGCCGAGCTTGGAGCCGCGCGAGCCGGTGAAGGAGAACAGCGGTACCGGCACCGGGATCGGCACGTTGATGCCCACCTGGCCGACGTCGATTTCCTCCTTGAAGTGCCGTGCGGCAGCGCCGGAGCGGGTGAACAGCGCGGTGCCGTTGCCGTTGGGGTTGGCGTTGATCAACTCGATGGCCTCGTCGAAGGTCTTGACCGACACGACGCAAAGCACCGGGCCGAAGATTTCCTCGCGGTAGATGGTCATCTGCGGGGTAACGCCGGAAAACACGGTCGGGCCGACGAAGTTGCCCTTGCCGTAGCCGACGACCTGCGGATTGCGGCCGTCCAGTTCCAACGTGGCGCCTTCCTGGGTGCCGCGCTCGATCAGGCCGCTGACGCGGTCCAGCGCCGCGCAGGAAACCAGCGGGCCGACGTCGGTGTCGGCCTCGGTGCCGCCACTCACTTTCAGGGTCCTGGCCTTGGCGACCAGGTCGGGAATCCATTCGTTGGCTTCGCCCACCAGGATCGCCACCGAGACTGCCATGCAGCGTTGCCCGGCGGCGCCGAAAGCTGCGCCGGCAATGGCGTTCAGCGTCTGTTCCTTATTGGCGTCGGGCAGCACCACGGCGTGGTTCTTCGCGCCCATCATGCACTGCACGCGCTTGCCGGCCAGCGAGGCGCGGTTGTAGACGTGGGTGCCGACTCGGGTCGAACCAACGAAGGAGACGGCCTTGATGTCCGGGTGATCGCAGATGGCGTTCACCACGTCCGGGCCGCCATGGATGACGTTCAGTACACCCGGCGGCACGCCGGCCTCATGGGCCAGTTCGACCAGGCGCATGGTCACCATCGGGTCCTGTTCGGAGGGCTTGAGGACGAAGGTGTTACCGGTGGCAATCGCCATCGGGAACATCCACAGCGGGATCATCGCCGGGAAGTTGAAGGGGGTGATGCCGGCGCACACGCCGATGGGCTGCAGGATCGTGAAGGTATCCACACCGCCGGCCACGTTGTTGGCCAGCTCGCCCAGTTGCAGGTTGCCGATGGCCGAGGCGTGCTCGACCACCTCCAGGCCGCGGAACACGTCGCCTTCGGCGTCGGGTAGGGTCTTGCCCTGTTCGGCGGTGAGGATGGCCGCCAGTTCCTTCATGTTCTCGCGGATCAGTTGCTGGTACTTGAGGAAGATTCGTGCGCGGGCGCCGATGGGGGTCTTCTTCCAGGTCTTGAACGCGGCCTTGGCGCTGGCCACCGCGCGCTCGACTTCTTCGGGCGTGGCGAAGGGCACGCGGGCGAGGACTTCCTGGGTGGCGGGGTTGATCACGTCGCGCCATTCGGCGGTGGTGGACTCGACGGGCTTGCCGTCGAGGAAGAGTTTGACGGTCG
Organism: Pseudomonas sp. AU12215; assembly: GCF_001675465.2. NCBI lineage: Bacteria > Pseudomonadati > Pseudomonadota > Gammaproteobacteria > Pseudomonadales > Pseudomonadaceae > Pseudomonas > Pseudomonas sp. AU12215. Next base: position 127,254 of record NZ_MACM02000137.1, read on the forward strand.
GGACGGCAGGTGCAGTCATCGTGGTTCTCCCAGCCTGAAGGCTTTGTTCTTGTGTGGTCCGATCCTAACAGTGCATTTTTGATGTGCTCAATGAGGTGATGTGCAAGTATGGTCTGCATTTTTGCAGATAGAGGGCGCACACAGGAGCGCACATGGACTGGGACAACCTGCGGTTTTTCCTCGAACTCTCTCGTGCCGGCAAACTCACGGTAGCGGCGCGGCGCCTGGGCGTGGACCACACCACGGTGGCCCGCCGCCTGCAGGCACTGGAGAAAAGCATCGGCGCACAATTGCTGGTGCGCGAGCCCGCAGGCTATCGGCTGACCGAAGCCGGACATGGTCTGTTGCCCCAGGCCGAGGCGATGGAAAGCGCCTGCAAGGTGATCGAGAAACGCCTGGCCGGCACCGAGGACAACCTCTCCGGCAAGGTGCGCATCGGCGCCACCGAGGGCTACGGTTCGACGCTGCTGACCTCGCAGCTGGTGGAGCTGAACCAGCGCCACCCGCACCTGGGCGTCGATTTGCTGGCGGTGCCGCGTGCGCTACAGCTGTCACGTCACGAGGCGGACATCGTGATCACCCTGGAGCGGCCCGGTCGCGGTCCTTACTTGATCACCCGGTTGACCGACTACGTGCTGCGGCTCTACGCCTCGAAGGACTACCTGGCCGAACGCGGGCCGATCCGCACGCGCGACGACCTGCGCGTGCACGCGCTGGTGGGCTATGTCGACGACCTGCTGTACAGCAAGGAACTCCAATACCTCGACGAGATCGGCCGGCCGCTGCACATGGCGCTGCGCTGCACCAGCATCCTCGCCCAGCAGCGGGCGGTGGCGGAGGGCGCGGGTCTGGCGATCCTGCCGGCGTTCGCGGCGAGCGAAGACCCGTCGCTGCAGCCGGTGCTGGCTGGCGAGATCGAGTTCGTGCGGACGTTCTGGATGCTGATGCCCACGGAGCTCAAGGACATCGCGCGGATGCGCACGACCTGGGACTTCCTGCGGGAGAAGGCCGAGAGCAGCCAGGAAGTGTTGATGGGACGGAAAGCGTAGGGCGCGTGAATCGGTACGATTCATCCGCCGTATGCAGGACGACGGATAACGCTTGGGGCGATATGCGTCCTACGGGATGCGCGGTCTACAAAGAAAACGGGCGGCCAATGGGCCGCCCGTTCTGCGTTACGCCAGGCCGACGTAAAGGTTCTGCACGTCGTCGTTGCCGTCCAGAGCGTCGAGGAAGGCTTCGACTTCCTCCAGTTCCGCGCCGGACAGGCTGACCGGGTTCTTCGCCTTGTAGCCGAGTTTGGCCGAGGCAACGGTGAAGCCGTGCTCGGGCAGGGCGCGGCAGACGGCGTCAAGATCTGTGGAGTCGGTGAGGAACAGGGTGTCGCCGTCTTCCTCGCCCGGCTCGAAGTCCTGGGCGCCGGCCTCGATGGCGGCCAGTTCCGGGTCGGCGTCAGCGCTGGCCGGGGTGGCCTCGACCAGGCCCAGGTAATCGAAGTCCCAGGCTACCGAGCCGGAGGCGCCGAGCTGGCCCTTGCGGAACAGCACGCGGATTTCCGCGATGGTGCGGTTCACGTTGTCGGTCAGGCACTCGACGATCACCGGCACGCGGTGCGGCGCGAAGCCTTCGTAGACCACGCGCTCGAAGGTGGCGGCGCCATCCAGCAGGCCGGCGCCCTTCTTGATCGCGCGCTCCAGGGTATCGCGGGGCATCGAGGCCTTCTTCGCCTGCTCGACGACCAGGCGCAGTTTCGGGTTCATGTCCGGGTCGGCGCCATTGCGCGCGGCGATCATGATTTCCTTCGACAGTTTGCCGAACACGCGGCCCTTGGCGTTGGCGGCGACTTCTTTATGTTTGGCTTTCCACTGGGCGCCCATAGTGATCTCTTGCTGGCGGTTGCTGATGGGCGGCAAGTCTAAGGCCTTGCGCGGACTCTGGCGATATTTGCGGCGATATCCGGCGGCTCAGCGCTGCGCCGGCACCGCGAACACCGCGCTGGCCTGGGCGACCACCTTGTCGTCCACCGACAGTAGCGCATTGGCGAAAGCCATCTGCCTGCCGCGCCGGCTGTGCAGCAGGCGGATGCTCAGCCAGTCGCCGACCTGGGCGCTGGAAACGTAGTCCAGGGTCAGGCTGGCGGTGACCAGCGGCTGTGGTGGTTGGCTGGAGAAGGCCATGGCGTAGCCCATGCCGATATCCGCCAGGGTAGCGAGAATGCCGCCATGCACGCCGCCGCGGCTGTTGGTGTGGCGTTCGTCCAGCAGCAGGCCCAGTTCCAGCGAATCGCCTTCGCCACGCACCAGGAAGGGACCGAGCAGGTCCAGCAGCGGGTTGCGCCGTTGCAGTGGCTGGAAGCCCTCGGGATAGCCCAGATCGGCGAAAGCGTTCATTGCCAGCCTCCGGTGTGCTGCTGCAGCACGGCGCGCACGGTTTCGATCACCCGTTGCGGCACCTGGTAATCCGGGTGCGCGCGGAATACCGCGGCGGCGTCGGCCAGGCGGGTGAGGGCAAGCAGTTCGCTTTCGGCCTTGCGGGTGTCGTTCACGCCGGCCGGCAGGGCCAGCGCCTGGCGCTCGCAGGAGCAGGGCGCCTGGGGATTCACCAGAGCGCAATGCTGTTGCATGAAGTCGTCCAGCCGCTGGCGCGCCCGTGACAGGCGCTTGCGGTAGGTCGCCGGTTCGACCTCCAGCACGGCGGCGGCGGTTTCCGAATCCAGGCCGAAGGCGATATCCAGCACGTAGGCCAGGCGCTGTTCACGCTCCAGGCACATCAGCATGCCCTGGGTGCAGGCCAGTGCGATGCGTTCGGCGGCCAGCTTGTCCGCTGGCTCCAGCGGGCGCTCGTTGGCCTGGGCCAGACGCAGGCCGAGGTCGAGCTTGTCGGCCAGGGCGTCCAGCGACACGGTGGGCGTCTCGCGGACCTTGGTGCGCGCGGTCAGCAGCGCATTGCTGGCGATGCGGAAGGCCCAGGTGGAGAACTGGCTGTCGCCACGGAAGCTGGCGAGGTGCGTGGTGATGCGCAGGAGGATTTCCTGGCTGGCGTCCTGGGCGTCTTCGCGGCGGCCGAGCATGCGCAGGGCAAGGTTGTAGACCGGCGCCTGCAAGGCCAGCAGCAGTGCGTCGAGGGCAGCGGGTTCGCCCTGCCGGGCGCGTTGCAGTTGCTCGGGTTCGATGGCTGGGAACTTCACGGTGTCCTCCTGACGTGGCCGGGGAAATTCCGGCTCTTCTTCCTTGGACTTGGCTGCCGCGAGTTTTGTGACCGTCTTCAGCCCTGCCGGGAAAGAAAAGCGTACAGCCGCTCATCCAGGGAATGCGCCACGTTGAAGCGCATCCACGGCACGCTGCGGCCATCGGGCATGAACAGCTGGCCGGGGAACAGCAGGATCTTCGCTTCCTTGGCGCGGCTGGCGAGCAGGGTGGCATCGTCCACCGCGCGGTGCCGGGCCCAGAGGAACAACCCGGCGCGGGGTTCGTGGAAGACTTCCAGGCCGGCTGCTTCCAGGCGCCGCGCCACGCTGTCGTGGGCTTCGCCAAGCTGGTCGCGCAACTGCCGTACGTGCTTGCGGTGGCGGCCTTGCAGGAGGATGTCCAGGGCCAGGGTTTCGGTGAGTTCCGAGCTGGTCAGGCCGCTGACCATCTTCAGCGGCACCAGCTCTTCGATCAGCTCCGGGTGGGCGGCGATGAAACCGGTGCGCAGTGCGGGTGCAATGACTTTCGACAGGCTGCCGATGTAGATCACCCGCGCCAGCTGGTCGAGGTTGGCCAGCAGCATCTGGCCGGCCGGGTCGAGGTCGGCGTAGATATCGTTCTCGACGATGAGGAAATCGTACCTTTCCGCCAGTTGCAGCAGGCGGTGCGCGGCGGCCAGGGACAGGCTGCCGCCGGTGGGGCTCTGCAGGCGCGCCTGGGTGAAATAGACCTTGGGCCGGTGCTCGCGGGCCAGTTGCTCCAGGCGGTCGAGGTCCAGCCCGTCGGCGCTGCGCGGCACGCCGAGCAGTTGCGCACCTTGCAGGCGCAGGTTGAGGAACAGGTTGTGGTAGCCGGGTTCGTCCACCAGCACCGGATCGCCGCGCTGCACCAGGTAGCGCACGGTGAGGTCCAGCGCCTGGCTGGCGCCGGCGGTCAGCAGGATCTGCTCGGGATTGGCGGCGACGCCGGCGTCGCCCATGCGGTCGGCGAGCTTGCCGCGCAGCTTCAGGTTGCCTTTGCTGTGGCCGTAGTTGCCGAACTGCGTCGGCTCTTCCCGCGCCAGGCTGCGCAAACCGCGCTGCAGGCCTTCGCCATCCAGCCAGTGTTCCGGCAGCAGGCCGACGCCGGGGCGAATCTCCATGCCCAGCGGCTGGAAGACCTTGTGCAGCAGCAGGTGCGCGTCGAAGTCGAATTCCGTCGGTGCCTCGGCGCTGGCGCTGTCCTCGAGCGCCGGGCCGCGCACGTAGAAGCCGGCATTGGGCACCGCGTTCAGGCAGCCGCGCGCCACCAGCCGGTCGTAGGCTTCGACCACGGTGAAGTGGCTGACGCCGTTGGCCTGGGCGAACTTGCGGATCGAGGGCAGCTTGGCGCCTGCACGCAGGCGCTGCTCGTCGATGGCCTGGGCGATGCCGTCGACGATCTGGGTGACCAGGGGAGTGTCCGAGGTGGGGTCGAGCAACAGCATCCGAGGGTCCGATTCTGGTGAGGAAGGATCTGTACAGGTCGGTGGACCATAACAGCACTGCAAATTCTCCAGGGTGCCTGTGCATGGTGCGGGCGGGACGCGCCCAGCACACTCGGTCCCAGACGGCGGCAATTCGCCGCACAGCCTGACAGAACAACAAGGACCACCCGTCATGCGTGACACAGCTTACAACATCGATCCGTCGAGTATTTCCGCCGAAGAGTGGCAGGCCCGCTGCGACCTCGCCGCGCTGTATCGCCTGATCGCGCACTTCCGCTGGACCGACCACATCGACACCCACATCTCCGCACGGGTGCCGGGCGAGCCGGGCCACTACCTGATCAACCGCTACGGCGTGCTGTTCCACGAAATGCGCGCCTCCGACCTGGTGAAGGTCGACCACGCGGGCGACGTCATCGACCCGCGCTTTGGCCCGAAAAGCGTCAATCGCGCCGGCTTCAACATCCATTCCGCGGTACACGCCGCCCGCGAAGACGTGGCCTGCGTGATCCATACCCACACCGCCGCCGGCATCGCGGTGTCGGCCCAGGAAGACGGCCTGCTGCCGATCAGCCAGCACGCGCTGAAGTTCTACAACCGCCTGGGCTACCACGACTACGAAGGCATCGCCCTGGACCCGGACGAGCGCTCGCGCCTGGTCAACGACCTGGGCAGCCACATGGTGATGATCCTGCGCAACCACGGCCTGCTGGCCACCGGGCGCTGCATCGCCGAAGCCTTCAACCAGATCTACTTCCTCGAACGCGCCTGCCAAGCGCAGGTCCAGGCCCTGGCCGGCGGTCGCCAGTTGCGCTACCCGGCGCCCGCGGTATGCGAACGCGTTGCCGTGCAGGAAGAAGAAGCGCTGGTCGACGGCCTGCACCTGCTGGCTTGGGAATCGGCGCTGCGCCTGATCGAGGACGGCGAGGCGGTCTACCGCACCTGACCCTGTTATCGTGCCCCGGTCCGCAGAGGCCGGGCGCCTGCGTGCTTAAGCAATCTGCCAACAACAAAGCCAAGAGGTGGAAATGAAGAACCCGATTCTGGGAGCCCTGCTCATGGGCGTGGCGTCCGGCGCCATGGCTGCTGACCTGACCGTGATCTCCTTCGGCGGCACCAGCAAGGATGTACAGACCGAAGCCTTCTACAAACCCTTCGAGAAGAAGGAAGGCATGAAGGTGATCGCCGGCGAGTACAACGGCGAAATGGGCAAGATCAAGGCCATGGTCGACACCGGCAGCGTCAACTGGGATGTCGTCCAAGTGGAAGGCCCCGAGCTGCTGCGCGGCTGCGAGGACGGCCTGTTCGAGCAGCTCGACCCGGCGATTCTCGGCAAGGCCGAGGACTACGTGCCCGGCACCCTCTCCGACTGTGGCGCCGGCCTGCTGGTCTGGTCGATGGCCATGGTCTACGACGGCAAGCGCTTCGCCAACGGCCCCACCGGCTGGACGGACTTCTGGGACACCAGGAAATTCCCCGGCAAGCGCTCGCTGCGCAAGGGCGCCAAGTACACCCTGGAGATCGCCCTGCTGGCCGACGGCGTGAAGAAGGAAGAACTGTACAAGGTGCTGGCGACGAAAGAAGGCGTGGACCGCGCGTTCAAGAAGCTCGATGAGATCAAGCCGTCGATCCAGTGGTGGGAGTCCGGCGCGCAGCCGATGCAGTTCATCGCCAGCGGCGACGTGGCCATGAGTACCGCCTACAACGGCCGCGCCTTCGCCGCCCAGGAAGAGGGCGCGCCGATGAAGGTGGTGTGGAATGGCAGCCTGTATGCCATCGACTCCTGGGCGATCCCCAAGGGCAGCCCGAACAAGAAGGCCGCCGAGGACTTCATCGCCTTCTCGCTCCAACCCGAACAGCAGAAGATCCACACGGTGAAGCTGGGCTACGGCTCGGTGAACCTGGGGACTACCAAGCTGCTCGATCCGAAGCTGGTGGAGCGCCTGAACACTGCACCGGCGAACCTCGAACAGGCCGTCCCGGTGAACTTCGAGTTCTGGGTCGACCACGGCGAGGACCTGGAGCAGCGCTTCAACGCCTGGGCGGCGAAGGGCTGACCGCAGCGGCGCGGGTAATACTGCCCGCGCCGTCCAGAGGGGAGCGTCTGGCCTTCGGCCGGACGTCAGGTGGGTCCGCGAGCAAGCCCGCTCCTGCACGGTTGCACCGACATTGGCCTGGAGGAGCGAGCTTGCTCGCGAATCACTTCCGGCTGCTGTAAGCCGTCAAACCTTGCGCCACACACTCGCCAGCCAGGGCTGCTGCTCGCGCGGCAGGCCGGTGGGGCGGTAGTAGTGTTCCAGCTCGCGGAATCCCGCGGCTTCCAGCAAACGCGTCCAGTTCTGCAGATCGTGGTAGGAGCCATAGCGCCCGCCATTCCAGCCCTCCTGGTTCTCCCCGCGCGGGTTGGAGCTGAACAGCACGCCACCCGGCTTCAGCGCTGCCTGCAACTGGCCGAGCACCCGTGGCAGTTCACTGCGCGGGACGTGGAACAGGCTGGCATTGGCATAGATACCGTCGAAGCGCTCGGCGGGCAGGTCGAGAGCCAGGAAGTCCTGCTGCCAGACCTCGCAGCCGCTGGTCTCGCGGGCCATGGCGACGAAGTCGGCGCAGCCGTCCAGGCCGACTGGCTCATGCCCCAGGCGCTTCAGTGCACACAGGTCACGCCCAGGACCACAGCCAAAGTCGAGCAGGGCGAAGGGCGCATCGCCCTGGATATGTCGCAGCAGCGCGGCGATGTTCTGGGTGACATCGTGGTCCCAGGTGCCTTCGCGAAACGCTTCGGCGCGCTCCTGGTAATGCTGCAGGGTCACGCGGGAAATGTCCCGCAGGATCGGGTCTTCGGGGGGCATGGCTGTGTTCGATCGAGAATGAGTGGTTGATTCTACAATGCGTCGCTGCGGGGCAGTTTGAAAGTCGGCCTCGGGGCGCGCTGGGGCAGGGGCGAACCTAGACTGGAGCCTGGTTTCCACGGACCTTCAAGATGCCCGTCATCCCCATCCTTGCCCATCGAATCGCTGCCTTGGACTGGCCGCTGCTGGCTGAGCGTCTCGACGCCGACGGCCATGCATTGATCCCGGGCCTGCTCGACAAGGCGCAATGCGAAGCCCTGCGCGCGCTCTACGACCAGGACGAGCCGTTCCGCAGCCGGGTGATCATGGCCCGGCACAACTTCGGCCTCGGTGAGTACCGTTACTTCGCCTATCCCTTGCCGGTACTGCTGCAGGCGTTGCGCGGAGCCTTCTATCCGCCACTGCGCGCCATCGCCAACTGCTGGCACGAGCGCATGGGTACCGGTATCCATTACCCGCCGGAGCACACCGGCTTCCTCGCTCAATGCCATGCCGCCGGGCAGCGGCGGCCGACGCCCTTGCTGTTGCGCTACCGCGCCGGCGATTACAACTGCCTGCACCAGGACCTGTATGGGGAGCTGGCTTTCCCGTTGCAGGTGGCGATCCTGCTGTCGCAACCGGGCGAGGAGTTCGAGGGCGGCGAGTTCGTCCTCACCGAGCAGCGGCCGCGCATGCAGTCGCGGGTGGCCGTGGTGCCGCTCAGGCAGGGCGATGCCGTGGTGTTCGCCGTGGCCCAGCGGCCGGTACGGGGCGTGCGCGGCTACCACCGGCTCAACCTGCGCCATGGCGTCAGCCGCCTGCATACCGGTGAGCGCTTCACCCTCGGGCTGATCTTCCACGATGCGTTGTGAGGAGTAGCATGGATCGGTCGAGGGAGCCGGGAGAGAGACATGCACTACGAAGTGATTCAACGCCACCGTAGCGAGTACCCCACGCCCATCACCTTCGCCAAGGGGGCGCCGCTGTTCGTCGGCGAACGCTACGAAGGCGCCGAGGGCTGGGAAGACTGGTACTTCTGCTCCACGCCAGGGCAGCGCGAAGGCTGGGTGCCGGCGCAGGTGTTCAACATGACCGCGCCAGGCGCCGGGGTGGCGATGGAGGACTACACCGCCCGCGAACTCGACGTGGAGGTCGGCGAGCGGCTCGAAGGCGGCCGCGAGCTCGGTGGCTGGCTCTGGTGTGTCCGCTCCGGCGGCGAGGCCGGCTGGGTACCGCTGGATTGCCTGCAGGAAGTCAGCGCCTGACCCGGCGTCGGGTCAGGCCTTGTAGCGGCGCCCGGCGTGCTGCCTGAGCCAGGCCATCAGCCCGCGCTGCTGCACCACTGTGGGTTGCTCGACCAGCAGCGCGGCGCTGGCCTTCTGGCGGAAGTCCAGCAGGCGGCCCATGGCCTCGGCGATCTCCTGGCGGGCTTCCATGCAGGGCGCCAGGGTTTCCTTGTCGATGTAATAGGCCGCGCCGTCACTCATGGCGGTGAATTGCGCCTGCCAGCCGGAGCCGGTGAGCACGCCGGCCTCGCCGAAGACTTCGCCCGGCCCCATGCGTCCGGCTTCGATGCTCTGGGCATCCTGGGGCAGGGTGACGCTGACGACGCCCGAGTCGATGATCAGCAGGCGGTCGCTGACATCCCCCGGCGCCAGCAGCACTTCCCCTTGCTTGAAGGGCCGGCGCTGCATGCGGCTGGCCAGTTCGTCGCGCTCCTCGTCCCGCAGCGCATCGAACAGCCCCGAGCGCACCAGCAACGCCCGCGCCCGCGAGGCGCTTTCGCGCATCGGTGCGTCGGCCTCGGCCAGCAGGTTGATACCGGCGGCCTGCAGGTGGCGGTAGGCAAGGTCGAACAACTGGTTGCGCACCTCGCGCTTCTCGCCCATGGCGGCGACGAAGCCGCTCATCTCGTATTCCACACCATCGGGCGCGGACTTGCGCACGCTGACCGCCGGCGCCGGGTTGGCCAGCAGGACGCGGCAGCCGCCGAGGGCGTGCTCCAGCGCCTCGATCACCTTGCGCGGGCGGATGTGCGGGCTGACCGTCAGGCTCACGCTGACGCCATACAGGTTCGCCGGGCGGCTGAGGTTGAGCACCTTGGCCTTGGCGGCGAGGGAGTTGGGCACCACGGCCAGCGTGCCCTGGGAGGTCTGCAGGTAGGTGGAGCGCCAGTCGATCTCGGTGACCTTGCCCTCGATGCCGTCGATGGAGATCCAGTCGTCCAGCTGGTACGGCTTGGTGGTGTTCAGCACGATGCCGGAGAACACGTCGCTCAGGGTGCTCTGCAGCGCGAGGCCGAGGACGATGGCGACCACCCCGGAAGTCGCCAGCAGGCCCTTCACCGGTAGCTCCAGCACATAGCCGGCGGCAGCGATGATGGCGACCAGGAAGATCAGCGCGCCGACCACATCCTGCAGCAACCGCCCGCCATGTCCGATGCGCTGCACCAGCAGGAAGCCCAGCACGACCGTCAGGCAGCGTGCGGCGAACAGCCACCAGATGATCTGCACGGCGGTGGCGACCATGTGGCTGGGCAGGTCGTCCGCCCAGGGTGCGGCGCGCAGCGGGTTCATCCCGGCATTGAACAGCAGCAGGCTGAACAGCAGGAAGCCGACCAGCCGCACGGCCAGGCGCCAATGCGGATGGGCCGGGCCGACCAGCCGCCAGAGCAGCAGGTCGATCAGCAGCAGGATGGGGGCGGCGAACAGTGGGTGGCTAGTGAGCAGGGCGGGCATCGAGCCTCTCCTTGGAGCGATCGCAAGAAGATGGCACAGAAAGCGCTTTCTGGCAGCGGCCTCAGCTCGGGTTGTGCGGGTTCACCAGCTTCAGCCATTCATCGGTCTCGACTTCGCCGGCGATGCGCAACCGCGGCTGGGCCTCGTCGAACAGCACCAGGGCGCTGCCGTACTCGGGCGTGTCGGTCTCGCGCACCTTGAGGTTCTCGCGCAGGAGGTCGAAGCATTCGCTGTGGGTGACCAGCACCAGGTTGCGGTGCTCGGCCTTGTGTTCGCGGATCTGCGCGGCGAGGTCGCCGTCCTTGCAGGTGAGCAGCCAGTCCTGGCGCGCCACGCTGCGGTCGAACATCAGGTCGGCGGTCTGCATGGTGCGGTTGGCCGGGCTGCTGTAGATGTCGGTGGCGGTCAGGCCCAGGCGGGTTATGCTTGCGCCCATGCTCCGTGCCAGGGCGGCGGCACGCTCGGTGATGCCGTCGGCGGCGCCCAGGCATTCGGCGCTGGAGCGGTCGCAGCGCTCCATGTGACGGACCAGCAGGACGACTCCGCCACGGGCCCAGTTCTGTGCGAACAGGCTGCTGCTGGGCACGTCCTCCGGTGGCGAGGGCAGCGCGCGCCAGGCCACCAGGGCGAGGGTGGTGCAGGTCAGCAGGGAAGCGGCCAGAAGGCGAAGGCGGGGCAAGGGCGATCCTCGGCGGTGGCTGCCGCGCGGGATGCGGGAAGCTGGGCGCATGTTGCACCGGGCGGGTGACAATCACGCGATGGGTTGATGACGAGGCGCTGATGAAAGTTCCGCCTGCCCATCGGAAGATCGAGTCTAACGAGGGCTTTCGACCACGCTGACGGTGGCGGTGGTGCCGGCGCGCAGGCGGTCACGGCCCTTGTAGTCCGGGTCGATGGCGATACGTACCGGGATGCGCTGGGCCAGTTTGACCCAGGTGTAGCTCGGGTTGATGTTCGCCAGCAGGCGCGCACCGGGGGCGTTCTCGCGGTCGGTGATGGCGAAGGCGATGCTTTCGACGCGGCCGGCGAAGCGCTCGCCGCTCATCAGTTGCACGTTCACCGCGTCGCCCTCGCGGATGCGCGGCAGCTTGGTTTCCTCGAAGTAGCCGCCGACGTAGAAGGAATCGCTGTCCACCAGCGCCACCAGCGAGTGGCCGGCGGTGGCGTAGTCGCCGGCGCGAGTCAGCAGGTTGGTCACGTAGCCGTTCACCGGCGCCACCACCTGGGTGCGTTCCAGATCGAGGCGGGCCTGTTTCTGCGCGGCCTCGGCGAGGCTGACATTGGCTTGCGCCAGCCCCAGGTTGGCTTGCTCGCGCAGCAGTTGCGCCTCGGCCACGGTGACGTCGGTGTGAGCCTTCTCCCACTCCTCGTTGGAGATTGCCGAGCGGGCCTTGAGCGCCTTGCGGCGGACTTCCTCGCTCTGCCGCTGACGCAGCAGCGCCTGGTTGGCAGCGATGGCGGCCTGGGACTGGCCGAGCGCGGCGCGGGCGACTTCCACCGCGCGATCGGCGTGCAATACCGCCAGCTCGTAGCGCGCCGGGTCGATGCTCAGCAACAGGTCGCCCTTGCTGACGTGCTGGTTGTCCTTCACCCGCAATTCGACGATGCGCCCGGTGACGTCGGCCGAGACCGTCACCACGTCGGCACGCACCCGGGCGTCGCGGGTCCAGGGCGCACGGGTGTAGTAGGTCCAGGCGAAGAAGCCGAGGACCAGGGCGAGCGCCACGACGGCCAGGGTGATCAGCGGCGGTAGGGCTTTGCGCAGGCCGGCCATTCAGTGCAGGGCTCCCATGAGCAGGATCAGGCCGGCACAGAGGCAGGCGTAGAGCGCTCCTTCGAACAGCGCCTCGTGCCAGACCAGGCGCAACACGCCGAGTCGGCGCAGGCTCCAGTCCAGCAGCAGGAAGATCGGCAAGGCCAGCAGCAGGGCCTGGGCCAGCGGCGGCAGGTAGACCCCGCCCAATTCGATATCAACGGGCATGCAGCGCGGGTTCCCCAGGGTCGTCGTTGAAGGCGGTGGATTCGCCGTAAAGGTCGCGGAAGCGCTCCAGCAGATCGGCGGCCACCAGCAGCGCCACGCCGCTGACGAACACCGGGCGCATGGCGTCGCCGCTGGGGTAGCTGCCGAGGCTCTGCAGCTCGTCCAGCTCATTTCCCAGCTCGCGCATCGCCGGCAGCACCCGGTGCAGCGGGGCGGCGGGTGGCTGGTCGAGGCAGGCGGCGAGCTCATCCAGCAGCAGCGACAGTCGGGCGCGCAGGGTTTGCGGCAGGCCGCCGGGGTTGAGGCTCTCGCGGCGCAACTGGTGCAGCACCACGCCCAGGGTCATGCTCGCCAGGCTGCACTGGAAGCGCTCGCCGGACTGGCTGTCGCGCGCCGCCGGCAGCAGCCCGAGCATGATTGCCAGGCGATCCACCATGCGGCTCTCGAACAGGAAGCGGCGCGCCTCGCTGGGTTTGGACAGCAGCACCGAGCGCACCTCGGCGCGGGTCCGCCGCGACTGGCGGCGCAGGCGGGCGTCGGCGTCGAAGGGGAACACCCAGGCGTACACCAGCAGCGCCAGCACGCCGGCGCTGACATAGCCACCGGCGAACTCGAACCATTGCAGCGACGTGTTGATCCACGCGCCCTGGTTCTGCGGGCCCACCAGCAGGAAGGTTGATAGCCCCAGGCCGATGCCGATCCCGGCGGTCTGCGGATTGGCCAGGCCCACCGCGATCACGTACAGCAGCGGCGTGAGGAACAGTGCGAGCATCTCGAAGTCGCCGACGCTGGGTAGCAGCAGGAATTGCAGCAACGCCGCCGCCACCAGCGCCATAGCCAGCCCGCGCATGTACGCCAGGCTGGCCATGAGCGGGCGCGGGAAGGTGGCCAGCAGGGAGCAGAGGATGCCGATCAGGATCATCCCGGCGCGGGCGCCGTCCCAGGCGGTTTCCACCCAGATCCAGCCGGCGCAGCACAGCGCGACGAAGGCGCGGGTGGCGTTCATCGCGGCGAGGTGGAAGTCCAGGTGCAGCGCCTGGGCCTGGCTCTGCCGGTAGGTGCTGCTGCCGGGTCGGCCTTCCTGGATGGCTTCGCTGAGCTCGATCATCTCGTCCAGCTGCTGCATCAGCCGCGCCTGTTCGAATCGCAGTGCCCAGGCCAGCGAGCGCAGCGAGGCGGGCAGCCCGTCGGCCAGCTCCTCGGCCTGCCGCGCAGCAGCGTCGAAGCGCTGGCGCAGCTGGGTGATGCGTCGGCGAGTGGTATTGGGCAGGGAGCGACCGAATTCGGCCAGTTCCTCCAGACAGGCCAGTTCGTCTTCGCGCAGCCGTCGCACGGATTCGGGCAGCGGGCCGGTCAGCCGGGCTTCGATCAGCTTGCGCTGGCGCCGCAGAATGGCCAGGCGCGAGGTCATCAGCACCAGCTGGTTGGCCAGTTGCTGCACCAGTTCGTTGGCGCCGCGCAGGCGCGGGGCGTCGAAATACAGGTGGCGGCGCAACATTTCCAGGGCGGCGATCTCGCCCAGCAGTTGCTTCTGCCTTTGCTGGAAGTCCTCTTCCGGCTCCTCGCCGCGGATCACCGCAGCGGCATGCACGGCGATCAAGCGGATCAGTTGGTCGACCTTGGCGAAATAGCCCCGCGCTACGCTCTGTGGGCGAGCGAAGAACAGGCTGACCAGAGTGACGCAGGCGACGCCGAGCAAGGTCTCGGTGACGCGGGTGATGGCCAGGGTGTAGGTGGATTCGGGCGCCGGCTGGGCCAGCAGGGCGACTATCACGGCGGTGAAGCCGCTGAGCACGAAGGCATGGGAATGCGTGAAGCGCATCAGCGTGCCGCCGGCCGTGCAGATCGCCAGCCACAGCGCCAGGGTGACGATGAAGGGCAGGGGCGCCTGGGGGAACAGCGCCATGATCGCCACCGCGACCATGGCGCCGATGGTGGTGCCGATCACCTGGGCGAAGCTCTTCTGCAGCGTCATGCCGGCCAGCGGGGTGCTGATGATGACGACCGTCATGGTCGCCCACTTGGGCTGGTCGAGGTCGAGCAGGAACGCCAGGTACAGCGTCAGCAGGCCCGCGACTACGGTGCGCAGGGCAAACAGCAGGGTGTCGCGGCCGGGATGGATGATGGCGCGCAGGTACAGCAGCATGGGTGACATGCCGGGCCCTCGATCTTGGCGGGAGGACGCCCGTCGATGCGGTGCGTCGCGAACCCTGTTCAGTGTGGTCGAGGTTTTCCAGCTGTGGGAAATTTCTTAGGTCAGCCGGTGGCGTGCAGGGACTGCGCCAGGCGCTCCTGGATGAAGTCGAGGAAACACTGGATGCGCAACGCCAGTTGCGAGTTGCGGTAGTACACCGCGTGGATTGGCTGGCGACGCTCACTGGTCAGCTCCGGCAGCACTCGTACCAGCCGCCCGGCACGGATGTCGTCGCAGGTCATGAAGCTGGCGAGGCAGGCGATGCCCTGGCCACCGATGGCCAGTTGGCGCAGGGTCTCGCCGCTGGAGGCGGACAGCGACGGATTGATGGTCAGGGTATCGCCACCGGCGTGACGGATCGGCCAGATGTTCAGCGCTTCGGGCTGGGTGAAGCCCAGCAGCGAGTGGCCGAGCAGCTCTTCCAGGTTGCCCGGCGTCCCGTGGCGCTCCAGGTACTGCGGCGCCGCCAGCAGGTTCAGCCGGCTGCTGCCCAGGGGGCGCGCGTGCAGGCTGGAGTCGGCGAGGTGGCCGATGCGGATGGCGATGTCGGTGCTCTGCTCCAGCAGGTCGATGTTGAGGTCGTTGGTATTGAGCTGCAGCTCGATGTCCGGGTAGCGCTCGCGGAAGGCACCGATATGCGGCACCACGGCGTGCAGCATGAAGGGCGAGGCGGCGTTGATCCGCAGCCGCCCGGCCGGGGATTGCTGGCGCAGGGCCAGGCGTTCCTCCAGGGCGTCCATCTGTTCGAGGATGTGCCGGGCGTTCTCCAGGAAGAACTCGCCTTCCTCGGTGAGCTTCATCCGCCGCGTGGTGCGGTTGAGCAGGGTGGTGCCGAGTTTCTCCTCCAGCTTCGACAACGCCCGGCTCACGGCCGAGGGCGTCAGCCCCAGTTGCTCGGCGGCGGCGGTGATGGAGCCGCAGTCGATCACCGTGGCGAAGGTCTTGAGTTCGTCGGAGTGGGCTTTCATCGGGGGGCCTGTTCGGGAGCGGCGGGGTGGATGGTAGCGGCTGGCCTTTGTAGGAGCGAGCAAGCTCGCTCCTACAGGGTGGCGCCGTCAGTAGGTTCCCGGATAAGCGCCGCCATCGAGCAACAGGTTCTGCCCGGTCAGGTAGCCGGCCTGTGCGCTGCACAGGAAGGCGCAGAACTGGCCGAATTCTTCCGCGCTGCCGAAGCGTCCGGCGGGGATTTCCTGCTTGCCGGCCTCCACCAGCTCATCTTCATCGCGCCCGCTCAGCTGGGCGGCGCGGTGGAAGCCGCTGCGCAGGCGATCGGTATCGAAGGAGCCGGGCAGCAGGCCGTTGATGGTCACGTTCCTGCCCGCCACCTGCGGTTGGCGTGCCAGGCCGGCGACGAAGCCGGTCAGGCCGCTGCGCGCTCCGTTGGACAGCCCGAGAGTGGCGATTGGCGCCTTCACCGAGCCGGACGTGATGTTGACGATGCGGCCGAAACCGCGCTCGGCCATGCCGTCCACCGTGGCCTTGATCAGCTCGATGGGCGTGAGCATGTTCAGCTCCAGGGCGCGCAGCCAGTCTTCGCGTTCCCAGTCGCGGAAATCGCCGGGTGGCGGGCCGCCGGCATTGTTTACCAGGATGTCCACCTGCGGGCAGGCGGCGAGCAGTGCGGCACGCACCTCCGGCTGGCTGATGTCGCCGGCCACTTCGTGCACTTCCACGCCCAGTTGGCGCAGCTCGGCGGCGGTAGCGGCGAGGGTATCGACGTCGCGGGCGTTGATCGCCAGGTTCACGCCCTCGCGGGCCAACGCCACGGCGCAACCCTTGCCCAGCCCCTTGCTGGCGGCGCAGACCACGGCCCAGCGGCCCTTGATGCCCAGATCCATGTTGTTCTCCTGTGTGTTTGCCCGGGGAGTGTCTTTGTAGGACGTGTTCGTCCTGCGAAATGGGAGTTCCGCTTTCGCCCGCAGCGCTCTGGTCAGGCAACGACCATCGGCGCCGGCAGCAGACTGATCCATTTACCGCTGCCTTCGCCGGACTTCAAGCGCCGCAGCGCTTCGGGCAGTTCGGCGAAGTCGAACAACTGCTTCGCTGGCGCCTGCAACTGGCCGCTGGCGACGCCCTGCATCAGGCTCGCTGCCGCCTGGTGCAGCTCCTGCCAGTCCAGCGCTTCGCCGTGGGCATGGATGCTGTTGAGCGCCACTTCGTGCAGCGAGATGGCAGTGCTGAAGGCTGGCAGCGGAGCGTTTTCCTGGCGGTCCTGAATGCACACCAGGTGGCCGTTGTAGCCCAGCAGCGGGGCGAGGCTGGCGGCGTGGTTGCCGCTGACGGTATCGAAGATGCCCTGCAGGCGGCGCGGGCCGAGGGCTTCGCGCAGGTGCTGGGACCACTGCCCGTCGCGGTAGTCGAAGACCCCGGCGATACCCAGTTGCAGCAGGTGTTCGCGGTGTTTCGGCGCCGCGGTCACCCACACGCGCAGCCCACGTTGCAGCGCCAGTTGCGCGAGCAGATAGCCGACCGCACCACCGGCGCCAGTCACCAGCACATCGCGGTGGTTGCAGGCCGGCAGCTTATTCAGTGCTTGCCAGGCCGTGAGGCCGGGGCAGGGCAGGCTGGCGGCGGTGGCGTCGTCCAGCGAATCGGGCACCGGGTAGACAGCACGGGCGCGCAGCAGGGTGTACTCGGCAAAGCTGCCGCCACGGGTCAGCGCCTGGTGGTAGGCGACGCGGGCGCCGGCGCGCAGGTTCACTTCGCTGCCCACCGCAATGACGATGCCGACACCATCCACGCCAGGTACCTGGCCTTGCTGCCAGTCGTCGCGGCCCCAGTCGATCATCTTCCAGTCCACCGGATTCAGCGCGATAGCGGTGTTGGCCACCAGTACCTCGTCCGGACCGGGCTGCGGAATCGGCAGGCGCACCTGTTTCAGGCCATCGAGGCCGGCGCCGGGCGTCCAGGTCCAGGCGGCATAATCTGCAGTGATAGCGCTCATGAAGACTCCTTGGAAACGGGAAAGCCGCCCTCGGTGGGGCGGCTGTCGGTCAGCGGCGGATCAATCCCAGGCCGGGGCCAGGCTTTCCGGGCTGGTGATGCGTTCGTTGCGCTCCAGTGCGGCGATGGCGGCCATGTCGGCGTCGGTCAGGCGCAGGTCGACAGCGCGCAGGTTGCCTTCGAGGTTCTCGCGCTTGGTGGACGACGGGATCACCGAGTAGCCCAGCTGCATCGCCCAGGCCAGGGTGACCTGCGCCGGCGTGACGCCGTGGCGCTTGGCGATACCGATGATCACCTCGTCGCTGAGCACCTTGCCGTAGCCCAGGGTCATGTAGGAGGTGATGTGGATGCCCTGGCTCTGGGCGAACTCCACCACCTTGCGGTTCTGCAGGTAGGGGTGCAGTTCCACCTGGTTGGTGGCGATCTGGCCGGCGCCGACAGCGGCAATGGCCTCCTGCATCAGGGCGATGGTGAAGTTGGACACGCCGATCTCGCCGGTCAGGCCCTGGGCCTTGGCTTCGGCCAGGGCGCCCATGAACTCGGCGACCGGTACCTGGCCCTTGGGCGACGGCCAGTGGATCAGGGTCAGCTCGACGCGGTCGGTACGCAGCTTGTGCAGGCTGTCCTTGAGGCTGGGGATCAGCTTGTCGGCGGCGTAGTTCTCGGTCCAGATCTTGGTGGTCAGGTACAGATCGTCGCGCTTTACCTTGCTGCCGGCGATGGCTTCGCCGACGTCGGCTTCGTTGCCGTAGATCTGCGCGGTATCGATGGCGCGGTAACCCAGGTCCAGCGCGGTGCGGATCGAGTCGATGACGGTCTGGCCCTTGAGGCGGAAGGTGCCGAGGCCGAAGGCGGGAACGCTCATGGAAGAACTCCTTGTGGTCGATCAGTGAGTGGGAACCGCGCCAGGGGCGGCCGGTTCCATGGAATTGCGCCGGTCCAGACGACCGCTCAGGGCGGTCAGGCCGAAGGCGGCGAGGGTGACGACAGCGGCGATCCAGGGCGTATGGCCCAGGCCCAGGTGGCTGACCACCAGGCCGCCGGCCCAGGAGCCACCGGCCACGCCGAGGTTGAACGCGGCGATGTTGAAGCCGGCGGCCACGTCCACGGCGTCCGGCGCCACGCGCTCGGCCTGCTGTACCACGTAGACCTGCAGACCCGGTACGTTGCCGAAGGCGACGGCGCCCCAGGCGAGCACGGTCAACACCACCAGCCACGGGTTGCCGGCGGTGAAGGTGAGCACCAGCAGCACCGAAGCCAGCAGGCCGAAGATGATCTTCAGGGCGCTCACCGGACCGCGTTTGTCAGCCAGGCGGCCGCCCCAGATATTGCCGATGGCTACCGAGACACCGTAGGCCAGGAGCACGGCGCCGACCATGTTCGGGCTGAAACCGGCCAGATCCTGGAGGATCGGCGCGAGGAAGGTGAAGGCGATCAGCGAGCCGCCGTAGCCCACCGCGGTCATCGCGTAGACCAGCAGCAGGCGCGGCTGCAGCAGCACGCGGGCCTGGCGCAGCAGCGGCGCCGGCGGCGTGTGCTGGATGTTCTTCGGCACGAACAGCAGGCTGCCGAGCAGGGCGATCACGCCAAAGGCGGCCACCACCAGGAAGGTCACGCGCCAGCCCAGGTGCTGGCCGATGAAGGTACCCAGCGGAATGCCGGTGACGAAGGCGACGGTCATGCCGCTGAACATGGTGGCGATGGCGCTGGCGGCCTTGTCCTTGCTCACCAGGTTGGTGGCGATGATCGAGCCGACCGAGAAGAACACGCCGTGGGCGAGGCCGGTGAGGATGCGCGCGACGATCAGCGATTCGTAGCTGGGCGCCTGCCAGGCCACCAGGTTGCCGACGGTGAACAACGCCATCAACCCGACCAGCAACGCCTTGCGTGGAATGCGCCCGGTCATGGCGGTCAGCAGCGGTGCGCCGATGGCGACGCTCAGGGCGTAGAGGCTCACCAGCAGGCCGGCGGAGGGCAGGGTGACCCCCAGGTCGCTGGCGATGGTGGGAATCAGGCCGACGATGACGAACTCCGTCGTGCCGATGGCGAAGGCACTGAGCGTCAGCGCCAGGAGGGCGAGGGGCATGGTGGGGGCTCCGGACGAATGGGATGCGATGGGAGGCATTGTCCGGAAGTCAGCCCTTGAGAAAAACGCGGTGAAGGGCAAAGGATAGTTGATCCTGAATCACGAATAGGGCGAGGGGCTACGCTTGCAGGCAGTGATCAAGGGCACTTGTGACGAGGGATTAGCCATGCACTACACCGGCACCTGCCACTGCGGCGCGGTGGCTTTCGCCTTCGACGCGGAACTCGACGAACTGGTGCGCTGCGACTGCTCGTTGTGCGGCAAGCGCAATGCGCTGATGGCAACCGTGCCGAAGGGCAACTTCCGTCTGACCCGCGGCGATCAGGCCTTGCGCCTGTATCGCTGGAACAGCGGCGTGGCGCTGCACTATTTCTGCGGAACGTGCGGGATCTACGTCTATCACCAGCGCCGCAGCAACCCGGCGCTGCTCAGCGTGAACGCCTGCTGCATCGACGGGTTCGACCCTGAATCGCTGCCGCTGCGGCGGGTGGATGGCAGGAGCATGACCACCGTGGCGGCGCCCGACCAGTAGGGCCCTGGCAGCGGAGAGGCTCCGCTGGCGCCTGCATGTCGGCAGCGCGCGGGCATGAAAAAACCGGCCCGAAGGCCGGTCGAAGATGGCAGCGGAGTTGAGCGCTCAGCGCATCACGCGCGCTTGAGCACCAGGGTGAGGATGTCGTAGCTGGCCACCAGTTCGCCTAGCTGGTTGGTGACTTCCACGTCCCAGGCGACCACGCCCTGCGGTTCGCCCTTGGGGCTCTTCTTGCCCTGGTCGATCTTGCGCTTGCAGGTCAGGCGCGCCTGGATGGTGTCGCCGATGCCCACCGGGTTGATGAAGCGCAGGGTGTCCAGGCCGTAGTTGGCCAGCACCGGGCCGACGCCGGGCGAGACGAACAGGCCGGCCGCCGCCGAGAGCACGAAGTAGCCGTGGGCGATGCGCTTGCCGAACTGCGAATCCTTGGCCGCCAGCTCGTCGAAGTGCATGTAGAAGTGGTCACCCGACAGGCAGCCGAAGTTGACCAGGTCCGCCTCGGTGACGGTGCGGCGGTGGGTCAGCAGCGACTCGCCGATCTTCAGGTCGTCGAAGTAGCGGCGGAACGGGTGCACCTCGGTCTCGTAGACCTTGGCGCCGCGCACGTACTCGCCGGTGACGGCCATCAGCATGGTCGGCGAGCCCTGTACGGCGGTGCGCTGCAGGTAGTGCTTCACCGCGCGCACGCCGCCTAGTTCTTCACCACCGCCGGCGCGACCCGGGCCGCCGTGCTTGAGCACCGGCAGGGGCGAGCCGTGGCCGGTGGATTCGGCGGCGGACTCGCGGTCGAGGATGTGCAGGCGGCCGTGCAGGGCGCCCATCACCGGGACGACTTTTGCGGCGACCTGCGGATCACGGGTGATCAGGCTCGCCACCAGGCTGCCCTTGCCGCGAGCGGCGAGGGCGACGGCTTCGTCGATATCGTCGTAGGCCATCAGGGTGGTCACCGGACCGAACGCCTCGATGTCGTGGGCGCCGCCTTCGGCGTGCGGATCGCGGCTGCGCAGCAGGGTCGGGGCGAAGAATGCGCCTTCGGCCACGCCGTCGCCGCGCGGGGCGAAGCCGTCCTTCGCGCCGAACACCAGTTCGCTGGATTTCAGCAGAGCATCCACGCGCTCGGCGACGTCGGTCTGCTGGGCATGGGAGGCCAGGGCGCCCATTTTCACGCCGTCCACTGAGGGATCGCCGACCACGACCTTGGCCAGGCGGCCACGCAGGCGTTCGGCGACGGCGTCGGCATGCTTGGCGGGGACGATGGCGCGGCGGATGGCGGTGCACTTCTGCCCGGCCTTCACGGTCATCTCGCGGGCCACTTCCTTGACGAAGAGGTCGAATTCCTCGTCGTCCGGGGTGACGTCCGGCGCGAGGATGGCGCAGTTCAGCGAGTCGGCCTCGGCGTTGAACGGCACCGAGTGACGAATCAGGTTCGGATTGACGCGCAGCTTGGCGGCGGTGTCGGCGGAGCCGGTGAAGGTGACGATGTCCTGGCCCTGCAGGCGGTCCAGCAGGTCGCCGGTGCCGCCGATGATCAGTTGCAGGCTGCCGGCCGGGAGCAGGCCGGATTCGTGCATCAGGCGCACGGCGGCTTCGGTGATGTAGCTGGTGGCGGTGGCCGGTTTGACGATGCAAGGCATGCCGGCGAGGAAGCTCGGCGCGAACTTCTCCAGCATCCCCCAGATCGGGAAGTTGAAGGCGTTGATGTGCACCGCGATGCCGCCGCGCGGCACCAGGATGTGGCTGCCGGCGAACTTGCCGGTCTTGCCCAGCGGCATGGCCGGGCCTTCGTGGACCACGTTGCCCGAGGGCAGCTCGCGGCCGCCGACGCCGGCGTAGGCGAACAGGGTGCCGGCGCCGCCTTCGATGTCGATCCAGCTGTCGGCGCGGGTGGCGCCGCTGTGGCGGGAAATCTCGTAGAGCTGTTCCTTGCGCTCGGTGAGGTACAGCGCCAGGGCTTTCAGGCGCTGGGCGCGCTGCTGGAAGTCCATGGACATCAGTTCCTTGAGGCCCTGCTCACGGGCGTGGGCGACGGCTTCGGCGAAGTCCAGCGCCTCCTCGTGGGTGCGCGCCACGGTCTGGCCATTGAGCGCGCTACGCAGCGCCTGGGCGCCATGCTGGCCGACCCAGCGGCCGCCGATGAAACTTTGCAGGATAGGCTCTTGGGCCATGGTTGTTGTCCTCCGGATCGCTACGCAAGGGTGCCGGCTGCTGCCGGTGACCGCCGCGCCGGGTGGGCGTCGGCGGCGCATTCTTCATTGGCGGGACGATGCCGCCGGATTGGGTTCGCCAGCGGCCTTGTGGGCGCTGGCGGTGGAGCTGAATTCTTTCTGCAGGAGCGCAGGGCCAGATCAGAGCTGGTCGAAATCGAGCACGACGTTGTCGCTGATCGGGTACGCCTGGCAGCTCAGTACGTAGCCCGCTGCCACTTCGTAGTCCTCCAGCGCGAAGTTGCTGTCCATTTCCACCTCGCCGGAAACCACCTTGCACTTGCAGGTCGAGCACACGCCGGCCTTGCACGAGTACGGCAGTTCGGCGCCCTGGGCGTTGCCGGCGTCGAGCACGCTGACGCTGTTGCGGGCCAGCTCGAAGGACAGCTCGCGGCCGTCGCTGATCACGGTGATCTGGCTCTTCGCGCTGTCGACGGCAGCGGCAGCCTGGCGGGCTTCGCGCTTGCTCTCGCTGCCGGCGGCGGCGAACAGCTCGAAATGGATGCGCTCGGCCGGCATGCCGTTGCCCTTGAGCTGGTCGCGCACTGTCTCGGTCATCGCCTGCGGGCCGCAGATGAAGGCAGCGTCCAGGCTCTTCACGTCGAGCCAGCGGCTGAACAGCTGGCCGCACTTGTCGGCGTCGATGCGGCCGTTGTACAGGTCGACGTCCTGCTGCTCGCGGCTGAACACGAAAATCAGGTTGAGGCGCTGCAGGTAGCGGTTCTTCAGGTCTTCGAGCTGCTCGCGGAACATCGCGGCGTTGCTGGAGCGGTTGCCATAGAGCAGGGTGACGCGGCTGTGCGGCTCGGTTTCCAGGGTGGTCTTGACGATCGACAGGATCGGCGTGATGCCGCTGCCGGCGGCGACCGCCAGGTAGTTGCCGTGGCGCGCCGGGTCCAGTTCGACATTGAAGTGGCCGGCTGGCGGCATCACTTCCAGGCTGGCGCCGACCTTCAGCGTCTCGTTGGCGTAGGCGGAGAAACTCCCGCCCGGCACGCGCTTGATCGCCACGCGCAGCTCGCCGTCATTCACGCCGCTGCAGATGGAGTAGGAGCGGCGCACTTCCTCGCCGTCGAGCTGGGTGCGCATGACCAGGTGCTGGCCATGCTGGAAGCGGAAGCTGTCGGCCAGCTCCGCCGGGACGTCGAAGGCGATGGACACGGCATCGCGGGTTTCCGCGCGCACTTCCTTGATTTTCAGGCTGTGGAATTTGCTCATTGTTGTTCTCCTGCGGTTCTACCGCGCGGAGGGCGACTACAAACGTCGCGAGCGAAGGTCAGGCGAGGCGGAAGCGGCTTCGGAAGCGGGGTTCACATCTGTGAATGAGCAATTCGAAGTCGTTTTCAGCGACGCGTGGCTTAGCGCAGCGGTTTGTCTTCGTCCTCCTAGATGCACTTGAAGTAATCGAAGGGTTCGCGGCAGTCGATGCAGCGGTACAGCGCCTTGCAGGCGGTGGAGCCGAACTGGCTGAGCTGCTCGGTGTGCAGGCTGCCGCACTGCGGGCAGCGCACTTCCGGGGTCTCGCCAAGCAGGCTGCGCTTGCTGGTGCTGCCGGCCGGCGGGGCGATGCCGTATTCGCGTAGGGCCTGGCGGCCGCTGTCGCTGATCCAGTCGGTGGTCCAGGCCGGGCTCAGGCGGCGCTCCAGTTGCGGCGCAGCGAAGCCTGCGTGCTCCAGGGCGTGCTGGATGTCCTGCTCGATGACTTCGGTGGCCGGGCAGCCGGAGTAGGTCGGAGTGACCACCACGTGCAGGTGGCCGTCCTGCCAGTCGAGCCCGCGCACGATGCCCAGCTCGACCACGCTGACCACCGGCACTTCCGGGTCCATCACCGCGCCGAGCACGTGCCAGGCGCGGCTGAGGTCATCAGCCGTGCCGGCGCGCGCGCCGCGATCGCTGGTAATCAGCTCACCAGGTTGCATCGGGGTAGGCCCGCTGGAGGAACTGCATCTCGGCCAGGAGAATGCCCAGGTGCTCGGTGTGCAGGCCACGGCGGCCGCTGAGGTAGAAGTTCACCGCAGGCTCCGGCAACGGCAGGGTCGCGGCGGCGAAGATGTCGGCGACCTTGGACTTCCAGGCATTGGCCAGCTCGGTCGGGTTCGGTGCGATCCCGGCTTCGAACAGGCGCTGCTCTACTTCGTCCGCGTTGCACAGCTCGACTGTGAAGCGCCATACCTGCGGGATCGCCGCGAGCATGCGCGCATGGCTTTCCTCGGTGCCGTCGCCCAGACGCTGCATCCACTCGGAGGAACGGCGCAGGTGGTAGGTGACTTCCTTCAGGCCCTTGGCAGCGATGGCGGCGATACGCTCGTCGCTGGAGCTGCTCAGGGCGTGCAGCACATGGAAGTGCCAGGCGTCATAGAGGAACTGCTTGGCGATGGTCACGGCGAAGTCGCCGTTGGGCTGCTCGACCAGCAGGAGGTTGCGGAAGGCGCGCTCGTCGCGGCGGAAGGCCAGGTGGTCGGCGTCGCGGCCGTCGTCCAGCAGTTCCACGGCGTACTCGTACCAGTTGCGCGCCTGGCCCACCAGGTCGAGGCCGACGTTCATCAGCGCCAGCTCTTCTTCCAGGGCCGGGGCGTGGCCGCACCATTCGCACAGGCGCTGGCCCTGGATCAGGGCGCTGTCGGCGAGGCGCAGCAGGTATTCGATCTTGTCAGAATTCGGGTTCATCGCACGCGATCTCACATGTGGCCGACTTCGGGCGGCAGCTCGTAGAAGCTGGCGTGGCGGTAGACCTTGTCCTGCGCCGGGTCGAACAGCGGGTCCTTCTCGTCGGGGGAGGAGGCGGTGATCAGCGCGGAGGGCACGACCCACAGGCTCACGCCTTCGTTGCGGCGGGTGTACAGCTCGCGGGCGTTCTCGATGGCCATGGCGGCGTCGGCGGCATGGACGCTGCCAACGTGCTTGTGGTTCAGGCCGTGTTTGCTACGCACGAATACTTCGAACAAAGTCCACTCGGACATGACTTTTCTCTCCTCGCGGCTCAGGCGGCGTCTTTCTTCTGTTGTTGTTTGCGGGCGTAGGCGACCGCGGCTTCGCGGACCCAGGCGCCGTCTTCGATGGCTTTGCGGCGGGTGGCGACGCGCTCGGTGTTGCACGGGCCGTTGCCCTTGAGCACTTCGTAGAATTCTTCCCACTGGATGTCGCCGAAGTCGTAGTGGCCGCGCTCCTCGTTCCACTTCAGGTCCGGGTCCGGGGCGGTGCAGCCGAGCAGTTCGAGTTGCGGCACGGTCTGGTCGACGAAGCGCTGGCGCAGCTCGTCGTTGCTCTGCCGCTTGATCTTCCAGGCCATGGACTGGGCGCTGTTGGGGGAGTCGGCGTCGCTGGGGCCGAACATCATCAGCGCCGGCCACCAGAGGCGGTTGATGGCGTCCTGGACCATGTCCTTCTGTGCCTGGTTGCCGTGGCGCATCATGGTCAGGAGGATTTCGTAGCCCTGGCGCTGGTGGAAGCTCTCTTCCTTGCAGATGCGGATCATCGCGCGCGAGTAGGGGCCGTAGGAGGTGCGCTGCAGCACCACCTGGTTGACGATCGCCGCACCATCCACCAGCCAACCCACCGCGCCCATGTCGGCCCAGTTCAGCGTCGGGTAGTTGAAGATGCTCGAATACTTTGCCTTGCCCGAATGCAGCTTGGCGATCTCGGTATCACGGTCGGCGCCCAGGGTTTCCATGGCGCTGTAGAGGTACAGGCCGTGGCCGGCTTCGTCCTGGATCTTCGCCATCAGCTGCAGCTTGCGCTTCAAGGTCGGTGCGCGGGTCACCCAGTTGCCCTCGGGCAGCATGCCGACGATCTCGGAGTGGGCGTGCTGGGAAATCTGCCGGATCAGCGTCTGGCGGTAGGCGTCGGGCATCCAGTTCTTTGCCTCGATCTTGATCTCGGCATCGATCTTTTCCTGGAAGGCGCGTTCTTCCGGCGACATCTCGTCCAGCGCCTTGATGCGCTTCACGCCGGTCTCAACCAGTTGTGCGTACATGCTGTGTCTCCAGCCTTTTGTCTTGTTCGTGGGACGGCCTTGGCCATGGCTGTAGTTTTAAATGATACAGAAATGAATGTCTAACACTAAATGATGTGTCGTAAATGGATTGTGTATCGATTTGGCGATCTTTTGGGATCAGGCGGGCGCGCAAAGGAGCGCAATTCACCGAGCTAATTCGGTAAAAAGTGAGAATTTTGCAGGAATTTATCGGAATTCTGCGGCGTATTTGCCTGGGCGTGAAAAGCGCCTGCCATTCACCGGAAAGATGACAAAGTGATACGCAAATGTATTTTTATGAATGAATCATATGTGGTGGTTAGGAGGGGTTGTAGGAGCGAGCTTGCTCGCGAACCATGCTTGCCGATGACCAGGCGTCGAGCGGTTCGCGAGCAAGAACTAGGCGTCCCCTCGGTCCTGCAATGAGCAGCGCGTGTGGGGGGAGGCAGGCGTCAGGCCTGGACGATCACCTGGAAGCCGCCAAAGATCATGCGTTGCCCGTCGAAGGGCATGTCGTTGAAGTCGGTTTTCATGCGGGCGTCCTCCATGAACTTCTTCATGCCTTCGTCCCGCGCCTGCTTGCTCGGCCAGGTGATCCAGGAGAACACCACGGTTTCGTCCTCCTTGCGTTTCACGGCCATGGGGAAGGAGGTCACCTTGCCCTCGGGCACGTCGTCGCCCCAGCACTCGACGACGCTCAGTGCACCATGCTCCTTGAACAGCGCCGCCGCCTTGCGTGCCACTTCGATGTAGCGCTCACGGCTGGCGGTGGGCACCGGTACGAGGAAACCATCGACATAGGTCATCGCTCTTCTCCTGCGATTGGGCAGACGGCCGGATGCCGCCTGCCTTTGAGGAATAGTCGAAGGGCAGTGTGAAGGATCGACAGGTAGGGAAGGCGGGGCGACGGATGGTTGTCGTGTTGCGGGAGCGATGGGCGCTGGGCGTTCCCTCACCCTAACCCTCTCCCAGAGGGAGAGGGGACCGTTCGGCGTGAGGAGGAATGCCGAGCCAACCGGCAGTTGCGAACTGCTCCCTCTCCCCTTGGGAGAGGGCTGGGGTGAGGGGTGATTGCGCGGGCCGAGGTTCTAAATCACTCCTTCGGAAGATAAAAAGCCCCGCCGAAGCGGGGCTTTCAGTCACGCCGGCGAATCAGCCCTTGGGCCGATTGTCATACACGTGGCAGGCCTTGCCTTCCGAACGCTTGAGGCTGTGGCTCGGCTGCACCAGCACGCGGGCGCTGACGCCGATGTGGGTCTTGATCTGCTTGCCCAGTTCGCTGCCGATGGCCTTCTGCTCGTCCGCCGACAGGCTCTGCTGGTCATGGCGCAGCTCGACGTGGACGTCGATGCAGTCGAGGTTGCCATTGCGGTGCAGGTGGATCTCGTAGCACTCGGCGAGCTGCTTGATCTTCAGCACCTGTTCCTCGACCTGGGTCGGGAAGACGTTGACGCCACGGATGATCAGCATGTCGTCGCTGCGCCCGGTGATCTTGTCGATGCGCCGCATCGGCCGCGCGGTGCCTGGCAGCAGGCGGGTCAGGTCGCGGGTGCGGTAGCGGATCATCGGCAGCGCTTCCTTCGACAGCGAGGTGAACACCAGCTCGCCGTACTGGCCGTCCGGCAACACGGCGCCGGTCGCCGGGTCGATGATCTCGGGGTAGAAGTGATCTTCCCAGACGGTCGGGCCGTCCTTGGTCTCGGCACACTCCATGGCCACGCCCGGGCCCATGATTTCCGAAAGGCCGTAGATATCCAGGGCGGTGATGCCCATGCGTTCTTCCACGGCGCGGCGCAGTTCGGCGGTCCACGGCTCGGCGCCGAAGATGCCCAGGCGCAGCTTGAGGCTGTGCGGGTCGACGCCCTGGCGCTCGATCTCGTCGGCGATGTTGAGCATGTAGGACGGGGTGACCATGATGATGTCCGGCTGGAAATCGCGGATCAGCTGGACCTGCTTCTCGGTCTGGCCGCCGGACATCGGGATCACGGTGCAGCCCAGGCGCTCGGCGCCGTAGTGCGCACCCAGGCCGCCGGTGAACAGGCCGTAGCCGTAGGACACATGCACCTTGTCACCCTTGCGGCCGCCGGCGGCGCGGATGGAGCGCGCGACCACGTTGGCCCAGGTGTCGATGTCGTTCTGCGTGTAGCCGACCACCGTGGGTTTGCCGGTGGTGCCGCTGGAGGCGTGCAGGCGCACGATCTCTTCCTGGGGCACGGCGAACATGCCGTAGGGGTAGTTGTCGCGCAGGTCGTTCTTGCCGGTGAAGGGGAACTTGGCGAGATCGTCCAGGGAGGTCAGGTCGTCCGGGTGTACACCAGCCTCGGCGAAGCGCTTCTGGTACAGCGGGACGTTGTCGTGGGCGTGCTTGAGGCTCCAGCGCAGGCGCTCCAGCTGGTGCTGGCGCAGCTCGTCGACACTGGCGGTCTCCATCGGGTCAAGCAGGGCACGTTCGGCATCATGGTACATGTTCATGGGTTCACTCGATTTGTTCTTGTACGCCAGCCCGTAAGCGGGCTGCGAGTGTCATGGGAGCAGCATAACGCCCCCGTTCGCGGAAGGATTCGAACCCCTGCCAGAGACGTTGCTCTGTCTGCCAGCCGGCGCACTTGGCGACTGGCGGTGCGGGGGGGCGAAGCTCCCTGTGGATCAGATTCTTTCGATGATCAGGGCGATGCCCTGGCCGACGCCGATGCACATGGTGCACAGGGCGTAGCGGCCACCGCGTTCCTCCAGTTCATGCAGGGCGGTGGTGACCAGGCGCGCACCGCTCATGCCCAGCGGGTGGCCGAGGGCGATGGCGCCGCCGTTGGGGTTCACCCGCGCGTCGTCGTCTGCCAGGCCCAGCTCGCGCAGCACGGCAAGGCCCTGGGCGGCGAAGGCTTCGTTCAGCTCGATCACGTCCATGTCGTTCAGCGACAGGCCGGCCAGCTCCAGCACCTTGCGGGTCGCCGGCACCGGGCCGATGCCCATGATCCGCGGCTCGACGCCGGCGGTGGCCATGGCCACGACGCGGGCGCGGGCCTTCAGGCCGTGGCGCGTGGCGGCGGCCGGGGAGGCCATCAGCAGCGCACAGGCGCCGTCGTTGACCCCCGAGGCGTTGCCGGCGGTGACGCTGCCGCCTTCGCGGAACGGCGTGCCAAGCTTGGCCAGTTGCTCCAGGGTGGTATCGCCGCGCGGGTGTTCGTCCTGCTCGACCACCTTGGCCGGGCGTTTGCGCTGGGGAATCTCCACCGGGACGATTTCCTTCGCCAGACGGCCATTGGCCTGGGCGGCGGCGGCCTTGTGCTGGCTGCGCAGGGCGAAGGCATCCTGGTCTTCGCGGCTGATGTTGAACTGCTCGGCGACGTTCTCCGCCGTCTCGGGCATGGAGTCGATGCCGAACTGCTGTTTCATCAATTTGTTGACGAAGCGCCAGCCGATGGTGGTATCGAAGATTTCCGCACTGCGGCCAAAGGCCTGCTCGGACTTGCCCATCACGAACGGCGCGCGGGACATGGATTCCACGCCACCGGCCAGCATCAGTCCGGCCTCGCCGCAGCGCAGGGCGCGTGCGGCACTGCCCACGGCGTCGAGGCCGGAGCCGCACAGGCGGTTGAGCGTGGTGCCGGGCACGGTGACCGGCAGGCCGGCCAGCAGCGAGGCCATATGGGCGACATTGCGGTTGTCCTCGCCGGCCTGGTTGGCGCAGCCGAAGATCACGTCGTCGATGGCGCTCCAGTCCAGCTCCGGGTGGCGCTGTATCAGGGCCTTCATCGGGATCGCCGCGAGGTCGTCGGCGCGCACGCCGGACAGGGCGCCGGCGTAGCGGCCAATCGGCGTGCGCACCGCGTCGATGATCAGGGCGTCAGTGAGGTCTGTCATTCGGATGTCTCCTGCGCCAGCACGGTGCCGCGCACTTTGTAGGATTTGCCGTGGAACAGGGCGATCAGTTGGCCCTGGGAATTCTCGATGCGCACGTCGTAGTTGCCGGTGCGGCCGCTGCGGCTCTGCTCGAAGGCGCTGGCGATCAGCTCGTCGCCTTCACGGGCCGGCGCCACGTAGTCGATGCTGCAGCCGATGGCGACGGTGGCGTCGTTGTAGCTGTTGCAGGCGAAGGCGAAGGCCGAGTCGGCGAGGGCGAACAGGTAGCCGCCGTGGCAGGTGCCGTGGCCCTGGATCATGTCCTCGCGCACGCGCATCGACAGCTTGGCGCTGCCGGGGCCGGCATCCAGCAACTGGATGCCCATGCGTCGGGTGGCCTGGTCGCGCTCGTACATCGCCTCGGCGCAGGCGCGGGCCAGTTGGGTAGCGTCAGTCATGGAAGGTGCTCTCCTCGACATGCGGGGCCTCGGCGTACAGGCGGCGCAGCAGCAGGGATGGGCGATAGCGGTCCTCGCCGTAGGCGGCCTGCAGGTTGTCGAGTACGCGCAGCACGTTGCCGATGCCGATCTGCCCGGCCCAGGCCAGCGGGCCCTGCGGGTAGTTCACGCCGGCGCGCATGGCGAGGTCGATATCAGCGGCGCTGCCGACGCCTTGCAGCACGGCATCCGCGCCTTCGTTGGCGAGCATGGCGACGGTGCGCAGCACGGCAAGGCCGGGGGTGTCGCTCAGGCGGCTAGTGGCGATGCCTGCCTTGGCCAGCAGAGCGACGGCCTGGTCGAGGGCTGCGGGCGTGGTGTCCGCCGAGCAGGCAATGCCCAGGCGCGAAGCCTTGGTGTAATCCAGCGCGAGGTCGATCAGCATGAGATTGCGCAGGCCGTCTTGCTTGGCGCGCTGGCTGGCGAGGCGACCATCGGACAGCGCGATCACTGCATCACCGACGCGCAGCAGGCCATTGCCGGCGCGCTGGACGATCTCGATGCCAGCGTCCTTCAGGCGCTGTACCAGCGGCTGGGCGACGCCCAGGTCGCCCTCCAGCACGCAGGCGCTGACAGGCGAGGCACTGCTCAGGCTGGCCGGCTGCGGGCGCTCGGCACCTTCGGCGTAGTCATAGAAGCCGCGACCGCTCTTGCGGCCGAGGCGGCCGGCGTCCACCAGTTCCTTCTGGATCAGCGAGGGCTGGAAGCGGAAGTCGCCGTAGTAGGCGGCGAATACCGAGCAGGTGACGGCGTAGTTGACGTCGTGGCCGATCAGGTCGGTCAGCTCGAAGGCGCCCATGCGGAAGCCGCCGGCATCGCGCATCAGCGCATCCAGCGTCGCGCAGTCGGCGGCGCCTTCCTGCAGCAGGCGCAGGCTTTCGGCGTAGAAGGGGCGCGCCACGCGGTTGACGATGAAGCCGGGCGTGGATTTGGTGTGAACCGGTTTCTTGCCCCAGGCCAGCGAGGTGGCATACAGGCTGTCGGCCAGCGCAGGATCGGTGGCGAGGCCGGAGACGACTTCCACCAGCGCCATCAGCGGCGCCGGGTTGAAGAAGTGCATGCCGACCACCTGCTGCGGGCGTTTGAGGCCGGCGGCGAGGCTGGTGATGGACAGCGAGGAGGTGTTGCTGGCGAGGATGCAGTCTTCTGCGCACAGGGCTTCCAGCTGCTGGAACAGGCTGCGCTTGATCTCCAGGTTCTCGACGATGGCCTCGATCACCAGCTTCGAATCGGCCAGCGCCTCGATGGCTTCCACCGGTTGCAGGCGGGCGATGATGGCGTTGCGAGCTTCGGCGTCAAGCTTGCCTTTTTCCACCAGCCGGCCGAGCTGGCGGTCGATGCCGTCGATGGCCTGGGCGGCGGCGCCGGGGCGGTTGTCGTAGAGCTTCACCGGGTGCCCGGCCTGGGCGGCGACCTGGGCGATACCCGCGCCCATGGCGCCGGCGCCAATGACCGCGACTTTCGCGTCTTGCTGAAGTGCGCTCATCGATCAGCGGCCCTTGAAGCTGGGGGTGCGTTTTTCCATGAAGGCGGCCACGCCCTCGCGGTAGTCCTCGCTGCGCCCGGCCAGGCGCTGCAGATCGCGCTCCAGCTCCAACTGTTCGTCGAAGCTGTTGTTCAGGCTGGCGTTGAGGCTGCGCTTGATCAGTGCCAGGCCGTAGGTCGGCTGGGTGGCCAGATGACGGGCGAGCTTGAGGGCTTCCTCACGCAGGTTGGCGTCATCCACCACCTGGTAGATCAGGCCCCATTGCTCGGCCTGCTCGGCGGTCAGGCGATTGCCCAGCAGCGCGAGGGCCTTGGCGCGGGCCATGCCGACCAGGCGCGGCAGGGTCCAGGTGCCGCCGGAATCGGGGATCAGTCCAATCTTGCAGAAGGCCTGGATGAAGCTGGCCGAGCGCGCCGCCAGCACCAGGTCGCAGGCCAGCGGGATGTTCGCGCCGGCGCCGGCGGCCACGCCGTTCACCGCGCAGATGACCGGCAGCGGCAAGTCGCGCAGGGTGCGGATCAGCGGGTTGTAGAACTGCTCGATGGACTGGCCGAGGTCAGGCGCTTCCGCGCCGGGTGCGACGTTGCGGTCGGACAGGTCCTGGCCCGCGCAGAAGCCGCGGCCTTCACCGGTCAGCAGCAGCACGCGGGCTTCCGGGTTCTGTCGGATCTGCTTGAGTGCTTCGCGCACTTCGCCGTGCATGGCGGTGTTGAAGCTGTTCAGCTGTTCGGGGCGGTTCAGGCTGAGGAGGGCGATGCCGTCCTCGATGGAAAACAGGATGTGCTCGAAGTTCATGGGCGGGCTCGCTCCATCAAAGACAAAAAAGGGGAGATCAGCGGCCTTCGTAGGCCGGCTTGCGCTTTTCCTGGAAGGCGCGGATGCCCTCAATGCGGTCGGCGGTGCCGGCCAGCAGGGTGAAGGCGTGGCGTTCGAAGCGCAGGCCGGTCGCAAGATCGGTGTCTTGCGCCTTTAGCAGCGCTTCCTTGGCCAGGCGCACGGCCAGTGGCGCCTTGGCGGCGATGCTCTTGGCGATTTGCAGGCCGCGTTCGACGGTGAACTCGGGTTGCGTGACTTCGCTGACCAGACCGGCACGCTGGGCATGGCGGGCATCGATGGCCTCGCCGGTGAGGACCATCTGCATGGCCAGCGGCTTGCCCACGGCGCGCAGCAGGCGCTGGGTGCCGCCAGCGCCCGGCATGATGCCGAGGTTGATTTCCGGCTGGCCGAAGCGGGCGTCCTCCCCGGCAATCAGGATGTCGGCGTGCATGGCCAGCTCGCAGCCGCCGCCCAGGGCAAAGCCGTTGACGGCGGCGATCAGCGGCTTGGAGAAGCCGGCTATGCGCTGCCAGTAACCGACACGCGGATCGTTGAGGATGCCGACCAGGTCGCGCTCGGCCATTTCCTTGATATCGGCGCCGGCGGCGAACGCCTTGCGGCTGCCGGTCAGCACCACGGCGCGGGTTTCGACGTCCTGTTCGGCGGCTTCGAGTTCGCTGGCCAGTTCGCCGAGCAGTTCGGTGTTCAGGGCGTTCAGCGCCTCGGGGCGCTGCAATGTGATCAGGCGGACGCCCGCTTCAGGCATCTGAACGGCAAGGGTGCGAGGCATGACATCGTCCTCAGGCTGCACGCACGGCTGCATGGCCGGCTGGTATTGGAATTATGGGAGGCAGGCGTTGCCCGGCTCCGGCCTTTCCGCAGTATAGGCCTAAAGCGATACAATAAAACAACTATGAAAGTTGAATTGCGTGTCTAAAATGTTTCTGCCGATGCCATCGAATGAATCGGCTCGGTTCTCATGCAAGGTAATGGTTCCAGCGTATTTGCTGGTTTCACAAGGATTTTTAAAGGCCTTCAGCTGGTCGCTGGAAGCGATACGGCAGATTTAGATTGGTTGGTTTGATTTTGATGTGATACAAGAATTGCAAAAGAACAAATCGCTTTGCGCAGCGATGCCGTAAAGCTGGAGAGCCCGATGCCTTGCTACAGCCTCGAGGGCGTGCGCCCCGTCGTACACCCGACCGCCTATGTCCATCCCACCGCCGTGCTGATCGGCGACGTTATCGTCGGCCCCGGCTGTTACGTCGGCCCTCTGGCGGCACTGCGCGGTGATTTCGGGCGGATCGTCCTCGAAGAGGGCGCGAACCTTCAGGACACCTGCGTCATGCACGGCTTCCCCGACAGCG
The DNA here is from genome assembly GCF_001675465.2 of Pseudomonas sp. AU12215. Lineage (NCBI taxonomy): Bacteria > Pseudomonadati > Pseudomonadota > Gammaproteobacteria > Pseudomonadales > Pseudomonadaceae > Pseudomonas > Pseudomonas sp. AU12215. The sequence goes on from NZ_MACM02000137.1 coordinate 161,392, forward strand.
ACACCGTCGTCGAACGCAACGGCCACATCGGCCATGGCGCTGTGCTGCACGGCTGCCGCATCGGCGAGGACGCCCTGGTGGGCATGAATGCCGTGGTGATGGATTACGCCCGCATCGGCGCACGCTCCATCGTTTCAGCCGCCGCCTTCGTCAAGGCCAAGTTCGAGTGCGCTGCGCAAAGCCTGGTGATGGGCGCGCCGGCCAGCGTCAAGCGCAGCCTCAGCGACGAAGAGATCGCCTGGAAGCGCCGTGGCACCGAGGAATACCAGGCCCTGGCCAGGCGCTGTATCGAAAGCCTGGTGGAGTGCCAGCCGCTGGCAGAGATAGAAGAAGAGCGCCCGCGCCTGGGTGATTCCGGTTTCCGGCCCAAGACAGGGAAGGGTGCATGAGTACTGGGGTTCGCTCCAATGGCCAGGCGGTGCGGCGGGCAGGTATAGTCGCCGCTCCTTCGCCTGCGCAACGTGCCATGACCGCTCTAGCACCGCTGAATCAGCTGATCAATCGCTTCCAGGAACAGACGCCGATCCGCGCCAGTTCGCTGATCATCACCCTGTATGGCGATGCCATCGAACCCCATGGCGGCACCGTCTGGTTGGGTAGCCTGATCAATCTGCTGGAACCGTTCGGCATCAACGAGCGGCTGATCCGCACCTCGATCTTCCGCCTGACCAAGGAAGACTGGCTGACCGCCGAAAAGGTCGGCCGGCGCAGTTACTACAGCCTGACCGGCACTGGCCGGCGGCGGTTCGAAAAGGCTTTCAAACGCGTCTACAGCTCCAGCCTGCCGGCCTGGGACGGTTCCTGGACCCTGGTGATGCTCTCGCAGATCGCTGCCGACAAGCGCAAGCAGGTCCGCGAGGAACTGGAATGGCAGGGCTTTGGCGCGATTTCGCCTACCGTCATGGCCTGCCCGCGCGCCGACCGCAGCGACGTCATGGCGACTCTGCAGGATCTCGAAGTCGCCGACGATTGCATTGTCTTCGAAACCCGCGCGCAGGACGTGCTGGCGTCCCGTGCCATGCGCCTGCAGGTGCGCGAGAGCTGGAAGATCGACGAGCTCGGTGAGCACTACAGCGAATTCATCCAGCTGTTCCGCCCGCTCTGGCAGGCACTGCGCGAGCAGGACCAGTTGCGCCCGGAAGACTGCTTCCTGGCGCGCACCCTTTTGATCCACGAATACCGCCGGCTGCTACTGCGCGACCCACAACTGCCCGACGAACTGCTGCCGGGTGATTGGGAAGGCCGCGCCGCGCGACAGCTGTGCCGCAACATCTACCGACTGATCCACGCCAAGGCCGAGGACTGGCTGAACCGCAACCTGGAGACCGCCGACGGCCCGCTGCCGGACGTCGGGGAAAGCTTCTACAAGCGTTTCGGCGGATTGAACTGACAGGAGTTGGCGTGAAAAATGCCTCCCGCTCTGCAACGCTGCGGTTGCAGCGCGGGGACACCGCCGCGAATCCTTCCTGAGAAGGCGAGCGGCGGACGATGACGACAGGCCCATGAGGCTGTCGCTGAATAACAACAAACAATGCGTGTGAGGCTTTGCAGGTCATGAATTCTTCATCGACATTGAGGGATGACGCTTTCGAGGCGTGGCTGGGACAGGTCAACCGGGCGTGCGGTCGTTTCGATGCGCGTACCCTCGGCCCCCAGTTCCATGGACGGTTGCGCGAGTACCAGGGCGGTGCGATCAAGCTTTCCGTGGTCGACATGGCCCAGGTGCACCTGTACCGGACCAGCAAGGAGGTCGGCTCCAGCGCCGGCGGCCACTACTACGCGGTGTTCCAGCTCGAAGGGCGCTCGCGCCTGGAGCAGGGCGACAACCGTGTGGAGCTGTCGCGAGGCGACATCAGCCTGATCGACGCCAGCCGCCCCAGCGACATGACCTACCTGGAGGAATCCCGGCAGCTCTCGCTGATCCTTCCGCGCCAGGTGATCGAGCGCGGCCTGCGCATGTCGGAAGTGACCTGCGCCTCGAAGATCCCCGCCAGCTCGCCGATTGCCGTGCTCGCCAATCGACTGATCGTCGAGACCAGCCAGCAGGAAAGCCTCGGCATGCTGGAAAGCGAAGCGACCCTCGACGCCCTGGTGACGCTGCTGCGCCCGGCGCTGGCCAGCCACGACGCCGAGCAGGACAACCACGAACGCATGTTCCGCAAGGCCACCGTCTTCATCGACCAGCACATCGGCGCCGAAGAGCTCTGCCCCGAGCTGATCGCCCGTGAAGTGGGCATTTCGGTGCGCGGCCTGTACCGCATGTTCGCCAAGAAGGGCCTGGTGGTGGCGCAGTACATCAAGAACCGCCGCCTGGACTTCTGCGCCGAAACCCTGCGCAACGCCCAGTTCGAGCAGAAGCTGTCGGCGCTGGGCTATGCCTGGGGCTTCTCCGATTCGAGCTACTTCTCCACGGCGTTCAAGGGGCGCTTCGGGGTTTCTCCGGGCGAGTATCGCAAGCGTTACGCGAATTGAGTTGCACCGAGCAGCTCTACTAGCCCCTGTCTCTGCTTTCCCCTCACCCTAGCCCTCTCCCATAGGGAAAGGGGGCAGTCTGTGCCGGCTGGCGCCGAGGTGTCAGCCTGCACCATAGGGTCCCCTCTAGCGCGTGCGGGAGAGGGTTAGGGTGAGGGGCTTTGGTCTTGCATGGGCACGCACCTTTCCCGCCATCCTGGCACTCCCGCCAATACGTCTGGCACAGAGGAAAAGACTCTCCCGAGCGCCGCTGGCAACAATCAGCTTCGATGACGCGCGCCCTCTCGGCCGCACGCTGTTCTCGAAGGTGATATCCCGATGTCCCGTAACAAGCTCCGATTCGGTGCCCTCGGCCTGCTGCTGGCCGGCGCGCTGCTGCAACCGGTCCTGGCGTTCGCCGGGGACTGCCCGGCGAATGATGCGCAGAAAGGCGAGACCGTCTTCGCCCGCGACTGCTCGATCTGCCACACCGCCAAGGCCGACGGCCCCGGCATGATGGGCCCGAACCTGCATGGCGTGGTCGGTCGGATGGCCGGCTCGCTCGCCGGCTTCAGCTACTCCCAGGCGATGAAGAGCAAGGGCGCGGCCTGGTCGCGCGACAATCTCGACGCCTTCGTCAGCCAGCCCCAGGCCGCCGTGCCCGGAACCTACATGCCCTTTGCAGGCTTGGCCGACGCGGCCGAGCGGCGGGCGCTCACCTGCTGGCTGAGCCAGCAGCACTGATATTCCAGGAGAGACCATGAACGTCACACAGACTCTGCCCAAGGTCACGGCCTTCCTGCAGCGCAAGCATGGCTGCTTCATCGACGGCGCCTGGGTGGTGCCCGAAGGCGCCCGCACCGACGTGCTGAACCCGGCCACCGGCGAGGCGATCTCCAGCGTTGCCGACATCGACACCGACCTGCTCGACCGCGCGGTGAAGTCCGCCCACGCCTCCTACAAGTCGCGCGTCTGGGCCGATTTGCGCCCGGCCGACCGCGAGCGCATTCTGCTGCGCTTCGCTGACCTGGTGGAAGCCAACGGCGAAGAACTGGCCCAACTGGAAACCCTCAGCCAGGGCAAGTCGATCAATATCGCGCGTATGCTGGATGTGGGCGCCACCGTCGAGTTCATGCGCTACATGGCTGGCTGGGCGACCAAGATCGAAGGCCAGTCGCTGAACGTCTCCATCCCGCTGCCGCCGGGCGCCAAGTTCACCGCCTACACCCGCCGCGAGCCGGTAGGCGTGGTCGCCGGCATCGTGCCGTGGAACTTCCCGCTGATGATCGCTGTGTGGAAGTTGATCCCGGCACTGGCTACCGGTAACAGCGTGGTGATCAAGCCCGCCTCGGAAACTCCTCTGACCGCCTTGCGCCTGGCTGAACTGGCCTTCGAAGCCGGCGTACCGGCCGGCGTGTTCAACCTGGTGACTGGCGATGGCCCGCGTATCGGTGGTGGCCTGGCCAGCCACAAGTTGGTCAATAAGGTGTCCTTCACCGGTTCCACTGCGGTGGGTCGCAGCGTCGGCCTGGCCGCCGTGCAGAACATGACCCGCTTTGCCCTGGAACTGGGCGGCAAGAACCCGATGATCGTGCTGGCCGACGCCAACATCGACAACGCGGTGCAGGGCGCGCTGCTGGGCGGCCTGCTGAACAATGGCCAGGTCTGCGCCGCGGCATCGCGCTTCTATGTACATCGCTCGCGCTACGACGAGTTCGTCGAGAAGCTGGCCGCTGCCGTCGCCGGCATGAGCCTGGGCGAGGGCATGGATCCGTCCGCGCAGATCAACCCGCTGGTATCCGCCAAGCAGCAGCGCAGCGTGCTGGAGCACATTGCCCGCGCCGGTGAGCAGGGCGCGCGCATCGTCTGTGGCGGTGAGCGGATCGCTGGCAACGGTTTCTACGTGCAGCCCACCGTGCTGGCGGACGTGACCATGCAGATGGCCGTGGCCCGTGACGAAGTCTTCGGCCCGGTGCTGGCGGTGCTGCCGTTCGATGATGAAGACCAGGCCATCGAGATGGCCAACGACAGCGAATACGGTCTGGGCGCGAGCCTGTGGACGAACGACCTGAGCAAGGCGATGAACCTGGTGCCGCGCATCGAGTCCGGCACCGTGTGGGTCAACGCCCACGTGCTGCTCGACCCGAGCATGCCCTTCGGCGGCGTCAAGCAGTCGGGCATGGGCCGCGAGTTCGGCCGTGCCGTGGTCGAGGCCTATACCGAGATCAAGTCGGTGTGCATCGCGCACTGATTGATAGAGAGAGCAACACCCTCGTTTAGCAGCGGGCCTTCGGGCCCGTTTTTTTTGCGCGGGATTTGTATCGGACCGGACTTGTAGGAGCGAGCTTGCTCGCGAACCGCCCAGCCGCGGTGACACCGGCTGTTCGCGAGCAAGGACTAGGCGTCCCCCTCGGCCCTACGAAAAGCCTCGCGCGGTGGCGAGTCGTAGGATGGGTGGAGCGCAGAGCGGTATGAGGCGTAGGGCGAATAACCTGGAACAGGTTATGCGCCGGCTACTCGGCGAATAACGCTGACGCGTTATGCGCCCTACGGTCCGCGGGAATCGCATCAGTGCGCTGGCAGAATCCGTCCGCGGCATTCGCCGAAGCCGATGGTCGCATGCCCCTCGCGGCGGCAGCGGGCGCGCAGGATGATCTCGTCGCCGTCTTCGAGGAAGCGCCGTTCTTCGCCATTGGCCAGCACCACCGGCTGCTTTCCACCAAAGGTCATTTCCAGCAGGCTGCCGAAGCTGTCAGGGGTCTCGCCGGAGAGGGTACCGGAGCCGAACAGGTCGCCCGGTTGCAGGCGGCAGCCATTGACGCTGTGGTGCGCGACCATCTGTGCGACCGTCCAGTACATGTTCAACGTGTTGCTCAGGGCAATGCGCTCGGGAGCCTGGTGTTCGCGGCGCATGCGCGCAGTGTGCAGCAGCACTTCCAGCTCGATATCCAGAGCGCCGTGTTGCTGGTCGCCTTCGTCGTACAGGTACGGCAGCGGCTGCGGGTCGCTTTCCGGGCGGGCCGGCTGGGCCACGCGGAAAGGCTCCAGCGCCTCGGCGGTGACCACCCAGGGCGACACCGTGGTGGCGAAGCTCTTCGACAGGAACGGTCCCAGCGGTTGGTATTCCCAGGCCTGAACGTCACGCGCGGACCAGTCGTTGAGCAGGCAGAAGCCGGCGATGTGGCCGGAGGCCGCATTGATCGGGATGGCCTTGCCCTGGTCGTTGCCCTGGCCGATCCAGATGCCCAGTTCCAGCTCCAGGTCCATGCGTGCGCAGGGGCCGAAGGTCGGTACGTCGACGCCGGCGGGCAGGGTCTGGCCGTTGGGGCGGCGCACCTCGGTGCCGGAGGGCACGACGGTGGACGCGCGGCCGTGGTAGCCGATGGGCACGTACTTGTAGTTGGGCAGCAGCGGGTTGTCCGGGCGGAACAGTTTGCCGACGTTCTTCGCGTGGTGGATGCCGACGTAGAAGTCGGTGTAGTCGCCAACCTTGGCCGGCAGGTGCATGCGGCACGCGGCCTGGGGCTTGAGCAGCGCGGCGCCCAAGTGCTCCATGCGCTTCTGTTCGCCGCTACCTTCGCTGAGCAGGTAGATCAGCGCGTCGCGCAGGGTGCGCCGTGCGGTGCCCCCGAGGGCAAAGAAGGCGTTCAGGCTGTCGCCGCTGGCCACCAGCGCGGCCTGGTGCGCGGCGCCATGGAAGAGGCCGGTTTCGCAAGCGGTCTTCAGGTCGAAGATGTAGTCGCCGATGGCCACGCCGCCACGGGGCGAGTCACCCGGCGGACTGAACACGCCCAGCGGCAGGTTCTGCAGGGGAAAATCCGGGTGGCCGTTGGCCGATTCGATCCAGCTTTGTGTGCTGTGGGCGGCGCTCATGTTACTGCTCCTGGGAAGGGTCGAAGGTCTTCTGCATGCCGCTCCAGCAGCTGTCGTAGTCAGGCTGCAGCTGCGGGCAGTCGAGGGCGAAGCGGCTGGGGCGCAGCACGCGGCCGGTCTCGAACATGAAGGCCATGGTCTGGTCGATCTTGTGGGGTTTGAGGTCGGCGGCGATGGCTTGCCGGGTGGTGGCGTTGTCCGGGCCGTGGGCGCTCATGCAGTTGTGCAGCGAGGCGCCGCCGGGGACGAAGCCGTCGGCCTTGGCGTCGTACACGCCCTGGATCAGGCCCATGAATTCGTTCATCAGGTTGCGGTGGAACCACGGCGGGCGGAAGGTGCTCTCTGCCACCATCCAGCGCGGCGGGAAGATCACGAAGTCCATGTTGGCCATGCCGTGGGTGTCGCTGGGCGAGGTGAGCACGGTGAAGATGGACGGGTCCGGGTGGTCGTAGCTCACCGTGCCGATGGTGTTGAAGCGGCGCAGGTCGTATTTGTAGGGCACGTTGTTGCCGTGCCAGGCGACAACGTCCAGCGGCGAGTGGTTGAGCTGGGCGGCCCAGAGTTCGCCGAGGAATTTCTGCACCAGTTGCACCGGGCCTTCCACGTCTTCGTAATGCGCCACCGGGGTGAGGAAGTCGCGGGCATTGGCCAGGCCGTTGCTGCCGATGGGACCGAGGTCGGGCAGGCGCAGGGCGGCGCCGTGGTTCTCGGCGATATAGCCGGCGGCCTGGCTGTCGAGCAGTTCGACGCGCAAGCGCATGCCGCGCGGGATCACGGCGATTTCCAGCGGTTCGACCTCCAGCATGCCGAGTTCGGTGACCAGGCGCAGGCGGCCGGCCTGGGGCACGATCAGCAGTTCGCCGTCGGCGTTGAAGAATACCCGGCGCATCGAGATATTGGCGCGGTAGGCATACAGGCTGACGCCACTGCAGGTTTCTGCCTCGGCGTTGGCGGCCATGCATAGTAGGCCGTCGACGAAGTCGGTAGGCTCCTGCGGGATTTCAAAGCTGTTCCAGCGCAGGCGATTGGGCGTGACCGGGCCAAGCGCCGTGCCGGTGATCTGCCGCTCCAGGCGCTCGAAGCGCGGGTGCGCGGCGGACGGGCGGATGCGATACAGCCAGGTGCGCCGGGCTTCGCTGCGCGGGACGGTAAAGGCGGTGCCGGAGAACTGCTCGGCGTAGAGCCCGAACGGTACCTGCTGCGGCGAGTTCATGCCTACGGGCAGTGCACCCGGCAGGGCCTCGCTGGCGAATTCGTTGCCGAACCCGGATTGGTAGGCAGGAGAGGCGGTCATGGTGGTTTTACTCTTTTTATCGTAATTGAATTACGATTAACGTAATTTCGTGTCGACGGGCCGTCAAGCCCGTCCGGGAGTTCCTTTAAGTTGAAGACCATGAACGACGCAGAAGACTCCGTCCCGACGAAGGGCGCCAAGGTGCAGTCCGCCGAGGTCGGCACGCAGATCCTCAAGGCTCTGGCGGACCTCGCGCCGAGCACCTCGCTCAAGCGCCTGGGCGAGTACCTGGACATGCCGGCGGCCAAGGTTCATCGCTACCTGCAGGCATTGATCGCCAGTGGCTTCGCCGAGCAGGATCCCCTGACCAACCATTACGGCCTGGGGCGTGAGGCGCTGTACGTCGGCCTGGCCGCAATCCGCCGGCTGGATGTGGTGAAGGTCGCCAGCCCGGCGCTGGCCGATCTGCGCGACGCGCTGGGGCAGACCTGCTTCCTCGCCATCTGGGGCAGTCACGGGCCCACCGTGGTGCAGGTCGAGCCGGCCCAGGGCATGGTCACGCTGGTCACGCAGGTAGGCTCGGTGTTGCCGCTGCACGGTTCATCCACCGGGCTGGTGTTCGCGGCGTTCAAGGCTGGGCTGGAGGAGGGCGCGGACCAGTCAGTACTGGAGAGCATTCGCAGCGAAGGACTGCATGCGGTCCACGGTTTGCTGATGCCTGGAGTGAACGCGCTGTCGGTGCCGCTGTTCAAGACCGGCCGCGAACTGGCCGGGGTGATTACCGTGGTTGGCTCACAAGCGAGCTTTGCCGCCGAAGTTCACGGCGAGGCGGCGCGGGCGCTGCTGGAAGTGGCACGGGAGATCAGTTTGCGGATGGGGGGGAAGATCTGAGATTCCGCAACCATGGATCTCGCTCACTCTAACCCTCCCCTAAAGCGAGAGGGGAACGTTCGGTGCGAGGAGAAATTCTGAGTCAGCCGGCGCTCTCGAAGTGCTCCCTCTGGGAGGGGCTGTTGGGCCCGTGGCGCGATCACTCCCGCTCCATCCCCGCCCAATCTGTCCCGTGCACCAGCACATCGCTCAGCGCCTGCGCGGCGCTGGACAACTGGTGCTCCGCCAGGCAGAACAGGCCAACGCGGCGCTCGATGCGCGGTTCCTCAAGCACCACGCAGCGCGCGCCCAACTCCTCCATCTGCTGCCGGCACAGACGCGGTACGGCGCTGACGCCCAGCCCCTCGGCGACCATCCGGCCCACCGTCACCAACTGGTGGCTTTCGAACGCCACCGGCAGTCGACCGTGCCGTGCCGCCAACTGGTCTTCCAGCAACAAGCGCACGGCTGACGGGCGCTGCAGGGTGATGAAGTGATCTTCCAGCAACTGCTCCCAGGTAATTCGCGCCTCATTCGCCAGCAGTGAATCCGCCGGCAGCACCGCGACGAAACGGTCGGTATAGAAGGGCGTGAAGGTCAGCCCGTCGAGACTGTCCGGTTCCAGTGCGATGCCCAGTTCCACACGGCGGTTGCGGACCATTTCCAGCACCTGCTCGTTGATCACGTCGTGTACCGCCACATTCACCTTCGGGTGGCGATCACGGAAGGTGCGCAGCACGGCAGGCAGCAGGTTGCCGGCGAAGGAGGGCATGGCGGCGATGGAAACCTTGCCCAGCTGCAAGGTGAAGTGCTGGTGCATCAGTTCTTCGGCGTTGTCCCAGTCCGCCAACAGGCGCCGGGCCACCGGCAGCAACGTCTCGCCTTCGGGTGTCAATGCCACGCTGCGCGTAGTGCGCACCAGCAACTGGCCGCCCAGGGATTCCTCCAGGCTCTTGATCGCCAGGCTCAGCGCCGGTTGCGACAGGTGCAGGCGCTCGCAGGCCTGGGCGAAGCTCAAGCTCTGGGCCACGGCGAGGAAGGCGCGCAGTTGCTTTACGGTCATTTATAAATACGCCAAATCAATCGATTGGAAAAACAAACTTAACAAATCAGTCTTTGCCGGTGAAGCTGCATTCGCTCTCTGACCGATGGGTCGGACATTCCAAATAAGAAAGAGGCAGCAACATGGCAGGACTCGACAAGCGTGTAGGCAGTTACGAGGAAGCCCTCGCCGGGCTCACCGACGACATGACGGTACTGGCCGGCGGTTTTGGCCTGTGCGGCATCCCGGAGAACCTCATCGCGCAGATCCGCAAGCTGGGCGTGAAGGGCCTGACTGTGGTCTCCAACAACTGCGGCATCGACGGTTTCGGTCTCGGCGTGCTGCTGGAGGATCGGCAGATCCGCAAGATGATTGCCTCCTACGTTGGCGAAAATTCGTTGTTCGAGCAGCAACTGCTGTCCGGTGAACTGGAGGTCGAGCTGACCCCGCAGGGCACCCTGGCGGAAAAACTCCGTGCCGGCGGCGCCGGCATCCCGGCCTTCTTCACCGCCACCGGCTACGGCACCCCGGTCGCCGATGGCAAGGAAGTGCGCGAGTTCGAGGGCCGCCACTACGTGATGGAACGCGCCATCACCGGTGACTTCGCCATCGTCAAGGGCTGGAAGGCCGACCACTATGGCAACGTCATCTATCGCCACACTGCGCAGAACTTCAATCCCATCGTCGCCACCGCGGGCCGCATCACCGTCGTCGAAGTGGAAGAAATCGTCGAACCGGGCGAACTGGACCCGACCCAGATCCACACCCCCGGCATCTACGTCGACCGCATCATTCAGGGAACCTTCGAAAAGCGCATCGAAAAACGCACCGTGCGTTCCTGAGCCCACCGGACAAGAGAGACAAGAAGATGGCATTGACCCGCGAACAAATGGCTCAGCGCGTGGCGCGCGAGCTGCAGGATGGCTTCTACGTGAACCTGGGCATCGGCATCCCGACCCTGGTCGCCAACTACGTGCCCGAGGGCATGGAAGTGATGCTGCAATCGGAGAACGGCCTGCTCGGCATGGGCGCGTTCCCCACCGAGGACAGCGTCGACGCCGACATGATCAACGCCGGCAAGCAGACCGTGACCGCCGTGAAGGGCGCGTCGATCTTCGACTCCGCGCAATCCTTCGCGATGATCCGTGGCGGCCACGTCGACCTCACCGTGCTGGGCGCTTTCGAGGTGGACGTACAGGGCAACATCGCCTCCTGGATGATTCCCGGCAAGCTGGTGAAAGGCATGGGCGGCGCCATGGACCTGGTGGCCGGTGCGGACAACATCATCGTCACCATGACCCACGCCTCCAAGGACGGTGAGTCCAAGCTGCTGGAACGCTGCTCGCTGCCGCTGACCGGCGCCGGCTGCATCCGCAAGGTGCTCACCGATCTGGCCTACCTGGAGATCGAGGACGGCGCCTTCATCCTGCGCGAGACCGCGCCGGGCGTGAGCGTTGCCGAGATCGCCGAGAAGACCGCCGGCCGCCTGATCGTGCCGGACGATGTGAAGGAAATGACCTTCTGAGTTATCCCGCGCTTCCCGCTCCCCAACCCTGGCTACGCGCCCCGCTCCGAAGGGAGAGGGGGAGAGGGCAGCCCAAGCCTTCCGGAGAATGATTCATGCAAGACGTAGTGATAGTCGCCGCCACCCGCACCGCCATCGGCGCCTTCCAGGGCAGCCTGGCGAATATTCCCGCCCATGAACTGGGCAGCCTGGTCATCCGCTCGCTGCTCGAACGCAGCGGCGTGAAGCCGGACCAGATCGATGAAGTGATCCTCGGCCAGGTACTCACCGCCGGCGCCGGACAGAACCCCGCGCGCCAGGCGTCCATCGGTGCTGGTCTGCCGGTTGAAGTACCCGCGATGACCATCAACAAGCTCTGCGGTTCGGGCCTGAAATCGCTGTTCCTCGGCGTCCAGGCGATCCGCTGTGGCGACGCCGACGTGGTGATCGCCGGCGGCCAGGAAAGCATGAGCCTGGCGCCCTATGTACTGCCCAAGGCCCGTACCGGCCTGCGCATGGGGCACGCAGAACTGCAGGACACCTTGCTGCGCGATGGCCTGATCGATGCCTTCAACGACTACCACATGGGCATCACCGCCGAGAACCTGGCGGAGAAGTTCGGCATCAGCCGTGAAGCCCAGGACGCCTTCGCCGCGCAGTCCCAGCTCAAGGCCGCCTCGGCCATTGAAGCCGGGCGCTTCAAGGACGAGATCACCCCGGTGCTGATTCCCCAGCGCAAGGGCGAGCCGCTGTCCTTCGACACCGACGAGCAGCCGCGCGCCGGCACCACTGCCGAGTCCCTGGCCAAGCTCAAGCCGGCCTTCAAGAAGGACGGCACCGTCACCGCCGGCAACGCCTCCACCCTCAACGATGGCGCCGCCGCCGTGCTGCTGATGAGCGCCGAGCGCGCACGCAGCCTGAACCTGCCGGTTCTGGCGCGTATCCAAGCCTATGCCAGCAGCGGCGTCGACCCGTCGATCATGGGTATCGCCCCGGTGACCGCGACCCGCAGCTGCCTGGAAAAGGCCGGCTGGAGTCTCGACGAAGTCGAGCTTATCGAGGCCAACGAAGCTTTCGCTGCGCAGGCCCTGTCGGTCGGCAAGGAGCTGGGCTGGAACGCCGAGAAGGTCAACGTCAACGGCGGCGCCGTCGCCCTTGGCCACCCAATCGGTGCTTCCGGCGCTCGCGTATTGGTGACCTTGCTCCACGAAATGCTCCGCCGCGATGCGAAGAAGGGCCTGGCGACCCTGTGCATCGGCGGTGGCCAGGGTGTCGCCATGGCCCTCGTCCGGGACTGAGGCGCGCGACTAACGACCTATTGGCGAGCGCCGGGCGGCATGTAGCAATGCTGCTCAGGCAGGCGGGATGGGAGGTGGGCACACCGACAGACGACATCCCGCCGCGGTTTTCGGCGTCCCCCGGTGCCGGCAAACCCTTGCGTCACCGCTCGGCCCCACGCAGGCCGGGCGGTTTTTCTGTTTCTGAACACCGCACCATTGCCACAACGAGCTCATCCGAATTGAGCCATGACAAGAACAATGAGGTAGACCATTATGACTTCCCACGTGCACACCCCCGGCACTGCCTTGCAGGACAGCCGCTCTGCGCGCTTCGCCATGGCCTGTTCCAACTGGGCCGAACGCTGGTTCCCCGACTCCTGGGTCTTCGCCGCACTGGCGGTGCTGATCGTCACCGTCGCCGCGCTGGCCATCGGCGCGCCGGCCACGGAGACCGCCAAGGCCTTTGGTGACGGCTTCTGGAGCCTGATTCCCTTCACCATGCAGATGGCCTTCGTGGTCATCGGCGGTTACGTGGTTGCCAGCTCCGGCCCGGCTTCCAGGCTCATCGACCTGTTCGCCCGCGTGCCGAAGAACGGCCGCTCGGCGGTGGCCTGGGTCGCGCTGATCTCCATGGTCGCTTCGCTGCTCAACTGGGGCCTGTCCCTGGTGTTCGGCGGCCTGCTGGTGCGCGCACTGGCTCGCCGCGAAGACCTGAAGATGGACTACCGCGCCGCTGGTGCAGCCGCCTACCTGGGCCTGGGCGCGGTATGGGCGCTGGGCCTGTCGTCGTCCGCCGCGCAGTTGCAGGCCAACCCGGCCAGCCTGCCGCCGTCGATTCTGGCGATCACCGGCGTCATCCCGTTCACCGAGACCATCTTTCTCTGGCAATCCGGCGTGATGCTGCTGGCCCTGGTGCTGGTGTCGCTGGTGATCGCCTACATGACCGCACCCGGCGCCGGCAGCGCCCGCGATGCCAAGGCCTGCGGCGTAGACGTCAGCTTCACCCCGCCCAGCGCGCCGAAGGCGACCCGCCCGGGTGAGTGGCTGGAGCACAGCCCGCTGCTGATCCTGATGCTGGTGGCCCTGGCCGGTGGCTGGCTGGTCCACGAGTTCAGCACCAAGCCGGCGATCACCGCGATCTCCGGGCTGAATACCTACAACCTGCTGTTCATCATGGCCGGCGCGCTGCTGCACTGGCGCCCGCGCAACTTCCTTGATGCTGTCGCCCGCGCCGTGCCGACCACCACCGGTGTGCTGATCCAGTTCCCGTTGTATGGCTCTATCGCTGCGATCCTGACCACGGTGAAGGGCGGCGACGGCTCGACCATCGCCCACCATATCTCCACATTCTTCGTGCAGATCGCCTCCCACGACACCTATGCGCTGCTCATGGGCGTGTACTCGGCGGTGCTGGGCTTCTTCATCCCGTCCGGCGGTGGCAAGTGGATCATCGAGGCGCCCTACGTGATGCAGGTGGCCAATGAGCTGCAATACCACCTGGGCTGGGCGGTGCAGATCTACAACGCCGCCGAGGCGCTGCCGAACCTGATCAACCCGTTCTACATGCTGCCGCTGCTGGGGGTGCTGGGCCTGAAGGCCCGCGACCTGATCGGCTTCAGCTTCGTCCAGTTGCTGGTGCACATCCCGCTGGTGCTGTTCCTGCTCTGGGCGCTGGGCACCACCCTGCAGTACCTGCCGCCGGTCCAGCCGTAACCACGCATTCGGTTCCGGCAGCAGCAAGCCCGGATGTCGCAAGACATCCGGGCTTTTTCATGGTCAGCCGCGGCTGATTTCCACTGGGCCCAGCACGCGGGCGTCCAGGTGCTCGCCGCTGAGCTGCGCGGCATCCTGGTCGAACACTTCGCGCAGCCAGTCGCTGACGGCCTGGAAGCGGCCGATGCGGCCGGCGTCGCGGTGGCTGAGCAGCCAGATTTCCCGCATGACCACCGGCCCGGACAGCCGCACCAACCCTTCGCGATCACCGAGGATGCACGGCAGCAGGGCCATGCCCAGGCCGCTCTGGCAGGCATGGATCAGCGTGGTTACGCTGCTGGCGCGCAGGGCGAAGCCGGCGCCGGGGGCGAAGCGCCGCACCCAGGCCATCTCCGGCGTATCGTCGAGTTCCTCGCCGTAGCCCAGCCAGGCCTGCTGTGGCCACAGCTCCACCGGCACGCGGGAAAAGGACGTGGCCGCGTACACGGCAAAACCGATGTCGGCGACCTTGCGCATCACCAGTGCGGCGTCTTCCGCCGGGCGTGCCAGGCGTAGCGCGAAGTCAGCCTCGCGACGGGTGAAGGACAACGAACGGTTCGCCGGGATCAGCTGCAACTGCAGGCTCGGGTAGGTGCGCGCCAGGTGGGGCATGTGCTGCACCAGCCAGTGGCTGAAGAGGAAGTCCACCGCCGTGATGCGCACGCTGCCGCTGATGGCGCTGGCTTCGTCGCGGGTCTCCAGCAGCATGCTCTGCACATCGCCGAGGATGCGCTCGGCATGGCTGAGGAAGGCCTCGCCGGCGTCGGTGGCCTTGTAGCCGGCGTTGTCGCGAATGAACAGCCGCGTCTGCAGCGCGGCTTCCGCCGCCACCAGGCGCCGGCTCATGGTCGAGGGATCGACGCCCAGGGCGCGGCCGGCGGCGCTCATGCTGCCGTGGCGGGCGAGGGCGAGGAGGATCGGAATGTCGTTCCAGTCGAAGTTCATGGCTATCTCGTGGCGGGCTTCAGAAGTGCACGTCGGCAGTTGCCACGACCTTGGCGCGCGGGCCGAAACTGCTGATGCTGCCCAGCACCGCATTGTGGTGCGCGGTGATCTGCGCGGCGCTGAGCACGGCGTTGTCGACGGTGGAATGGGCATCGCCCACCAGCGTCACCGCATAGCCCTGGGCCAGGGCGCGGCGGGTGGTGGTATCGACGCAGTAGTCGCTCTGCAGGCCGCAGATCACCAGGTGATCGATGCCACGTGAATGCAGGTGTTCGCCCAGGTCGGTGCGCAGGAAGGAGTCCGGGGTGGTCTTGCGCACCTTCAGGTCGGAGTGATGGGTGAGCAGGCGCGGTTCCAGCTGCCAGCCGGCGCTGCCATACTGCAGATCGTCATCCTCGTGCTGCACCAGCACCA
Source organism: Pseudomonas sp. AU12215 (assembly GCF_001675465.2). Taxonomy (NCBI): domain Bacteria; kingdom Pseudomonadati; phylum Pseudomonadota; class Gammaproteobacteria; order Pseudomonadales; family Pseudomonadaceae; genus Pseudomonas; species Pseudomonas sp. AU12215. The sequence goes on from NZ_MACM02000137.1 coordinate 176,757, forward strand.
CCGGCACGCCGGCCTCGCGCGCCGAGTGGCTCAGGCTGTTGATGCGCTGCAGCACGTTGTCGATGTCGAAACAGGCGAAGTCGCCGGTGCACAGGTCGGACTGGACGTCGATGATCAGCAGGGCGGTGCTCATGGCGGGAAAATTCCGAAGGGGCGGTGAAGCTGGGAATGGTAGCCGCCCGAGTGCGGCGGGCCAATGCCGGCGGACATTTGCTGCCAAAGCCGTATTTCCCTTTGCCCCGGCTTGGGCGATGGTGTCGGCCATGAACCGGACCGGATGTCGATGAACAATCTCCCCGCCAAGACCCTGATTCTCGCCAACGGCCTGCGTGCCACTGTCATTCATGCTCCCGGCGCCAGCCACGCCGCTGCGCTGCTGCGCATTGCCCGGGGCAGCCACGACGAGCCCGAAGCCTTTCCCGGCCTTGCGCATTTCACCGAACACCTGCTGTTCCTTTGCGGCGAGCGCTTCGTCGAGGGTGAGCGACTGATGCCCTGGGTGCAGGCGCGCGGAGGGCGGGTCAACGCCAGCACCCGCGCGCGGCAGACCGACTACTTCTTCGAGGTGCCGGCCGATGCACTGGGGGACGGATTGGCACGCCTGCTGGACATGCTCGCGCGACCGCGCCTGGATGAAGCCGTGCAGGTGGCCGAACGCGAAGTGCTGGAGGCCGAGTTTCTTGCCCGCGGCCGCGATCCCGATACCCTGATCGACGCCGCCTTGGCCTTGGCGGTGGCGCCGGGGCACGCGCTGGGGCGCTTCGTGGCCGGCCGGCGCGACACCTTGAAGGTGGAAAGCGCCGAGTTCCAGCAGGCGCTGCGTGATTTCATCCGCTCCTGCCAGGTCGGCGGTGCGCTGGAACTCTGGTTGCAGGGCCCGCAAACACTGGAAGAGCTGGCGATACTGGCGGAGCGTGAAGGGAGTGTGTTTCCCCTGGGCGCGGCCGTTGCAAGCACTGGCCGGGAATCCCTTCTGCCGCTCAGCGGTGAGGAGCTGAAACTGCGCCTGCCGGGTGCGCCACGGCTGGTCCTGGCATTCGCCCTGGATGGCATGGCGGGCGAGGGCGGCGCGCTGCTGGAGCAACTGCAGGGCTGGCTGGCCGACGAGGCGCCCGGCTCGCTGCTGGCCTGCCTGGGGCAGAACGGGCTGGCCGACAGTGCTCGTGCGCGCCTGAGCCGCTTCGCCGATGGCCAGGCGTTGCTGCGTTTCGATTTCGAACTGGCCGAAGCGTCCACGGCCGATCTCGTGGAGTCGGCCTTTCTCTCCTGGCTGGAGGCGCTGCGCAAGTTGCCGGCGGATGTGCTCGCTGCTGCGCCTGCCGATGGGGCAACGGGCTCATTGGCGCAGTTGCAGCGCAGAGCGCGCAGCGACGCGTCATCGGTCTGGCTCGGCCAATTGGTGGCGTCGCGAATGATCCGCCTGTTGGCCTCGGAGTCGGTGATCGGCGAATCCCTGACCTCGGCCGGCTTCATTCTCGACGTCGTGCGCTGCGCGAAGCGCGCCGCCGAACCGCTGCGTGCCGAGCCCTGGTCCTTTACACCGATGCAGCTTCCGGCCGACAGCGAGCCCGCGGCCCTGCACCTGCGCTGGCGCTTCCCGCAGGCGCCGGGTCGACAGGCCTTCCTCAGTGCCCGGCAGGTGTTGCGCCCGTTGGCTGGCGCGGCGCGGCACGAAGGTGTCACGCTGCGCCTGGAAGCCCTGGAAAGTGACTGGGCGCTGCTGCTTTCCGGCGCCAGAAACCAGCTCGCCGACCTGGCCGAGTGCGCTATCAATGCCCTCCAGCATCCTCCAGCCGCAGTACTGGGGCAGGGCGCGCGCCTGCTGGCGGCCGAACGCCGTCGCCGCGAAGGCGAAATGCCCATCCGTCAATTGATCGACCTGCTGCCGCAGGTGCTGGCGGGGGACAGCGAAGCGCTGCCGGACTGGTCGGCTGCTCACTGGGACGCCCTGGCCCTGGGTATCGAGTTGCCGGATACCCTGGCCGATCACTCGAGCGCCAGCCCGCTGCCACCGCGCAGCGGGCCGCCCGGCCGTCACCGCCAGGTGCTGGAGATGCCGGGCGAAGCAGCGTTGCTGCTGTTCAGCCCACTGGTGTCCCGCTCGGTGGCGGACGAAGCCGCGTGGCGCCTGCTGGCGCGTGTGCTGGAACCGGCTTTCTTCCATTGGCTGCGCGGTGAACGGCAGCTGGCTTATGCGCTGTACTGTGGTTTCCGCCAGATAGGCATGCGGCGCGGCATCCTCTTCGCAGTGCAGTCGCCGTTGCTCTCGGCTGTTGAATTGCAGGCCGAGGTGGACAGCTTCCTCTACCAGCAGGGCGAGGCCCTGCTGCGCATCGACCCGCAGCGTGTCGACAGCCTGCGTGCTTCGCTGGCTGCCGAACTGGCCCGCGCGCCGGGCGATTTCGCCGAGCGTCTGCAGCAGGCCTGGCATGACCAGTTGGCGGGTGTCCTGCCGCCTCACCGGGCACTCATGGCCGAGGCCCTGGAGAGCCTTTGCGGCACCGAGCTACGCGCCGCGCATTCCGCGCTGACCTCTGCCCAGGGCGGCCACTGGCTGCTGCTCAGCCGCGCCTGAGACTCGTACTTTCGACCGAGGGTACCGTCCGCAAGGCGGTCGCCCGGTCGACTTCTGCCTTACGCCCCGCGACCTGCTCCCTGGGTCGGGTCCCAGGTAGTGGCCCGGCGGTCGCGACCCTGCGCGACCATCGCCGCGAGCCTGAGGTAGTGGCGGTCGCAGAGCCTTGCGCAGCGCTCTCGCAGAACGCCCGAAGGGCCCGGTGAAACGGCGCCAAAGCAGCGTATGCCGCGGCTTTCGCCATTTCGATAATCGCCTCCGCCACGACTGAAACCGCAGTCGTTCCATTCACCCGGAGAGCGCCATGAACAAGAACAACATCGCCGTCCGCCGCCAGCTTCTGCCGCTGGCACTGGCCACCCTGGCCCTGTCTTCAGCGTCGAGCGGGGCTCGCGCCGACATCCTGCTGTACGACAAGGATGACACCACCTTTTCCACCGACGGCTACTTCAACGCCTTCTATGTGAACAGCGACGTCGACCGCAACGGCGACACCTACGACCGCCGCCAGTCGCGGGTGAAGATGGGCTTCCTGCCCAACTACATCGGCTTCAACTTCGGCAAGAAGATCGACGGCCTGACCCTCACCGGGCGCTCGTCGTTCTGGGTGACCATCAACGACAGCGAGCAGGACGGCACCGACACCGCCATCGACGTCCGGCAGTTCTACGGCAATGTCGCCGGCGACTGGGGCGAGGTGCTGATCGGCAAGGACTTCGGCCTGTTCTCGCGCTCCAACATCTTCCTCGACGAACTGCTCGCCGGCTTCGGCAACGCCAGCGACACCCTCGGCCTGGTGGATGGCAAGGGCGTGTCCTTCGGCAACATCGGCACCGGCTACCCGTACCCGTTCCCGACCTCGCAGATCACCTACCGCAACAACAACCTGGTGGATGGTCTACGCGTCGCCGTCGGCATCATGGACCCGATCGACACCAACCAGATCGACAAGGACGCCAGCGACGGCCTCGACGACAAGGCCTACCAGGACAACCCGCGCTACGAGAGCGAGATCAGTTACCAGTTCGATGTCGGCGGCGCGCAGATCTACAGCTGGGTCAACGGCGCCTACCAGACCTCGAAGAACACCAACGACGAAGTCGACAGCGTGACCTCCAAGGGCCTGGGCTACGGCATCCAGGCGAAGATGGGCGGCCTCTCGCTGACCGGCTCGGGCTTCACCGCCAAGGGCATCAACCCGTTCTTCACCAACAACGCCGGCGAAGCCGCGCTGCGCGAAGTGGACAGCCGCGGCGTGCTGCTGCAGGGCTCCTACAGCTGGGGCAAGAACCGTGTAGCGCTGTCCACCGGCGAGACCCGCGACGACGGCAACGGCCTGGGCAGCGCGGCGGACTACTCCACCAAGGGCATCGCCTACTTCCGCACCATCAACGACAACCTGAAGCTGGTAGCCGAGTACAACGTCTACGAAATCGACGGCCGCAAGGGCTCCACCGTCAGCGAGGACACCGACACCTTCGCGGTGGGCGCCGTCCTCAACTGGTAATCCCCCAACTCCTTTGGCTGCATTTCGGCGGGTCGGCACAGCGTGTCGCCCGCCTTTTTTCTTCACTTCAAGGAAGGCTCGTCATGATCGGATCGTGGAGCGCGCACGCGCAGACTTACCTGCTGGTTCTGTCCATCGCCACCACCCTGGTGTTCGCCTTGCCCATCTTCCTGGTGCCGCTGCTGTGGGCGCGGGTGATGCAGTGGCAGTTGCCGGAACACACCGATCTTGCGGTGTATTTCGGGCGCTGCCTGGGGGCGTTCATCCTCATCGTTGAAGCCTTGATGCTGCGCGCGGCGCTGACCGGCGAGGCGCTGCTGACCACTTTCGAGGTGCTGGCGGCGGTGGCGGGATTCATGGTGGTGGTGCACATCTACGGCGCGCTGCGCAGGATTCAGCCGTGGACGGAGACGGTGGAGACGGGGTTCTACGCCGGGATGCTGGTACTGACGTTGCTGTTCTGGCCGGCTGCCTGATGCAGCCATTCCGTTGTGACAATCGGCGGATACCCCGTTCCGGGTCATGCGCCCTACGGAATGGCTCTGGCTCTGGACTGTGAGGTCTTCAGTGGAATACCCGCATGCTCTGGAGTGCCCCTTCGCGGCGTGCCCCTGAAACTGCGATTCAACGAGGGTATTTTTCGCCCCAAGCGAAAAACCGGATGCAGGGGCAAGACCTTTTGGTTCCTTTTGTGAGGGCGGCTAGCCGACGTTTGACAAAAGGAACTCGCCCGAGGGGGCGAAACAAAATGTCCGCGAGCACGCCGAAGCGGCGCACAAACACCGATCTCAAAAGCATCGCGGACGGAGTTCGCTCCTACAGCCGACCCCGCTACTTTCGGATAGACCCGCCGCGACACAAGTAGCATGGGGCGCGCCCCGGCCGCTTCGTAGAATGCCAGCGTCGATATCCTGACTGGGCGTACGCCATGCACGAAACACAAGGAGTCGTTCGCGGCATGTCCGATGCCCGCGACGTCGAGGCGGTCGCCCAGGACCTGGCGCGCCAGCTGATCCATCCAAACCTCGGCTTCGTGCTGTTCTTCTGTTCCGCCGAATACGACCTGCCAGCGCTGGCCGCCGCGCTGGAGCAGTACTTCGGCGGTATCGACCTGGCCGGCTGCACCACCGCCGGCGAGATCACCCCGCAGGGCTATGGGCGTGGCTGCGTCACCGCCGTGGGCTTCGACCTGCGCAGCTTCGCCATCTCCTTTGCGCTGGTGGACGAGATGGAGCGCTTCAGCCTGATCGACGCGCAGCAGATGGTCGAGTCGCTGGTGGCGGACTGTCGCAGCGCCGGGCTGGCGCCGATCAAGGACCACAGTTTCGCCCTGACCCTGCTCGACGGTCTCTCCAGCCGTGAGGAAGTGGTGCTCGCCGCGCTCAGTGCTGCGCTCGGTGCCATCCCGCATTTCGGCGGCTCGGCCGGTGACGATAATCACCTGACCCACACCCACGTCTTCTACCAGGGCCAGTTCCACACGGGCGCGGCGGTGGTGGTGCTGTTCAACACCTGGCTCGACTTCGAGGTGTTCACCACCCACCACGTGCTGCCGAGCGAGGAGAAGCTGGTGGTCACCCGCGCCGACAGCGACAGCCGCCGCGTGCTGGAGCTCAACGCGGAACCGGCAGCGCTGGAATTCGCCCGCCTGGTCGGGGTGCCGCTGGAGCAACTGGACTTCTCGCTGTTCCCGGCGCACCCGCTGGCGGTGCGGGTGCGCGACCAGTACTACGTGCGTTCGATCCAGCAGATCAACGATGACCTCAGCCTGACCTTCTACTGCGCAGTGGAGAACGGCATCGTCCTCACCGCCATGAGCACCGGCCCGCTGCTGCCGGGGCTCCAGGCGCAGTTCCAGCGCCTGCACGAGCGCCTCGGCCCGCCACTGCTGACGATCGGCTGCGACTGCTTCCTGCGGAGGCTGGAGCTGGAGGTGGCCGGCGATACCGAGCCCACCGCCGAGTTCCTCCGCAGCCAGCAGGTGATCGGCTTCAACACCTACGGGGAACAATTCAATGGCATGCATATCAACCAGACCTTCACCGGTGTCGCCATTGGCCGTCCTCGGGGCAACGCCGGAGGCTGAGCTGCACGCGCGGATCGACGAGCTGGAGCGCGACAACCACAAGCTGCAGCGGATCAATGCAGCGCTGATCGAGCGTGTCGAGTCGGCCACGTCGCGCGGCGACAACGCGTACGGCGCCTTCCAGCATTCGGTGGTACTGGCCGAGCAGGTGCGCGAGCGCACCGACGCGCTGAGCGAGGCGATGGTCGAGCTGAAGTCCAGCAACCAGTTGCTCAGCGATGCCCGCCTGCGCGCCGAGACCGCGCACCAGCACCTGCTCGACGCCATCGAGAGCATCTCCGACGCCTTCGTGCTGTTCGACCCGCAGCAGCGCATCGTCCTCTACAACGAGCGTTTCCGGGCGTTCTGGGCGCAGACCCGCGCCCGTGTCGGTGCAGGGACGCGGCTTGCCGAAGTGCGCCGTCTGGCACAGAGCAGCGGGTTGATCGTCGAGGAACAGCGCAGCAGCGACGACGAACACACCCTCTATCGCCTGCGCAACGACCGCTGGGTGCGCGTCACCGAGCGGCCGACCCGCGACGGTGGCCTGGTCGTGCTCTACAGCGACATCACCGAGATCAAGCAGAATGAGATGGCCCGCCGCGAACAGGCGGTGGCGCAGAAGTCGCATCTGCTGCAGCGCGCCGTGGATAACCTGTCCCAGGGTGTGGCCATGGTCGGCGCCGATGGCGCGCTGGAACTGTGGAACCGGCGCTTCCTGGAACTTTGTGGGCTGGCGCCGATCGGGGCACACCGACCCTTTGCCGAGGTCATGGCCGACAGCGAGCTGCCGCTGCTGACTCCACGCAGCCGGCCGCGCAAGGGGGAGGCGGAAGGGGTGATCGAGCAGAGACTGTTCGACGGCCGCATGCTCGAGATTCGCACCCACGCGCTGCCTACCGGTGGCTTCGTCAACACCTTCACCGACATCACCGAGCGCTATCGTCACGCTGAAGCGCTGCGTGAGAGCGAGCGCTGGATTCGCCTGATCACCGACCAGGTACCGGCGCTGATCGCCTACCTCACCGCCGACCTCGACTACGACTTCACCAACAAGGTCTACGAGGAGTGGTACCGCTGGCCCAGCGGCTCGATGCTCGGGCGCAACCTGCGCGAGGTGCACAGCGCCGAACACTGCCAGCGGCTGGAGCCGTACTTCGAGCGCGCGCTGTCGGGTGAAAGCGTCACCTTCGAGATTGCCGAGACCAACCTGGCCGGGCAGGAGCGCTACATGCAGCGCTCCTACGTGCCCAACCGACAGGCCGACGGCACGGTGAGCGGGTTGTTCGTGCTGATCCGCGACATCACCGAGCGCCGCCGCACCGCCGAGGCGCTGCACCAGGCCTACCAGAACCTGGAGCAGCGGGTGCGTGAGCGCACCGCCGAGCTGACCAGCCTCAACGACCAGCTCAAGCGCGAGATCGACGAACGCAGCCAGGTCGAGGGCCGGCTGCGCGAGGCCAAGCGCGAGGCGGAGCAGGCCAACCTGTCGAAGACCAAGTTCCTCGCCGCCGTCAGCCATGACCTGTTGCAGCCGCTGAACGCCGCGCGGCTGTTCACCAGCGCGCTGCAGGAGCGCAGCGGTGAGGTGCTGGTACGCAACATCAGCCAGTCGCTGGAGGATGTTGAAACCCTGCTCGGTACTCTGGTGGACATCTCCAAGCTGGATGCCGGGGTGATCAAGCCGGACATCGCCTCGTTCGACGTCAGCGAACTGCTCGGCAACCTCGCAGCCGAGTACCGCCAGGTCGCCGCCAGCGAAGGCCTGGTGCTGGATTTCGTGCCGTGCGGCGCCCAGGTGCGCAGCGATATCCAACTGCTGGCGCGGATCCTGCGCAACCTGCTGACCAACGCCATCCGCTACACGCCTTCGGGGCGCGTGCTGCTGGGCTGCCGGCGGCGCCGGCACAGCCTGTGGATCGAGGTCTGGGACACCGGCGTGGGCATCGCCGCGGACAAGCTCGGCGAGATATTCCAGGAGTTCAAACGCGGTGACGTGCAGCGCTTTCACCAGGACCGCGGGCTGGGGCTGGGGCTGGCGATCGTCGAGAAGATCGCACGCATGCTGGGCCATCGTATCCAGGTGGAGTCGGCGCTGGGCAAGGGGTCGCGTTTTTCCATCGAAGTCCCCTTGGCTCGCCGCGTGGCGCGCACCGAACCGGAACCGGAGCGTACCGCCGACGACCTGGTGGAGCGCCTGCGCGGGTCGCGCGTCTGGGTGCTGGATAACGATGCCGCGATCTGCGCCGGCATGCGCACGCTGCTGGAAACCTGGGGTTGCCAGGTGGTGACCGCGCTGTCGGAGGAGGACCTGGCGCGGCAGGTCGATAATTTCCATGCCGAGTCGGACCTGTTGATCGTCGATTACCACCTGGACGAGGGGCTGAACGGCGTCGATGCCGTCGCCTCGATCAACGCCCGACGCGGCACGCCGCTACCGGCGCTGATGATCACCGCCAACTACAGCAACGAGTTGAAGCAGCAAATCCGCGAGCTGGGGCACACGCTGATGCACAAGCCGGTGCGGCCGATGAAGCTGAAGACCGCGCTGTGCCATCTGATCGATAGCGCCCACTGATTTGAGCGCTGGTGTGCGGGTAGTTTCGGCGCTCGGGCCGGCCCTCACCCCAGCCCTCTCCCAAGGGGAGAGGGGGCAGTTCGTACCGGCTGAAATTGTGGTTACATCCTGCACCATACGCCCCCATCCTCTGGGAGAGGGTAATAGCTTGCACGGACCTTTCCAGGCCCACGAATTGTAGGAGCGAGCTTGCTCGCGAACCGCTCAACGCGGAAACATCGTTCGCGAGCAAGCTCGCTCCTGCAAAAAACAGATTGAATCAGGCCCGCTGGGCGGCCGGAGCGCGCACCTTGGCCAGCAGGATCAGCGCAATCCCGCCCAGTACCGCCAGCGACACCAACGCCAGGCGCAGGCTGATCGCCTCGCCGAGCAGCACGGCGCCGGAAAGGGCGGCGAGAATGGGTACGCTCAACTGCACCGAAGCGCCCTGGATCGCCGACAGACCCGGTAGTGCGCTGTACCAGATCGCGTAGCCGATGCCCGACGCCACCGCGCCGGACAGCACGGCATAGACGACACCCATCGCATCCACCCGCAGATCGGCGTGGAAGCAAGCCGCCAGCAAGGCCGCAAAGGCAATGGCGCGCGCGAAATTGCCGGTGGTGATCGCCAGCGGATCGCTGCCCTGGCGCCCCAGCAACGAATACAGCCCCCAGGCCACACCCGACAGCAGCATCAGCAGCGCGCCGGCCAACGGCGGCGCGCTGGCGCTGGGCAGCAGCTGGGCGAGCAGCCCGCCGAGAGCCAGCAGGAAGCCGAGCAGCGCCTGGCCGTGCAGGCGTTCGCCGCGCAGCAGGCCGACCAGGATCATGGTCACCTGCACCGCGCCGAACAGCAGCAGGGCGCCGGTACCCGCATCCAGCTGCACGTAGGCGTAGGAGAAGGCCGCGGCGTAGACGAACAGCGCCGCTGCTGCGCGCCAGTTGCCCCCTTCGCTGGCGGCGCGGCGGCGCAGTCTGAGCAGCACGGCAAGCATCAGCGCGCCGGAGAGGATGCGGATGCCGGTGAAGCTCACCGCGTCGATGCTGGCGGCCTTGAGCGCCAGGCGGCAGAGGATGGAGTTGCCGGCGAAGGCAAGCATCGCCAGGCCGGTGAGGCTCAGGGTGCGGGTGGAGGGCATCGAGTGGTTCCCGGTAGCGGTCTCAGCGGCACGCTGATGAAAGTTTCAGCGACGCAGGTAGGCGGCGAAGTCGATGTCACCCGCGCAGAGAATCGCCTGCACGCGGTTGTGAACCTTCAGCTTGCGCAGGATGGCGGAGACGTGGGCCTTCACCGTGGTTTCGGCGATCTCCAGGTTGTAGGCGATCTGCTTGTTCGACTCGCCCTTGGTCATCCGCTCCAGCACCAGCAGTTGCTTGCGGGTCAGTGCCTGCAGCAGTTCTGGCGGGATGCTGTGGTCTTCCTGGCCGCTGCGGCGTGGCGAGGACTTCTGGGTGCGGATGATGTCCGACGGCAGGTAGACGTTGCCGTTGAGGATCTGTTCGATGGCCTCGGTCATCTGCACGCGCGGTGAGGACTTGGTGATGAAGCCTACGGCGCCGTAGGTGATGGCCTGCAGGACGACCTGTTTGTCCTGCTCGGCGGAGACGATCACCACGGGAATGGTCGGCGCCTCGTTGCGCAGGCTCATCAGGCCATTCAGGCCATGCATGCCGGGCATGTTCAGGTCGAGCAGGATCAGGTCGAGATCGTCGTGTTCCTGGGTCAGGCCCAGGGCGCTGTCGAGGTCGGCGGTCTCCATCACTTCGCTGCCGGGGAAGCCGTCGGCGATGACGTTGTGGATCGCCTCGCGGAACAGCGGGTGATCGTCGGCGATCAGGATCTTGTACATGGCCTGCACCTCGTTGTTGTCGTTATGGGCGGTGATTGCAAGTTACTTCAGGGGTTGCGGCTGGGCGTCCTGCAAGGGCAGTCCCGCCTGCTCCCAGGCGTCGATACCGTCACGGTACCAGTAGAGGCTGGCATAGCCCAGCGCATGCGCGCGGCGGATGGCGTTCCAGCTCATCCAGCAGTCGGAGCGGCAGTAGAACACCAGCGGCCGCTTGGCATCGCCCTCGGTGAGTTGGGCGAGATTGTGTTCGAAGTAGGCCTGCCACTGCGGTTCCAGGATGCCGGTGCCGACGTTGGCCAGCCACAGGCTGCCGGGCAGGTTGCGGTGCTTTTCATTTTCGACGAACTGGCCGTTCAAGAAGGTGCGGCGGTAAACGTCCACCAGCCGGGCCTTCGGCTCGCGCTTGAGCAGCGCCTGCAGGGCGGGGGTGTCGAGGGTGACGGCGTGGTCGGCGGAAGGCGGCGTCGGGCTGCGGTACTGGGCCTGGCGATAGCCGTCTGCGGAGAACAGCGGCGTGTCGTCGGCCTGCGCGGCCGGAAGCGTCAGGCTGAGCAGGCACGCGGCGAGGCAGCCGCTCACGTGGCCGTACAGGGCAGTGGCAAGGCGAGGCATGGCGGTATCTCTGATGAGTTCTTCTTGTAGTGGCCATTAGATGCCGGCGCTGCCGCTTTGGAAATTCGACGTCCGGAGGGGCAAACCAGTACCAAAGTAGGAGATTTCACCCCTTGCGCAGGGCGGCGTGCTGCGGGTTGAAGGTCAGCACGGCAAGGCCGGCGAAGAGCAGCGTCAGGCCCAGGCAGACGCCACTGGCCAGTGGATTGAAGCGCTCGTACAGGGCGAAGCGCAGCAGTTCCACGGCGTGGCTGAACGGGTTCAGCGCGCACAGCCAGTACAACCACTGGCTGGCCTCGCGCATCTTCCACAACGGGTAGAGCGCGGAGGAGAGGAAGAACAGAGGGAAGATGACGAAATTCATCACCCCGGCAAAGTTCTCCAGCTGGCGGATGCCGTTGGACAGCAGCAACCCCAGCGCGCCCAGCAGCAGGGCGGCCAGCAGCAATGCCGGTAGCGCGGCAACCAGCCCCATCGGCGGCGGCTGCACGCCATACAGCCAGGCGATGAGCAGGAAGGCGTAGACCTGCAACAGCGACACCAGCGCGGTGGCCAACAGCTTGCTGGCGAGCAGGAAGGCACGCGGTAGCGGGCTGGTCAGCAGCACGCGCATGCTGCCCATCTCCCGGTCGTAGACCATCGACAGCGAGCCCTGCATGCCGTTGAACAGCAGGATCATGCAGCACAGCCCCGGCACGATGTAGGTCTCGTAGGTGACGTAGGTGTCGTACGGCTCGATGATCGAAATGCCCAGCGCGGCGCGGAAGCCGGCGGCGAACACCAGCAGCCAGAGCAGCGGCCGCACCAGCGCGCTGAGGAAACGCGAGCGTTGCAGGACGAAGCGCAGCCATTCGCGCCTGACGATGCCGCACAGGCATTGCCAGTAGGCGGCAGGACCGAGCCGCGGGCTCTCCAGGGTACTCATGCGCAGGCCTCCAGGCGGGTCAGGCGGTGAAAGGTGCGCTCCAGGTTGCCGGCGTCCGCCGCGCAGATGTCCCGCGCCTCGCCACGGGCGACCAGGCGGCCGCGATCGAGCACCAGCAGCGCATCCTCGTCGCGCACCTCATCCAGCAGGTGGGTGGTCCAGAGCACCGCCAGGCCATCCTCGCGGCACAGCCGGCGCACATGGTTGTTGAGCGCCTGGCGCGCCGCCGGGTCGAGCCCGACGCTGGCCTCGTCGAGCAGCAGCAGGCGTGGCCGATGCAGCAGCGCGCGGGCGATCTCCACGCGGCGGCGATGGCCGCCATTGAGCGCGCGGACCTTGTCGCGACGGCGCTCCTGCAAGTGCTGGCGGGCCAGTTCGGCGTCGATCCGTTCGTGCGCCACGCTGCGCGGCAGGCCATGCAGGGCGGCGTGGTAGCGCAGGTTCTGCTCCACGCTCAGGTCCAGGTCCAGGGTGCTCTGCTGGAACACCACGCCGAGCTGGCGCAGGGCCAGGCGCGGCTGCTGGCGCAGGCTGTAGCCGAGCACGTCGATCTCGCCCTGCTGCAGGTCGTAGAGCCGGGTGAGCAGGGCAACCAGGGTGGACTTGCCGGCACCGTTGGGCCCCAGCAGGGCGGTGAAGCGCCCGGCGGGGAGCTCGAACTCCAGGCCGTCGAGGGCGCGGCGCGGGCCGTAGGAGAAGCCGAGGTCGCGGACCGTCAGCGCATTCATGGCGTCACCACCACGCCCCACGGATAGCGGCCCACCTTGATCGACTTGGTGACCTTGCGCGAGGCGACATCGATCACCGAGACATCGCCGCTGACGCCATTGGTGGCCAGCAGGGTCTTCTCGTCCGGGGTGAACGCCAGGTGCCAGACGCGGCGGCCCACCAGCAGGTAGTCGAGCACCTCGAACGTCTTCGCATCCACTACCGCTACATGGTTGGCCGGGCCGAGGGCGACGAAGGCGTATTTGCCATCGCGGGTCAGTTGCACGCCCACCGGCTGCACCTTGTCCGGGTGCACGCCCTGGATGGCGAAGCGCAGGGTCTTGAGGATCTGGCGGCTGGCGGTGTCGACCACGCTGACGGTGCCGCCGATCTCCGCCGAGACCCAGACCTGCGAGCCGTCGTGGGTGAACTCGGCGTGGCGCGGGCGCTGGTCCACCAGGGTGCTGTCCACCAGCTTCTGGGTCGCGGTGTCGATCCAGTGCAGCATGTTGGTGGTCTCGCTGGTGTTCACCGCCCACTTGCCATCCGGGCTCACCGCCATGCCTTCTGGCTCGACGCCGACGTCGATCTGCCCGAGCACCTGGGCGGTCTGGGTATCGACCACCGTGACCAGCGCATCGTCCTCGTTGGAGACATACAGCCAGCGGTCGTTGGGGTGCAGGGCGAATTGCTCGGGGTCGGCACCCGAGGGCAGTTGCTTGATGATCTTGCGGGTGGCCAGGTCGATCACCTGCACGGTGTCCGAATCGCTGGCGCAGACGTACAGCAGCTTGTTGTCGTGGGACAGCGCCAGGCCGCGCGGGCGCTTGCCGGTGTCGATGGTGCCGGTGACGGCCAGGGTATCCAGGTCGATGACGCTGAGGTTGTTGTCCTTCTCGTTGGACACGTAGGCGGTGGCGGCAAAGGCCGTGGGTACCAGGCCGAGCGCGAGGCTCAGGCAGGAGAGGGCAAGCAGGCGGGGCATGGGCAGGTTCCTCATGGGACGTTCTTCTTATGGCTGTGTGTCGGCGAGGTGGCACTGGCTTTCCGGTGCGTCCAGGCCGAGGCTGTCGAGTTCGCTGGCGGGGTGCAGGAAGCCTTCCTGCGGGGAGGTGCTGACCAGCGCGCGTGGCTGTACCAGCGGGATCGGCTGGCGCAGCTGGCCATCCCACGGGCGGAAGCCGAGCTTGTAGCCCTTGAAGCCGTCCAGCGGCAGGTCGGGGGAGAGCGACAGCGTGCGGATCGCCATGGGGTCGGCGTCGCGCAGGCGGGTAACGGCGCTGGCGATGCTGCGCACGGCGATCCAGGCGGCAAAGTCGCGGTCGTTCATCCAGCGCCCGGCGCGTTCCTCGAAGCGCTTCTGCAGCTGCGCGGCGCCGTAGGTTTCCACCGTCTTGTGCCAGCCGGTGGCGACCAGCCCCTGGGTGCCGGCGACGGGCCGCGGCAGCCAGGTGTTGTAGGGCACGTACTCGCCGAAGTCGCCGTGCTCGTCGGCTACCAGCACGGCGTCGTAGTCCTCGCCGGACTGGGTGAACAGCGCCATGTCGGCCTGGGCGCTGCGGCGCTGATCGTTATCGAAGGTGAAGGGTTTTTCTTCGACTATCTTCGCGCCGAAGCGCTTGGCCGAGCGGCGCAGGGCGTTGGCGTACAGGGCGTCTTCCGGGCGCTGGCCGACGATCAGCAGCCAGCGCGTCCACTTGCGCAGCACCAGGAACTGGGTGAGGGCGTCGGTCAGCATCAGCCGGCTGGGCAGCGTATGCAGCACGTTTGCCGCGCACTGGCTGGCGCGCAGTTCGTCATCGGCAGCGCCGGCGTTGAACAGCAGGCTGTCCGGAAGCGCGGCGGCCAGTTGGCGCAGCGTGTCTGCCGGGGCGTTGACCACGAACAGGCGCAGTCCAGCGGCGTGCAGGCGCCCGGCTTCGGCCAGCAGCTTTTCCGGGGTATCGGAACTGGCGGCTTCCAGGCTGTAGCGGTGCTTGAGGAAGCGCCCGGTGCTGTTGCTGTCGGTGATCGCCAATTCGGCGCCGCGCAGGCCAGCGTCGGTGGGTTCGGGGATGACGTTGGACAGCAGTGGGCCCGGATCGGGCGTGTAGCCCAGGTAGCCGATGCGGATTTCCAGCCCAGGAGCTTCCTCGGCACGAGCCCCGAGGCTGAAGGCAGCGGCGCAGGCAACCGCGAGCAGATAGGCGACGCCATGAAGGGCGAACTGACGCATGGGCGACTCCCTGGGTGGGCCGGCTTGTTGTTGTGCGGCCAGCATAGGAATCGCCCACGGCGCGGCAAATATGCAGAAAGTACCGGTGGGGCAGTACCAAGGTAGTAGGTTGCGCGCCGCGCCCGCGACCTAGGATGGCGCTACAAGAACCAGAAGAGGAGCGTCGCCATGCGTATCGCCGTCACTCTCGTCCTGCCGATCCTGCTGATGCTCAGCCTGTTCGGTTTCGATTTCCTCTACACGCGCAACGGTTACCTGCCGGCGGCGGAGCTGCGTGCGCCCGTGGCGCCGGTGGGCTGCATCACGACCTGTCGCGGCGCGCACTAGATGTCCGCGCTGTGGCGGATCAACCTGCTGGTCGGGTTGTTCTTCGCGCTGCTCGCGGGGGTTTGCCTGGCGGTGCTGGTGCATCAGGGCAACGACGATGTGCGCCGTGAGATGGATGCCGCGCGGGGCGTGATCGAGTACCTGCGTGAGGCAGCGCAGCGCGACCCGGCCAGCCTGGACCCCGACCTCACCGCCGGCCTGCGCCATGTGCGCGTGCACTGGCTGGACTCGGGGGCGCCCGCACCGCACACCGGCCTGGATGACTGGCTGGTGACCCGCCTGTATCCCGACCTGCCGGCGCCGACCCTGCTCACGCTGGCCGATGGCCGACGCGTGCAATTGAGCCTGGACCCGCGCGACGAGATCGACGAGGTGCGCGATTCGCTGGTGCAACTGCTGGTGCTGTTCGGCGTATCGCTGCTGGCCAGTCTGCTGGCGATCCGCTGGGCCGTGCAGGGGGGCTTGCGGGTGGTGGAGCAACTGCATGGTGCCCTGGAGAATGTCTCCCGTGGCCAGTTCCAGGTACGCCTGCCAGACCATGCCCTGCCCGAGGCGCAGCGCCTGGCCAGTGGCTTCAACGGCATGGTCGGCGAGCTGGAACGTGCCTGCGTGGAAAATGCCGAGCTGACCCGCGCGCTGCTCGCGGTGCAGGAGCGTGAGCGCCAGCAGTTGGCCCAGGCGCTGCACGATGACATCGGCCAGTACCTCGCCGGCATCCGCGCGCAGGTATTCCTGCTGCGCAGCCTGGAAGGCCAGGACGGTATCGGATGCGTCACCCTCGACCGTCTGGAGCAGCATTGCCAGGGCCTAAACGAGAGTTTTCGTGCGCTGGTGCGCGACCTTTACCCGGTGGTGCTGGAGCGGGTCAGCCTGGAAGAGGCGCTGCGGCTGCACGTCGGGCAATGGCAGGCCAGCCAGGGGGTGAGGTGCAGCCTGCACCTGGAGCCACTGCCGGCGCTGCCGACAGTGGCGAAGGCGCACCTGTACCGCCTGCTACAGGAGGCGCTGACCAACGTGGCGCGACATGCCGACGCGCGGAGGGTTCGGGTGATCCTGCGACGCCATTGCGGGCGGCTCTACCTGTGGGTGCGTGATGATGGGCGAGGCTGCAACGGGCGGCCACGAACAGGCATCGGCATGCGTTCCATGCACGAGCGGGCCCGTTGCCTGGGCGGCGAACTGCACCTGCGCCGTCGACCGGGTGGCGGCCTGGCCCTGCGCTTGTGGATGCCGTTGGCAACCGGTGTGATGGAAGGAGAGAGGGCGTGAAGATCCTGCTGGTGGACGATCATTTCGTGGTCCGCGACGGCGTCGCCGCACTGCTGCGCGGGCTGATCCCCGAGGTCGAGGTGAGCGAGGCCATCGATGGCGAGTCCGCCCTGGAGGCGGTGCAGCGCAGCGTGCCGAGCCTGGTGATCCTGGATATCGGCCTGCCCGGCATCAGTGGCCTGGAAGTCACCCGGCGGTTGCGCCAGCGCCTGCCACAACTGCGCGTGCTGTTCTTCAGCATGCACGACGAGCTGCCGCTGGTACGCCAGGCGCTGGACGCCGGCGCGGCGGGCTATATCACCAAGGGCGCCTCGCCGGCGGTGCTGGTGGAGGCGGTCAGGCGAATATTGGCGGGGCATGCGTACATCGAGCAGCCGCTGGCCACCCAGCTGGCGCGCCAGCCCGCGGGCGCCGATGGCCAGGATCCGCGCCTGCAGGGCATGACCCAGCGCGAGTTCGAGATCTTCGTGATGCTCGCCCGCGGCCTGCCGGTGCGGCAGGTGGCGGAACACCTGTGCATCAGCGCCAAGACGGTGTCGAACCACGTCACCCTGCTCAAGCAGAAGCTGCAGGTGGTGTCCCACGCTGAACTGGTGCACCTGGCGATCGATACCGGCGTGCTGCGGGTCGGTGGCGAAGCCATCGCCGGCTAGCGTCAGCGCTGGTAGAGGATCACCGCCGCGCGCAGCTTGCTGCGGCCGAAGCGGCTCATCTGCTCGAACTCCGCGTGGCTCACCGGGATGTGCTGGCAGTCCAGCGGCTCGCGGTGCTGGCTGTGGTCGACGTCGGGGTCGTGCAGGTAGACGAAGTCCTCGTCGCAGTCGGTGACCGTCACCCAGTGCGGCGCCTTGGAGCGGGTCAGACGGTAGCTGCTGATCAGCACCATCGGCTGACCGCCTGCCTCCAGCGCGCTGTCGATATCCAACTGGTTGAGCAGCAGTTGCTCCACGTCGCTGCGAGCCAGTTCGGCGGCAAAGTCCTCGTGGACCAGGCGCATCACCTCGCGCTTTTCCTCGCTGCGCACGCCATCGAGGAACAACGGGCCATCTTCTGATAGCTGCAATTGCACCCGGAATCCCCGTCGGTGCGCCGCCAGCGCCAGGCCCTGCGGGCTGCAGCCGCCGTGGCCGGCGGTCATGTAGATGGTGGTCGCCTCGCGCCACAGGCGCAGTTCCTCGCTGCGCTCCAGACGGCGCTGGGGTTCCAGCGCGCCCATGGCCATCAGCAGCGCCGAGGGGCCGCAGGTGAACTCGGTGGTTTGCCGGTAGTAAGGCACGTGACGGTGCGTGCGTTCGTTGATCTGGCGGATACGCTTTTCGAAGCGCAGCGCTTCGCTGTGGTCTTCGTAGTAGTCGCGCACCGTGGCAAACGGACGGTAGCCGTTACGCTCATAGAGAGCGATGGCGCCGCGGTTGTCCGGCCGTACTTCCAGGCGCAGGTAGGCGCAGTCGTTCTCCAGCGCCGCGGCCTCGGCGCGGTCCAGCAGCTTCTGGCCCAGGCCGATACCGCGCGCACGCTCGTCCACGGCAATGGAGTACAGGCGCGCCAGTGACGTGCCCTGGTGGAACAGCACCAGCGCGTAGCCGAGCAGAACGCCGTCGGATTCGGCGACGGTGAGGCTGGCGTGGGCGCGGGTGATCATCCACTGGAAGTTGCGGCGGGACAGACGGTCGTGTTCGAAACAGCGGTTTTCCATCTCGACCAGGGCGTGCAGGTCGTCGGCGGAGGCGGCGCGGAACTGGAGTTTCATAGGGTAAGCATTCGTTAATCTGCGGGGCGCACCGTGTCGGTGCTGGCTGCGAACGGGCGCGGTTCAGTGCGGTCGAAGCAGCAACCAGTATTGTCCTGGCCTATCGGCGCGGCAAGCGCGGGGCAACTTCGGAGGTGTCGTGAGCAAGCTGTTCATCATCGTGGAGCGCAAGGAAGACTGGGCCTCCTACTATCCCAGTGAAGATGTGGTCAGCGCCCAGGAATACCTGGAGATGCCCATCGACGACGACAACGGCAAGCGTGTGCAGGTGATCAACCTGTGCCGCAACTACAAGTACCTGGGCCATGGCTATTACTGCTCGCTGCTGGCCGAGGCGCGCGGGCACAAGGTGATTCCGTCGGTGCGCAGCATCAGCGAGCTGGCGAAGAAGTCGCTCTACAGCCTGGCCCTGGAGGACCTGGAGAAAACCCTCGACAAGGCGCTGGCCGATCATCCCTACGGCAGCACCGACGGTTTCACCCTGACGCTGTACTTCGGCCGCACCGACATCGAGCCGCTGCAGGACCTGGCGCGCCAGCTGTTCGAGGCGCTGCCGTGCCCGATGCTGCTGGTGGAGTTCCGCAAGAACCGGGGCTGGCATATCGAAGGCGTGAAACCGGGGAACATCCACAAGCTGCGCGAGGACCAGGAGGAGCAATTCGCCAATGCCCTGGATGGCTTCAGCCGGCAGATATGGCGCAAGCCGCGCTCGCGCAAGCAGTACCGCTATGACCTGGCGATCCTGCACGATCCGGAGGAGGCCTTCCCGCCGTCCGATCGCAAGGCGCTGAAGAATTTCATCCGCGTCGGAAAGACCCTGGGCATCGACGTCGAACTGATCGAGAAGAAGGACTACTCGCGCCTGGCCGAATACGACGCGCTGCTGATCCGCGAGACCACCAGCGTCAGCGACCATACCTATCGCTTCGCCAAGAAGGCCGAGAGCGAGGGCATGGTGGTGATGGACGACCCAGTATCGATCCTGCGCTGCACCAACAAGGTCTATCTGGCCGACCTGCTGCGCAGCCACAAGCTGGGCATGCCGGCCACCGAAATCCTCTACAAGGACAACCCGCAGGAGCTGGAAAAGGTCGGCGAGCGCCTGGGATTCCCGCTGGTGCTGAAGATCCCCGACGGCAGCTTCTCCCGTGGGGTGATCAAGGTCAGCAACCAGGAGGAGCTGCTCAAGGCCAGCGCCGAATTGTTCGAGCGCTCGGTACTGCTGCTGGCCCAGGAGTTCTTCTATACCGAATACGACTGGCGGATCGGCGTCTTGAACCAGAAACCGATATTCGCCTGTCAGTACTTCATGTCCAAGGGGCACTGGCAGATCTACGACCACAGCCCTGGCGCGCAGGAAGTGAGCGGCGATTTCCGCACCATGGCCGTCCACGAGGCACCGCGCAAAGTGGTGGAACTGGCGGTGAAAACCGCGAACCTGATCGGCGACGGGCTCTACGGCGTGGACCTGAAACAGTCGGGGGAGCGGGTGGTGGTGATCGAGGTGAACGACAACCCGAACATCGACTGCGGCGTGGAGGATGTGTACCTGGGCGACGATCTCTACAAGCTGGTGCTGGAGGAGTTCGTCCGTCGGCTGGAAGTCAAGCGGCGAGGGCTGGGATGGTGAGATCGATTCGGCATTGACCTTATAGGAAAACGGTCGATGTGCGGCGTCAAGATATTGCTAGCTTTACAAACTGGAGCGCCAACCAACTGTTTTTTAAAGTTTTTCAAAATAATGGCGCCAAGGAAGGGAGCATGCTCGAGGCAGCCGCGAATCTTCGTCGCCTGCTGGTGGTTGATCCATGCGACGACTGCCGCAGGTTATTACCCGGACTACGGGCAGCAGGGTGGGAGGTAGACAGTTGCGAGCTGGATAACGCCAGCAATCGCGGCTGTGACGTCGGCCTGCTGCGTTTGCAACCCCGGCATCTCGAACGCCGGGAGTCCGTCAAGGAACTCATCAGCCGCAGTGGCACGGAGTGGATAGCCGTGCTCAGCCCTGACGTTTTGCCCCTGAACGAAGTGGGCGATTTCGTCAGCGAATGGTTCTTCGATTTTCATACCTTGCCGTTTGATGTGGCGCGGGTGCAGGTCACCCTCGGCCGCGCCTTTGGCATGGCGCGCCTGCGCGGGCGCGGCAGTGTGCACAGCGATGAGCGCGAACATGAGCTGTTGGGCGAAAGCCGGGACGTGCGCGAACTGCGCAAACTGCTGGCGAAGTTCGCTCCCACCGAGTCCCCCGTGCTGATTCGCGGCGAAAGTGGCACCGGCAAGGAGCTGGTGGCGCGCACGCTGCACCGCCAGTCGCGAAGGGCGATCCGCCCCTTCGTGGCGATCAACTGCGGTGCAATGCCCGAAGCGCTGATCCAGTCGGAGCTGTTCGGCCACGAGAAGGGTTCCTTTACCGGGGCGCATCAGCGCAAGATTGGTCGCTTCGAACAGGCCAATGGCGGCACGCTGTTCCTCGACGAGGTGGGCGATCTGCCGATGGAGCTGCAGGCCAACCTGTTGCGTGTGCTGCAGGAGAAGCAGATCGAGCGCGTTGGCGGCAGCCAGCCCATCGATGTCGATGTGCGGGTGCTGGCGGCGACCCATGTCGACCTGGAGCAGGCCATCCGCGCCGGGCGGTTTCGCGAAGACCTGTACTACCGGCTCAATGTCCTCCAGGTATCCACGTCGCCGCTGCGCGAGCGCAACGGCGACCTCGCGCTGCTCGCCAATCACTTCGCTCACCTTTACAGCGTCGAGACCGGCCGCCGGCCGCGGCGTTTCTCGGACGACGCGCTGGCCGCAATGGCCGAGCATGGCTGGCCCGGCAATGTGCGCGAGCTGGCCAATCGGGTAAGGCGCGGGCTGGTGCTGGCCGAAGGGCGACAGATCGAGGCTCGTGATCTGGGGCTGGAGCGGGAGAAGGGACGCTCGGTCCATCTGCCGCTGGTGACGCTCGAGGAATACAAGCTGGGTGCCGAACGACAGGCCATGTGCGATGCGCTGGCCCGGCACGGCGATAACCTCAGCGTGGCGGCGCGGATGCTGGGTATTTCGCGGCCAACCTTCTATCGCTTGTTGCACAAGCATCAGTTGCGCTGAAAGGTTAGAGCTTTAAAAAAGGAAGGCCCCGAAAGGGGCCTTCCGTGTTTCTGCGGTCAGAAGTAGTAGGGGAATTTTACGCTGAAGGTGAAGTCGGGAGCGTCCGGGGTGATGCCGATGGAGAGGTTCGGCACGATGGTCAGCTTCGGGCTGACCGCGTAGGTCAGGCCCCAGTTGAAGTAGCCGGCGTTGGCATCGCTGCCCTGGATGGTCTGCCAGCTGTCGCCGTCGGGCTTGATCTTGCTCTTCTGGCTGACCAGGTCGGAGAAGGAGAACGACATGCTCATTTTCTCGTTGAGCGCGAAGGCGACGCCCGCGCCGATCTGGAACCAGTTGCCGAGGTCGACCTTGCCGCCGGTCTTCACGCCTTGGGAGGGGTCGATGTCGTCGAATGACTCTTCGAAGTTGTAGGTATAGGAGAGGCTGCCGAACAGTACCGCCGGGTCGACGGTCTTGACGATCGAGATGCCCGGGGTGATCGACCAGACGCCGTTGCCGGTGGGCAGGTCGTCGGGGACGTTGAGGTTATTGTTGCCCGGCACCTGGTGGATCTTGATGCCATACGGGTCCTTGCCGGTGGGCGCCTTGACCCGGAAGCTGGCGACCATGTCCGGACGGCTGTCGCTCTCGTCCATGAACTTGTAGGAGATGCCGACGTTGACGTCGCCGATGCGCGGGTCGCCGGTGACCGATTCCGAGGAAATCTGGTTGGTGCTGCCGCCAGCGCCGGCCGACTCGTAGGTGGACTCGCGATACACCACTGGCACGTTCACGTCGAACTGCCAGCGATTGCGCCAGTTGTAGCGGGCGGTGAGGTCCAGGGTCCAGATATCGGCCTCGATCTGGTCAACGCCGATGTTGCCGAGGAAGATCGAGTCGAGCGCCAAGAAGCCGTTGAGGAACAGCTGGCGGGTATCGTAGCGGCTGTAGGTCAGGCCGGTCTCGACGCTGAATGCCCCATTGCCGAAGAAGCCGCTGGCGTCCTGGTAGATGTTCTCCACGCTTTGCGCGGGTTGCGAGTTGTCCTTGAGGGACTCGCCGTAGGTACTGCCGGAGCTGTTGCGCGGGGCGCCCTGAGCGGCAGCCACCTGCTGTTGCTGGGCGGCGGCCTTGGCCTGGTAAGGTGCCTGAATGGGTTTGACGATACCCTGAGCCTGGGCGGGCTGGCTCTCGACCTGGCGTACCCGCTGTTCGAGCACCGATAGGGCGTTCTGTTGCTCCTGATAACGCTGGCGAAGCTCCAGAAGCTCCTTCTTCAGGGCCTCCACCTCGGCTTCGCTGGCTGCCTGTGCGGTCAGCGAAGTCACGATGGACGTTGCACACACCACTGCCTGCAAACAGCTGGATTTACGCATTTCCGGCGTCCCTGGTCGTTATTGGTTTGGTTGAGAAATACGCGTGGTGATCTCAGCCTAGTTCAACTTTCAATAAACTGTAGGACGTGTCCTAGTACCCTGTGGGACGTAACGCGCGGAGCTGGTCGAGGGCGCAGTTGATGTTGTTCAGTGCCGTTGGATTGTTCTTCATTACCACGCTCAAGTTGGCCAGGTTCTGTACCAGATTGGCGATGCCGCTGAGCGCGATGGCCTGAGCGACGCCACTGGCGCCGATGGTTTGCAGGGCGGTGCCCTGTCCGTTGGCCTGGACCGACAGTTGCAGACCGTTGTTGGCGGCCGCCACGGCGACGGTGCCGGCGTCGGTAGTGACGCTCTGGTTCAGGTTGCTGGTGCCGCTGGGCAGCGGCCCGGCGGTGTCGGCCTGCTTGACGTCGATGGTCATGTCGTTGCCGGCCTGGTTGTAGTCACCCGCGGTGCGTACGCTTTGGGCAATGCCCTGTACCTGATTCAAGCCGGCGCCGCCATTGACCTGGCCAGTGCCGGCGGGGGGCGTGGCGATCTGGTTGTTCTGCTGGCCGTTGAGCAGGGTGACGTTGAAGACGGGAGTTGCCACCGGCATTTTCGTCTGCAGGTTCATGGTGTTCTGCACCTGCATGTTGACCTGGGCTCCCAGGCTCTGTCCGTTGGCGTTCTGCCAGATGCTGGACATGGTCACCCCGAAGCTGATGATACGGTCCGGAAGGACAAACCGGCCGCGCAGTTGGGATAGTTCGAGATCGCTCAGTTCCACGGGCTGCAACAGGGTGGCCGCCGGTAACTGGAAACTTGCGGCAAGGCAGCTCGCGGCAAGCAGGAGTTGTCGTTTCATGGCGTTCTCCAGGAGCTGTCCTGCTCCGCTCATTCTCAGAAGAAGTCGCTGTGAATGAAGCCAAAGTCCATCAGATCGGCATCCCTGACGGGGCGAAAGTGGTCCAGTCGGTCTCTCGCGGTCAGGGGTTCGGGCGGGCTCAGCAAAGGGTTGTTTCGGTCATAGCCATGACCGATCACCGCGAACACGATGCCGTTCCAGCCTTTGTTGAAATCGTCGCGGGTGTACCTCTTGTGGCCCAATGCGGGGTCGCCGACGTAGACCCAGTTGTCCTGCGTCCGCTGCAGCACCACGAAGTGCTTGTAGCCACGGATTTCCATCAGGACGATCACCGGAATCTTCAATTGCTCGAGCTGATCGGCCTGGATGCGATAACCGCGGGCGCGCATGCCCATGCTCTCGACGTAGCGCTTCATATCCAGCATGGAGAAGCCTTGTTTGCGCACCTGCTCGGCGTCGGCATAGGTCAGCATGCCCTGGATCACGGTCTGCTCATCCAGCGGGGCGTTGTAGGCCTTCTCGAGGATGGTTGCCAGGGCGGCAGCGCCGCAGCTGAAGTCGGTTTTCTGTTCCACCAGATCGGCGAAGCGGCGCTCACGAATGCTCTGGACCTCCTTATAAGCGAGGTTGCCGCCAGGCAACGCAGCGAACGGCAGGTACGCCGCGTCGGCGATTCCGGTCAGCAATAGCAACGTCAGGGCAAAGAGAGAGCGCATGGCGGCAGGTCCCGTCATTGGAAGGGGCCCCGGCCGAAGCCGGGACCCGATACGGCCACTCAGAAGGTCGACTTGCCGGCACAGGCAGAGCAACCGGCGCCGATGGACAGCGAGTTGGTCTGCTGGTTGCCGCCACCGGCTGCCACGTTGACGCCGACGTTGCCGGAGACGCCAATGATCGAGCCGTTCAACGAGGCGTTGTTCACGACGGCCTTGTTGAAGCCGGATACCACCGGAATGTAGCCGGTAGCGAAGCCGGCCAGGCCGATGGTGCCCACTTCGTCGAAGGACAGCGCGCCGCCGTTGTTCAGGCGGTCTGAAGCCCCTTGAGCCTGGCTATCCACGTCGATGTGGCCCGTATTGGAACCACCCGGGTGGGTTTCGCCCGACCAGGTATCCAGGTAGGTATCGCCGTGCTGGTCGGAGATCCCCTTGTAGCCGCCGCCTGCGACGAAGCCCATGCCGACCTGTACGTACTCGGTCTTGACAGTGGAGTTGTTGGTGGTGACGTTGCCATTGCTGGTTTGCGTTGCGCTGCCAGCTGCACTGGTGTACTGGCCGTTGGAAACGGCAGCCGCCATGTCGTTTTTCTGTTGGTTATAGTTGCCCGCGGCCACGTTGACGCCGAAGTTGCCCGAAATGCCTTGCAACGAGTTGTTGAGGCTGGCGTTGTTGGCGGTCGAGTAATTGTCCAGCTTGTTGTTGTATGCCTGTTGGGTTACAGACGTCGAAGCGTTGGCATAGCCGAAGACGAAGCTCTCGTCGGCGGTTGCCAGTGCCACGGCGTTGGCCTGCTGGTTGTTGTCGCCCGCCGCCACGTTGGCCCCTACGTTGCCCGATACGCCGCCGATGGAGCCGTTGGCGCTGGCATTGTTCTGGGTACCTTTGTTGGTGACCTGGTTGCCGTGGTTGTACTGGGCATCGGTCACGGTGGCAGTTGCGCCACCTTTGAGCCAGTCAGGAATGCTGGGCTGCTGGTGGTGCTGTTGATGGTGGTGATCGTCCTTGCCTTTGCCTTCTCCGCCCTGGTCGGCGTAAGCCGCGACGGAGAGCACTGCTGCCATTGCCATTGCTAACGGGGTCAGTACCAGTTTTGCTTTCATGGCCTTACTCCTTGCTTATTGTGCATCTAGTGTTGGGCTAGGTTGGTTGTTCAGAGTCCTCCCGCGACTCTGATGCTGAGGTTGTTGTACGACTGGTTTCCAACCCCAGCGCTCTGGTTCACCTGCACCACACCCACGCTGCCGGCGAATGCCTGATCGTCGGTATTGACGATCCGCTGGCCGGGCATGGCTACGGGGGAACCCGAGTTTCTGGTCACCGCTACGCTTTGCGCGAGGGTGCTGTCATCGAGGCTTTCCGGATGGTTCGCGGTGTTTGCCGCGCTGATCCGCAAGGCGTTTATCTGTTGGTTGCCAAGGCCTGCGCCCTGGTTGACGCCGACGACACCGCTGCCCTGGAACGAGTTGCCCCTGATGCTGGCGCTGGCATCCAACGAGGCATCGGGGTCGATCAGTTGCAGCTGTTGGTTCTGATGGGTTGAGGCGTGGGCGTTGGTGCCGTTGGCGAGTGCGCGAGCGTTGCTCTGCTGTTGCTGGTTGCCCGCAGCCTGGTTGATCGAGAGGTTGCCCACGAAGTCGCGGCCGCTGCCGTCGATTACCGCATTGTCCTGCTCGGTCTGGCTGGCGGCATGGGCCAGCAGCGGCAGCAGGACACTGGCGCAGAACACGATGGTGCGCATGTCAGCGTCCTCCACCGAGCATCTGCAACGGAGCCAGGCCACGACCGATGGCGCCATTGATCTGGTTGGACAATCCGGCACCCGCACCACCGCCGCCCGAAGAGTGGCCGGCGTTGACATTGCCGACGGTGTTGCTGATGTTGGCCTGGGTGGTCGTCATGGCAGGCAGGTTGCCGCCCGGCAGGATCATCGCGTTGATACCCGAGCCGCTGGTGACCGAGGCGAATTCCGCGTCGCCCACTTCACTCGAGCCGAGCGTGCCGCCAACGGTGGCGTTGACCTGGGAAGAGATGTTGGTGTTGACGGTGATCGGATTCGGATCGGGCGTCATGGTCGGCCGCGTGGCGACCCTGGGTTGTACCGTGCGTTGCAGCACGATGACGCCGTTGTCTGCCTGCGCCTGATCGAATGGCTGCATGGCGATTGAGGCGACGAAACCTGCGGCCAGCAGCGAGCAGGATGCGACTCTCCTTGCGATGCTCCCCAACATGATGGCGGTTCCTTCTTGGTGCGCTGAGCCCTAACCAGCGGTACCAAGGTGGAGCAGGGGGCGTGCCGCTTTTGAACACCCATTGCTAATCAATGAGATAGCGTTCACCCCTGCGAGCCATCGAGATGCACGTGTCACGCGGGTGATACAGAACGGCCGTACGAAACTCCTGCGCGGGCCCTAGCACGGGGCGCGGATCACCAATGAAGCGGATTCTGTTGCATCCCTGATACACAACTTTGGGCGGGGAGGGTCAAGCTGCAGCGGGCCTGCGTTTGCGGCGCGCCGAGTGTTTCGTCGGACTAACACATCAGGGTATTTCCTAGGCTTTCTGGTACGAATGTACTGAGAATTTTCAACGAATTAGGCATTTTGCATGATGGCGCGAACCGGCCCGGATCGTGGTTGTCTGCATCTTCCTGGCGACGGTGGGAAGAGATTCCTTGCGAAATTGCCAACGCTTCCTCTGCCGGAGCTGTGCAAGAGAAATTTTTGTGAATTTCATAGCGCCAGACGGCCAATGCATTAGCATGCGACGCCGTTGCGGCGCTTGCGCGCCTGGAGCAGGCAGCGGAACAAAACCATTAGAAACGTGCGAGCCAGCGTGCCTCGCGGGGGAAGTAGTATGGATCTGTGGAGCGCCTTTCAGGCCTTCATTCTTGGCGTGGTCGAGGGGCTTACCGAGTTCCTGCCGATCTCCAGCACCGGCCACCAGATCATCGTGGCGGATCTCATCGGCTTTGGCGGCGAACGTGCCGACGCCTTCAACATCATCATCCAGCTCGCCGCCATCCTTGCGGTGGTCTGGGAGTTCCGCCGCAAGATCCTCGACATCATCTTTGGCCTGCCCAGCCAGCCCAGGGCGCAACGCTTCACCCTCAACCTGCTGATCGCCTTCTTCCCCGCCGTAGTGCTGGGTATGGCTTTCGCCGACTACATCCACCATTACCTGTTCAACCCGATCACCGTGGCCGTGGCCCTGGTAGTGGGCGGCGTGATCATGCTCTGGGCGGAGAAGCGCCAGCACGTGATCCACGCCGAAACCGTCGACGACATGACCTGGAAGGAAGCCCTGAAGGTCGGTTTCTGCCAGTGCCTGGCGCTGATCCCTGGCACCTCGCGCTCCGGCGCCACCATCATCGGCGGCCTGCTGTTCGGCCTGTCGCGCAAGGCCGCCACCGAGTTCTCCTTCTTCCTCGCCATGCCCACCATGGTCGGCGCCGCGGTCTATTCCGGCTACAAGTACCGCGATGTCTTCCAGCCGGCGGATCTACCGGTGTTCGCGGTGGGCTTCGTCACCTCGTTCATCTTCGCGATGATCGCCGTGCGCGGCCTGCTCAAGTTCATCGCCAACCACAGCTATGCGGCTTTCGCCTGGTACCGTATCGTGTTCGGCCTGCTGATCCTGGCAACCTGGCAGTTCGCCCTGATCGACTGGAGCAGCGTCAAACCCTGATCCGATAGCGAGTGAACGTGGAAAAGAACGGCATCATCAGCCGCTGGGACGATGACAAGGGCTTCGGCTTCATCCGTCCCCAGGCCGGCGGCAGGGAAGTCTTCCTGCACATTTCCGACTTCCGCGGCGACCGCCGTCCGGAAGCGGGCGACCAGGTGTGTTACATCGAAGGCGCAGGCAAGGACGGCCGCCCCCGCGCCGATCACGCCAGGCTGGCCGGGTTGGCCATCGATACCCCGGCCATACGCCGCAATCCTGCTCCCGCCGCCACCCGCGAGCGCGTCCGCAGCGGTCGCGAAGTGGCTTTCCCGAGTGTGCCGAAGCGCTCGCTGGGGCGGTCGCTGGCGGTTCTCGCGGTGCTGCTGGCGCTACCCGTCATCGGCTCGCTGCTCTGGCTGAAGGACGGCTACTTCATCTGGTTCCTGCTGCTCTATCCCGCCTTCAGCGCGCTGGCTTTCCTTGCCTACTGGCGCGACAAACGCAGCGCCGAACGCAACGGCTGGCGCACCCCCGAACAGAGCCTGCACCTGCTGGAGCTGCTCGGCGGCTGGCCCGGCGCCTTCCTCGCCCAGCAGGTATTCCGTCACAAGACCCGTAAGCTGTCGTTCCAGCTGGTGTTCTGGGCCATCGTGCTGCTGCACCAGTTGTTCTGGATTGACTGGCTCAGCGGCGGCCGTCTGCTGGGTTGGGTCGGCGCATTGATGGGGCTGGGTGCGAATCCCGCCTAAGCGCAGTCGTCAGACCGGCCAATCGTCCTTGGAGAAGCCTTCTTCCAGGTAATCGAGCAGCGCCCGAACCGCCGGGAGAATGCCGCGCCGGTGCGGATAAACCGCCTGCAGGTAGGCCTCCGGCTCGCTCCAGGCGGGCAGCACGCGCACCAGGCGACCGTCCTCCAGTTCCTCGGTGCAGTAGTGCAATGGCAGCAGGGTCACCCCCAGCCCCGCCAGCGCGACGTTCTTGCGCAGGTTGAAGTCCTCCACCGCCAGACGCGCTTCCAGCGCCACTTCCTTCACTTCTCCCTCGGGGCCGGTCAGTTTCATGTGCACGCGGCGGTCATTGTCGATGGCGCCAAGGACGGGCAGGGTGGCCAGGTCTTCCGGCGTGCGCAACTTGACGCCCTTGAGCAGTGACGGCGCCGCCACCAGCGCGGTCTTCGCCAGGCGCAGGCGCCGCGAGATCAGCGACAGGTCCTCGTCTCCCGGCGCCCGCACCCGCAGGGCGACATCGATGCTTTCGTTGAGCAGGTCGACGCGGCGGTTGGTCAGCATCAGCTCCAGGTTCACCTGCGGATAGGCGGCGAGAAAGCCCGGCAGCATCTCGTTCAGCGAGGTTTCCGCCAGCGCCACTGGGCACGACAGCCTCACCCGTCCGCGTGGTTCCGCACTGAGTTGTGCGGCCACCTCGTCCGCCATCTCGGCTTCCACCAGCATCGCCTGGCAGTGCCGGTAATAGCGCTCGCCCAGGTCGGTGAGTGCCAGTTTGCGGGTAGTGCGTTGCAGCAGGCGCACATTCAAGCGCGCTTCCAGCTCTGCTACTCGCCGCGACAGGCGCGACTTCGGCAAGCCCAACAGGCGTCCGGCGGCGGCGAATCCACCAGCCTCCACCACCTTGGCGAAATAGAAAAGGTCATTGAGGTCCTGCATGGGAGTGTCCTGCTGGTGAGACGAATCATTGCATTTTTGCCGACTTATCGAAGATTGGCTACATGCGTAGTCTTGCCTTCAACGACGAATTCCTCCGCCAATTCCCCTGGCACCTTCTCTGGAGAACACACATGAAACTGCTGCACATCGATTCGAGCATCCTCGGCGACAACTCCGCTTCCCGCCAACTGAGCGCCGAACTGGTCGCTGCCTGGGCCGCCGCCGAGCAGGGCGTCGACGTCACCTATCGCGATCTCGCTGCTGACGCCATCAGCCACCTGTCCGCCGCCAGCCTGGTTGCCGCCGGCACTCCGGCAGAACTGCGCGACGCCGCGCAGAAGCACGAAGCCGCCCTGGGCGAGCAAAGCATCGAAGAATTCCTGGCTGCCGACGCCATCGTCATTGGCGCGCCGATGTACAACTTCTCGATCCCCAGCCAGCTGAAGGCCTGGATCGATCGCATCGCCGTTGCCGGCAAGACCTTCCGCTACACCGAGAGCGGCCCGGAAGGCCTGGCTGGCGGCAAGAAAGTCATCATCGTCTCCACCGCCGGCGGCATCCATGCCGGCCAACCCAGCGGTGTCGCCCACGAGAACTACCTCGAGCTGGTGCTGAACTTCCTCGGTATCACTGACATCGAGGTCGTGCGTGCCGAAGGTCTGGCCTACGGTGACGAGCCGCGCCGCAACGCCATTGCCGGCGCCCAGGCGAGCATTGCCAGCCAGTTCGCCGCTGCCTGAGTAACGCCGCTGAAAAAAGCCCCGCATTGCGGGGCTTTTTCTTTTGCCGTCCGTCTGCCGTTTCAGGGCGCTGAAAACTGGCGCGTACTATGCAGATATTTCCGTTTGGCGGTGCCCGGCGGCTTTTTTTCCTACGACATGCCCCGTGGCGCCTGATCTGGAGTCGTTACGGGACGGTGTGCACCATGGCGAGGCGCCTGCTCTGGGTTCTTCTGCTCGTTACTTTCGGTACCGCGGTCAGTACCTCCAGCTGGGCCTCTTCCGGTTGGGGCGTCGGATTCCATCGCCTTCAGGTGAGCGACCCGCTGGATCAGCAGCCGATGAAGGCCATCGCCTTCTACCCGACGCGAGCCGCCGAGCAGCCCCTGCACCTGGGCAATTTCATCCTCGACGTCGCCTATGAAGGCAAGACCGCCAACGGGCGCTTTCCGCTGCTGGTGATGTCCCACGGCAACTACGGCACGCCGCTGGCCCATCGCGACCTGATCGAGGCGCTGGTGCGCAAGGGCTTCGTGGTGGTGACGCTGCTGCATCCCGGCGACAACCTGCATGACCACAGCCGCCTGGGCGCGCTGAGCAATCTCTACGGGCGGCCGCTGCAGGTTTCCGAAACCATCAGCGCCGCGCTGCTCGATCCGCAGATCGCGGCCATTGTCGACCCGCGCAAGGTCGGTGTGATCGGCTACTCCGCCGGCGGTGAGACCGCCCTGATCCTGGCCGGCGCTCAGCCGCGCCTGGAGCGGCTGATCAAGTACTGCCAACAGCGCCCGGACGACCGTGATGCCTGCAGCGAGAAGGGGGAAGTGCGCGCCGACCGCAGCGACCTGGTGCCCATGGCCGACCCGCGCGTTGGCGCCTTGCTCCTGCTCGCGCCGCTGAGCCTGATGTATGGCGCCCATGAGCTGGAAGACGTGCAGGTGCCGGTACTGCTCTACACCGGCAATGACGACCATATCCTCGACTGGAAGAAGAATGCCGCCGCACTGGCTCGCAAGCTGCCACAGCAGGCGGACCTGCGGGTGCTGGATGGGGCAGGGCACTTCGTGTTCATGTCGCCCTGTTCGGAAGAAGAAAAAGAAGCCACGCCGGACCTGTGCACTGACACCCAGGGACTCGATCGCGAGGCCATCCACCGTGACCTGGC
The DNA here is from genome assembly GCF_001675465.2 of Pseudomonas sp. AU12215. Lineage (NCBI taxonomy): Bacteria > Pseudomonadati > Pseudomonadota > Gammaproteobacteria > Pseudomonadales > Pseudomonadaceae > Pseudomonas > Pseudomonas sp. AU12215. The sequence goes on from NZ_MACM02000137.1 coordinate 208,350, forward strand.
CGCTTCGGCGGCGGAGTTCTTCGACGTCAGCCTGGGTAGCGCAACGATGCAGACGTCGGGACGCTGATGCAAGGAATCCCGACCAGAATGCGCCCAAGAAAAAGCCCCGCACAGAGCGGGGCTTTTTCATCCGGGCAGGGGAGTGATCAGACGATCACGCCCTGGCTGCGCAGGTAGTCGTCGTAGGTACCGCTGAAGTCGGTCACGCCATTTTCCGACAGTTCGATGATGCGGGTCGCCAGAGAGGAGACGAACTCACGGTCATGGCTGACGAAGATCAGGGTGCCCGGATAGTTTTCCAGCGCCAGGTTGAGCGACTCGATCGACTCCATGTCCAGGTGGTTGGTCGGTTCGTCCATCACCAGCACGTTGGGGCGCTTGAGGATCAGCTTGCCGAACAGCATGCGGCCCTGTTCGCCACCGGAGATGACCTTCACCGACTTCTTGATGTCGTCGTTGGAGAACAGCATGCGGCCGAGGGTGCCGCGCACCAGTTGCTCGCCGCCCTGGGTCCACTGGGCCATCCAGTCGAACAGGTTGTAATCGTCCTCGAAGTCCTCGGCGTGGTCCTGGGCGAAGTAGCCCACGTCCGCGCTGTCGGTCCACTTCACTTCGCCGGCAGTCGGCGCCATTTCGCCGACCAGGGTGCGCAGCAGGGTGGTCTTGCCGATACCGTTGGGGCCGATGATGGCGATGCGCTCGCCGGCTTCCACCTGCATGCTCAGGTTCTTGAACAGCGCGGTGCCGTCGAAGCCCTGGCTGACCTTTTCCAGCGTGACCGCCTGGCGGTGCAGCTTTTTGTGCTGCTCGAAGCGGATGAACGGGCTGACGCGGCTGGAGGGCTTGACCTCTTCCAGCTGGATCTTGTCGATCTGGCGCGCACGGCTGGTGGCCTGCTTGGCCTTGGAGGCGTTGGCCGAGAAGCGGCTGACGAAGGTCTGCAGCTCGGCGATCTGCGCTTTCTTCTTGGCGTTGTCCGACAGGAGGCGCTCGCGGGCCTGTTCGGCCGCGGTCATGTACTCGTCGTAGTTGCCCGGGAACAGGCGCAGCTCGCCGTAGTCCAGGTCCGCCATGTGGGTGCAGACGCTGTTGAGGAAGTGACGGTCGTGGGAAATGATGATCATGGTGCTGTTACGCGCCGTGATGATGTTTTCCAGCCAGCGGATGGTGTTGATGTCCAGGTGGTTGGTCGGCTCGTCGAGCAGCAGCAGGTCCGGATCGGAGAACAGCGCCTGGGCCAGCAGCACGCGCAGCTTCCAGCCCGGAGCGACGGCGCTCATCGGGCCGAAGTGCTGGTCCAGCGGAATGCCCAGGCCCAGCAGCAGCTCGCCGGCGCGGGATTCGGCGGTGTAGCCGTCGAACTCGGCGAACTGGACTTCCAGCTCGGCCACGGCCATGCCGTCTTCCTCGCTCATCTCCGGCAGGGAGTAGATGCGATCACGCTCGGCCTTGACCTTCCACAGTTCCTCGTGGCCCATGATCACGGTGTCGATCACGCTGAAGTCTTCATAGGCGAACTGGTCCTGGCGCAGTTTGCCCAGGCGCACGCCGTTTTCCAGCATGACCTGGCCACTCGAGGGCTCCAGTTCGCCGCCAAGGATCTTCATGAAGGTGGACTTGCCGCAACCGTTGGCGCCGATCAGGCCGTAGCGGTTGCCGTTGCCGAACTTGACGGAAACGTTTTCGAACAGCGGCTTGGCGCCAAACTGCATGGTGATATTGGCGGTGGAAATCAACTGACTGACCCTTGGCTGGACATGGTGCGCGCCGGGCGCTGACGGCGCGGGCGGGCAGGGAAGGCGCGGTCGTCGAACGAGACCGACAGGCGCCTGGCAAAGCCGCTCATTATGCCATGACCAGGCACGGGCTGCATGCTTTGCCGCTGCAGCGCCCGATTTGCGGGCATAGGTCGGCATCCGACAGTTGAAACCCCCCATTGTCCTGCATCAGAATTCGGTGTTCAGAATTCTGGTGGGGGCTGTATGAAAATCCTAAACGCTCAACATTCGCTCAAGCAGTACCTGGAGCAGGTCAGCGGCAAGCTGATCACGGTCGTCTCGGCCTCCGCCAGTGAAACCGAGGCACTGATCGAAACCCTGGTGGAGAAGGGCAATCGCCTGGACCTGCTGGTGGGCACCATCAATTCCTTCACCTCGCCGGACTTCATCGACTTCTGCGTCCGCGACGCCGGCAAGAGCGTGACCCTGCACGTGGATTTTCGTGCACAGAACAGCGTGCACTGGAAGCTGGTGCTCATCGAGCCGGACGTGGTGATCCTCGGCAGTGCCAACTTCACCGAGATCGGCCTGAGCCTGACCCGCGATACCTGCACCGTGATCCAGGATGCGGCGCTGTATGCCGATTACCTGGCGCGCGTGGCCGAGATCAAGGGCATGGACGGCGTGGTGCTGGGCGAGGACATTCCTGCGTTCGACGAGCAACTGGAAGAGTACCGCCAGAGCCACCGCCGCGTGCAGGCGAGCCTCGCACGCAGCGCGCAGTACCTGGACGGCGAGAGCTGGCTGGGTGACGAGACCAACCAGAGTATCCCGCTGTTCATCTGGTACAGCGACCACTCCGACGAATCCGAGGAGCAGGCCGAAGCCTTCCTGCACGCCAGCAGCGATGGTGTGGACTGGGACGACGTGCGCGAGTTCTTCACCTACGAATGTGCCGAGGGTGTGCTGCCGTACGAAGAGGGCGACATGGTGTTGACTGCGCGCTGCAATGGCACGCATATCGGTTTCTACACCTTCGACCGCATCCTTTACCGCAACGGCACCTACTTCATCTATTCCTATCGCAAGAAGCGCTATACCCAGCCGTTCAAGCTGGAGGACGCCAAGGAGCGCCTGAAGGACGTGATTCCGGAGTGGTACGAGGAAATGCGCACCTCCCTCAATCGCCACGACATCAACAGCGTGGTGCGCTGACGCCCGGCCATTCATCGGCGCGCAGCCGGCCTGTCGATGGGTCGCACCCTGCGCGCCTTGGCATTTCCCGCCGTGCGGACTAGCATCCTGCCAGTATCTCGACGTCGCATGCTGCTGTTGCGTGAGCCCGTCAGAAACCTGTCAGGAGGCAAAGGATCGTGCCGCAACTTCCCCCCGATGAAGTCCCCGTTCGCCGCCGCATGCGCTGGCACTGGCGGCTGTTGACGCTGAAGATCTACATCCTTGCGGTATTCCTGCTCGCCTGCATGCTGGGGGGCAGTGCGATGCTGCTGCTCAATGTGCTCAACGACACGCTCGAACCGGCGCAGCGCCTGGGCTCCTTCGTGGCCGGTGGGTTGATCCTCTTGCTGTGCCTCCACATCCTGCGCATGGCGCTGCCGCCGATGCCGTGGCTACCCAGGCGGCGCACTCTGGAGTAGAAGAGGCCGGAATGAAAAACGCCCCGTGGCATCGCTGCCACGGGGCGTTTTCCTTGGAGCCTGATCAGATCATCAGAAGATGTTGACCGGGTACTCGACGAAGACGCGCACTTCGTTGCCGTCGTCGTTGTAGGAGCGGGCGTCGTTGGACACGCGCAGCCAGGAACCGCGCAGCTTGACCGACAGGTCCTTGGCCGGGCCGCTCGGTACGACGTACTTCAACTGGTTGAAGATTTCACGCTCTTTGCCGTTGCTGGTCTCGGCGGTCTTGATGTTGTCGCCGTAGACGTAGGCCACGGTGTAGCTCAGGCCGGGAACGCCGTACTCGGCGAAGTCCAGGCTGTAGCTGCCCTGCCAGGAACGCTCGTCCTCGCCGTTGAAGTCCGACCAGTAGGAGTTGGCCAGCCAGATGGTGGTGCCGCCATCACCCAGGCCACCTTCGTTCTGGTACCAGCCGTACTGGTAGCCGGAGTCGCCGTTGTTGCGCTGGTGCGCGACCATGAAGGTGTGGGCGCCGATGTTGTAGGCGGCCGACAGGCTCCAGATGGTGTTGTCGGTGCCGTCGTAGTTGAATTCTTCGGCGAAGTCCTTGTTCAGGCGGGTACGGTAGCCGTTGAAGTCCAGGGTCAGGGACTGCTTGTCGGCCACCGGGATGACGTAGTTCAGGTTCATGTACTGCTTGCGAGCGACGTCTTCGCTCTCGTAGCCGTACAGCGAGCCGCTGAAGTTGTCGGTGAACTTGTAGCTGCCGCCGAACACGTCGATGCGCTTCAGGCCGCCGCTGTCACGCCCTTCGGCGCTCTTGCGGGTTTCCGAGGTGAAGCGGCCGACGTTCAGCTCCAGGCCTTCGATCTCCTTGGAGGTGATCAGGGTGCCGGTGAAGCTTTCCGGCAGCAGGCGGGAGTTGTCGTAGCTCAGCACCGGCAGGGCCGGCATCTGGTCGCCGTACTTGATCACGGTGTTGGAGAAGCGGGCTTTTACTGCACCGCCGGCGCGGGCCAGGTCGTTGGCGGCTTCGCCGCTGTCGCCCTGCTTGAAGAAGTCGATGCCGGCAGCGCCGCTCTTACCTTGGCCGCCATCCAGACGCAGGGCGTACATGCCGAAGGCGTCAACGCCGAAGCCCACGGTGCCCTGGGTGAAGCCGGAGGTGAAGGTCGCGGTAGCGGCCTGGCCCCACTCGGCCTTGTCGTCGCGACCGTGCTTGTAGTCACGATTCATGTAGGCATTGCGGAAGAACAGGTCCAGGTGGCTGTCTTCGACGAAGCCCTTGGCAGTGGACTGGTCTTCGGCCATCGCGGCGGTCGACGCGAGGATCCCCAGTGCGAGCAGACTGATCCGGTGGTTCAGCATCTTGATTTCCTTAATGGTGCAGCGCCAGCGAACAGAAAGAAAAAAGCTCTCCGCCCCGAAGTGCGTGAACGGGGTAGGTGGAGTTCTGTGCTGGCATGTTCTTTTGGTTGTATTCGGGGCGTGGTCGCCCCGGCGCCGCCGGATAATAGCAGAGGATCGAACTTTTTCGTCCAGCCTCTGTCATGCGGATGTCATGATGACCTGATCAACGGCGATGGCTCCCGGATCAGGGGCGCTCGAAGGCAATCAGCGCTGTTGCGGTTCTAAAGCTGCGCCGTGTCAATCAGGGCTGCTGATAGGAATGTTGATAGAGCCACAAACTGAGCATCAGCCCGCTGAATGCTGCGAGCGCGGCGCAGAGGAAGATCGAACCAAAGCCGAAGCCGTTGGCGACGGCGCCCATCAGCGGCCCCGTAACCCCCAGCGACACGTCGATGAACAGCGAATAGGCGCCCAGCGCGGCGCCGCGATTGGAGGCAGGCACCAGGCCGACGGCTTCCACGCCCAGCGCGGGGAACACCAGGGAGAAGCCGAAGCCGGTCAGCGCCGCGCCGGCGAGGGCGATCCATGGCGTCGGGGCGCTCCACAGCAGGAGCAGGCCGAGGCTTTCCACCGACAGGCAGGCGATGGCTACGCGGAAACCGCCGTGGCGGTTGATGGCGTTGGCGAACAGCAGTCGCGCGCCGATGAAGCAGCCACCGAAAGCGGTCAGACAGTAGACGGCGTCTTTCCAGCCGAGGCTGGCGTAGTAAAGCGTGATGAACGTGGCGATGGTGCCGAATCCGATACCGCCCAGTGCCAGGCCCATGCCGTGGGGGAATACCCGGCCGAGTACGTGGTGGAAGGGCATACGCTCGCCATGCACCAATGCCGCGGCGCGCTTGGGCCAGGCCAGGGCGAAGCCGAGCGCCGCCAACAGGACTACGCTGCTTCCCAGGCTGGCCAGGCCGAGTTGGCCGACCATCAGCACACCCAACGGCGCGCCAATGGCCAGGGCGCCGTAGCTGGCGATGCCATTCCAGGAAATCACCTTGGCGGTGTTCGCCGCGCCGACGCGGTCGATGCCCCAGGCGATCGAGGCACTGCCGACCAGGCTTTCCGAGGTGCCCAGTACCAGGCGTGCAGCCATCAGCAGGCCGAGGCTGAGCCACGGCAGGCCCTGCATCGCCCAGGAACCGAGCATCAGCACGCCACTGCCGGCGCAGCCGAGCATGCCGTAGAGCACGGCGCGCTTGGGGCCGAGAGTATCGATGACCTTGCCGGCGTAGGGACGAGTCAGCAGCGTGGCCAGGTACTGGATGCTGATGACCAGGCCCGCCATGACCGAGCCGAAACCCAGGTCGGTGTGCACATAGCCGGGGAGCACGGCCAGCGGGATACCGATGGTCAGGTAGGCGATGAAGGTGAACAGGACGACGGACACCACTTGCAGGGTGGACGCGGTGGAGCGGTTCTGGGCAGGCATGTGCAGCAGTTCGGTACGGCAGGTGGGTGCTACATGATGGACCGCAGTGGCCATGTAGGAAAGCTAGCTAACGAACTACCTGGATATGGTTTTGCGTAGGCGCCAGCCAGGGGTGTCATCCGCAGGGGCGAGCCTGTCACACCCGGCGGAAGAGTGTCGGGTAATCGATCACCAGGCCTTCGGCATCCACTGACAGCAACGCCTGAAAGTCCGTGCCCTCCAGGTTTTCGTACAGGTAGTGAGTGGCGTCGATGCGTGTATAGCCCTGGCGCATCCGCATCGGCGTGAGCTTCGGCGCTTCCAGATACACCACTGCCAGTTCGCGGCGATCGCCGTCGGCCAGTTGCAGGCGGCGGATCGGGAAGGTGTTGGTGAAGGGCGACGGCCAGAGGTCGATGTCCAGGCATCCTTCCAGCTCGCTCAGCAACTCGCCGCTGCCGCTTCGCCAATGGCCTTCGCCATCGGTCAGCAGGTGAAGCTGATGCGCACCGCGCTCGCTCTCGACGGAGAAATGCGCCTCGCGCAGGCGCCATTGGCTGTCCCACTCCAGTTGATACTCCAACTGATAGGGCGGCCCGCCCGCCTCGTCGATGGCGCGCAGTTGGCTTTCCGCGCGGCCGTCGCCCAATTGCAGGGACTCCCAGCTGGAGCTCGGCGCGTGCCACAGGCCTTCCCAATTCAGCGTGCGCATCAGGGCGCCTCCAGCACGAGGCCCAGGCGCTGCCGCTTGGGCAGGCGGGCGACCACCAGTTGGTGCGAACGGGTCAGGGCTTCGCGCAGTTCGGCATCGCCCATGGGGTAGGGGCGCTGCATGGAAATCCAGAAGGCCCGCGCCAGGTAGGGTGCAGGGCGGATGCTGGGGCGGTCGACATAGCCCAGGAACAGCTCCGGGCCGACCTTGAACGCCAGGCCGCCATTGCCGCTGTCGAGGAAATCGAGGATGGCGAACATCTTGTTGCCCGCCACCGAAAACACTCGGTTGCTGCCCCACTTGATGTCTTCGCGGGCGCCGGGCAGTTCCAGGCAGAAGCGGGCGATCTGTTGCGGCGTCATGACTCGGTTCCCTCAGTCCCGGAAATAGACCTCGACCAGATGGTAGCCGAACTGGCTTTTCACCGGGCCGTGGACCACGCCAACCGGCTTCTTGAAGATTACCTGGTCGATGGACTTCACCATCTGGCCGGGGCGCACCTCGCCCAGATCACCGCCGCGCTTGCCGGAAGCGCAGGTGGAGTGCTTGCGCGCCAGGGCGGCGAAATCCTCGCCCTTGGCCAGGCGCTGCTTGATCTGCTCGGCTTCGGCGGCGGTCTTGACCAGGATGTGGCGGGCCATGGCAACGGGCATTGTTTCGTGTCCTTAGATGAAAGCGTCTGGGCGCGATTGTACGGCAGCAGTGATGCAGGTCGCATTTCGCGATGGGTTGCATTGTCTGGCCTGGGGGCGCTCCATAGAGTCAATAAGCAAATTCTTATTTATGGGGCGCCGCTTACAGACGGCGTCCGCCGCCACCTTGCGTACGGATGCAGTTCAATGGATATCCAAGCGATGCTCAAGATCCTGGCCACCCAGGATGGTTCGGATCTTTACCTCTCCACCGGCGCGCCGCCCTGCGCCAAGTTCAACGGGGTGCTCAAACCCCTGTCCAACGAGCCGATGAAGGCAGGCGATGTCGCCCGCATCGGCTATGGGCTGATGGACGAGGAGCAGCGTGCGGAGTTCGACCGCGAGCTGGAGATGAACCTGGCGATTTCAGTTCCCGGTGTAGGGCGTTTCCGGATCAACCTGTTCAAACAGCGCAATGAAGTGTCCATCGTGGCGCGCAACATCAAGCTGGACATTCCGCTGTTCGATGACTTGAAGCTGCCCGACGTGCTGCTCAAGGTGGTCATGGAGAAGCGCGGCCTGGTGCTCTTCGTCGGCGGCACCGGCTCGGGCAAGTCCACTTCCCTGGCGGCGCTGATCGACCACCGCAACCGCAACAGCGGCGGCCACATCATCACCATCGAAGACCCCATCGAATACGTGCACCGGCACCGCAAGTCGATCATCAACCAGCGCGAAGTGGGCGTGGACACCCGCAGCTTCCATGCCGCACTGAAAAACACCCTGCGCCAGGCGCCGGACGTGATCCTGATCGGCGAGATCCGTGACCGCGAGACCATGGAGCACGCCCTGGCCTTCGCCGACACCGGCCACCTGGCGATCTCCACGCTGCACGCGAACAACGCCAACCAGGCGCTGGACCGCATCATCAACTTCTTCCCCGAGGAGCGCCGGCCGCAGCTGCTCAACGACCTGGGCAACAACCTCAAGGCCTTCGTTTCCCAGCGCCTGGTACGCACCCAGGACGGCAAGCGCCGTGCAGCAGTGGAAGTGCTGCTGGGCACGGCGACCATCAGCGACATCATCAAGCGTGGCGACTTCAGTTCGATCAAGGAGATCATGGACAAGTCCCGTGCCCTGGGCATGCAGACCTTCGACCAGGCGCTGTTCGACCTGGCGGTGGAAGGGGCGATCACCGAGGAAGAGGCGGTGAAGAACGCCGACTCGGCGAACAACCTGCGGCTGAAGCTCAAGCTGTACAAGGACAACCCGGGCAGCGTCGGCAGCACTGCCACACCTGCGGCTGCCAAGCCAGCTGCCCCTGCGCCGGTTGCACCGCCGCCGGCCACCCAGCCTGTCGAGGCTTCGAGTTGGGGGCTGGAACTGGCACTGGAAGAGATCGAGGCGGAAGACGCCGAGAAGCCGGCCGGACAGTAAACCGCCAGTTGAACGAAGGAAAAGCCCCGGCACGCCGGGGCTTTTTCATGGGAGCGGAATCAGCGCGTTCCTTCGCGCGTCGGTGAGTTCGGCGCCCAAAGCGCATCAGAGTAATGACAGCGGATAGCTGATGATCAGCCGATTCTCGTCGAAGCTGTTGGTGCTGCCCCAGTCGCGGCGCATGGTCGAGTTGCGCCACTTCACGTTCAGCGTCCTGAAGGTGCCGCTCTGCACTGTGTACGCCAGTTCACTCTCGCGGCCCCATTCGCTGCCGTCGGTGGTGCTGGCGTTGTGCACGTTGTCGCCGTGGATGTAGCGGTTCATCAGGGTCAGGCCGGGAATGCCGAAGGCGGCGAAGTCGTAGTCATGACGCAGTTGCCAGGAGCGCTCCTTCGCGCTCTCGTAGCTGGCGTTGTAGCTGTCGTTGGCGAGGGTGCCACCACTGGTGCCATTGACGCGGAACCATTCGTCATCGCCCATGACCTTCTGCAGGCCGAGGTAGAAGGTGCTTGCACCGTACTTGGCCGAAAACATCCCTGAAAATGTCCGGTTGTCGAGGTCTCCGACCTTGGCACTGCCATCCTCCTTGCCCCAGAAGTAGCCGATATTCGCACCGAGTACCCAATTGCCCAGCGGCTGGCTGTGCTGCAGCTGCAGGTATTGCTGCTGGTAGATGTCCTTCAGCTGCGCGTTCCACAGGCCGACCAGCGTGCGGTCGCCGTTGAAGCGGTATTCGCCACCGGCGAAGTTGAAGCGGTCCGAGGTGTAGGCGGGGCGGTTGAACAGTGACATGTCTTGCATGCTGGCGTCGTTGCGCGGGCTGTTCTGGCGGAGCTGGCCGCCGTAGAGCGTCAGGCCGTCGATTTCCTTCGAGGTGACCTGGGCGCCCTGGAAGGTCTGCGGCAGCGAGCGGCCGTCGTCCGAGCGCAGGATCGGCAACACCACCATCCATTCACCGGCCTTGAATTCGGTGTTCGACACCTTGGCCTTGCCGGCCACCGCCAGGCGGCCGAAATCGTCGGCTGGGCGACCGTCGTCGTGGGTCGGTAGCAACTGGGTGCCGGCCGTGCCCTTGCCGCCATCGAGCTTCAGGCTGTACAGCCCGAGTACGTCCAGGCCGAGCCCGACGGTGCCCTGGGTGTAGCCGGAGCGGGCGTCGAGGATGAAGCTCTGGGTCCATTCCTCCGCCTTGTCCTGGCGGGCTTCGCCGACGTAATTGCGGTTCATGTAGAAGTTGCGCAGCAGCAGGCTGGCCTTGGCGTCATCGAGAAAGCCGCCTTCGTCGGCACTGGCCAGGACGGGCAGGGTGGGTAACAGGCAGACGCTGATGGTGAGATGCGGCAGGTGGCGGAGCATGGGGTATTCCCTCGGCATTCTTGTCATTGTTGAGGCGAGCGGAGACCTCCGCGCGGCCCTTTCGGAGGGCGGCGGATGGAGGACTAAGGCGGTCAGGACGCGGATCAGCCAGGCGCGACAGGAATGTGCGGAGGGGCGGTACGAGCGATGCACGCGCGCAGGCGTGCCAGGGTGAGCATGAGCATGTGAACGGACCTTTCTTATAGTTGTTGGCGCCGCATCGAGGCGGCGGCTGGGTCCATAGTGGTGCTCCGCGCCGGCGGGCCGCAATTCGCCAGAGGCGTAAGCGTTCGCTGTTCGAACATGAATTAACCAAATGGAACATTCTTCCGCCGGCATTGCGCGTAGGATGCCTGGCACAACGCCGAGCAGGACTCGTATCGCCCGGCCTTTCAGCGGACCCGCGGGGTGCTCGGGTAGCGGCGCGGCGGATTCTTTCTGCAGAGCCTCCTGCTAGGCTGTCCTGCTCTCCATGTTGGCCCCCGTGCCGGCCGCATCTGCCTAGTGAATCCGTGAGTCGATGAGTACCAGCCAATCGCCGTTGTCCGGCGTCCACCAGCCCTTCAAGGGCATCCTGCTCATCGTCCTGGCGACCTTCCTGTTCTCCAGCCACGACGCGCTGTCCAAGTACCTGGCGAGCATCTATCCCATCGTCATGGTGGTGTGGGCGCGCTATGTGGTGCACACGCTGCTGATGGCGGGCATCTTCCTGCCGCGCGCCGGCCTCGCAGTGCTGCGGACCCGCCATCCGTTCCTGCAGACGCTACGGGCGCTGTGCCTGCTGGGTACCAGCTTCCTGTTCACCACGGGGCTGCAGTACATCCCGCTGGCCGAGGCGACCTCGGTGAACTTCCTCGCGCCGCTGCTGGTGACGGCATTGTCGGTACCGCTGCTGGGCGAGCGGGTCAGTTTCGGCCAGTGGGCCGCAGTGCTGGTGGGATTCGCCGGCGTGCTGGTCATCGTCCACCCCGGCGGTGACCTGTTTACCCCGGCAGTCCTGCTGCCCTTCGGTTCGGCGCTGTGTTTCAGCTTCTACCAGTTGCTGACTCGCAAGCTCAGCCAGGTGGACAGTCCGACCACCAGCAATTTCTTCGCCGGGTTGTGCAACACCCTGATCGTCAGCGCGCTGGTGCCGTTCTTCTGGCAATGGCCGGGACTGGTCCATGGGCTGATGATGCTGGCCCTGGGCACCTGCGGGATGACCGCGCACCTGTTCCTGACCCAGGCTTTCAAGCATGCCGCGCCGGCTCTGCTGGCACCGTTCAGCTATTGCCAGATCGTCTTCGCCGGGCTGCTGGGGTTCGTGATCTTCGGCCATACGCCGGAGCCGTCGGCGCTGCTGGGGATCGCGGTGATCTGCGGCAGCGGGCTGGCGGCGGCCTGGCTGCAGAGTCGCAAGGGGTAGGGCGACACCGTTGCTGTTGGAGCGAGCTTGCTCGCGAACAGCCCAGCGTCGGAGCAACCGGTGAATCCGTTCGCGAGCAAGCTCGCTCCTACAGAAAGCAATAGCGCCGAGCAGGCTTACTCGATCTCGAACAGCCCGTGGCGGATCGGCCCGACCTGCAGGCGCTGGCGCACGTCGTCGTCGATGCGCGGGTCGTCCGGCTGGTACAGCTTCACCTGGCGATAGGCGCTGATGCGGTTGATCTCCGGCCCCAGGTACTCCCAGACCACTCGAGTGCAGGCCGGGGTACGCCGGTCGCCGCTGGAGACGCCGGTCTTCAGGCCGTTCAGGCGCGTGATGCGGCTCTTGAAGCTGGGGATGAGGATGGTCTGGCTCATCTCGTTGACCGTGAGCGACTCGTAGTCCATCAGGAACACCCGGTCCTGCAACTGGAACGCTGCGCCCAGGTAGCGGCAACGCACCCAGTCCTCGGCCTGCACGTCGGTGCTGCTGGAACGCTCCTGGCGCTCCTGGCGCTCGAAGAGGAAATTGCCGTCCTCTTCGTACAGATGCACCAGCGAGAGCAGGATCGAGCCGGGGACCGACATGCAGTTGGAATACTCGAAGTAGTAGCCGCAGTAACGCGACAGGTTGCCTGCGTGGTCGCGCAGCGGGCGGAGCATTTCCAGCAATGGATCGTCGCGTTGCACGTTGGCCTGCGAGGTGCCGCGCGCACCGATCAGCCGGGCGAATTGCTCGGGCGGCAATTGCAGCTCGTAGTCCTCGACGCCGAAGAAGTCGCCAATCCGCTTGAGGTTGTACGCGGTGGGCTGGCTCTGCCCGCCGAGATACTTATTGAACTGTGCGCGGTTGATCGAAAGCTTGCGGCAAACCTCCGAGATAGAGCGGTAGTGCGCGCAGAGCAGCTTGAGATTGGGGCCGAGGTTTTCGGACATTCGTGCCAGGTCCAGGTGATGCGACTGGCGCAATTATAGCGTCAGGTAGCATCAATTCGTAGCAAGCCGCGAAATTGTTTCGGAAGGCTTCGGGCGCAACCATGCGCCCCCAGTGAGCGGACCAGCCCCAGGTCCGTGCTCCCACAATAACAATCGAGGCCCCAGCACATGCTCGACGCGATCAACGATTTCCTCTCCGGGAAAGTCCTCATCGTCCTCATCGTAGGACTCGGCGCGTACTTCACCATCCGCTCCCGTTTCGTCCAGTTCCGCCACTTCGGCCACATGTTCGGCGTGTTCAAGGAGTCGATCCGTGGCCAATCCGGCCAGCTGAGCTCGTTCCAGGCACTGATGCTGAGCCTCGCCGGCCGCGTGGGTGCCGGCAATATCGCGGGTGTCGGCATCGCCGTGACCCTCGGTGGCCCCGGCGCTGTGTTCTGGATGTGGGTCACCGCGCTGGTGGGCATGTCCAGCAGCTTCTTCGAGTGCACCCTGGCCCAGGTCTACAAGCGTAGCGACGGCAACGGCCTGTACCGCGGCGGCCCGGCCTACTACATCCAGCACGGCTTGAAGCTACGCTGGATGGCCATGACCTTCGCGGTCCTGCTGCTGGTGACCTACGGTTTCGCCTTCAACGGCCTGCAAGCCTTCACCGTGACCCATTCGCTGCAGAATGCCTTCGACATCCCGGTCCTGTACTCGGGCATCGCCCTGGCCGTGCTGCTGGCCATCGTGTTCTTCGGTGGCATCCAGCGCATCGCCGCGGTCTCCGACCTGCTGGTGCCGGTCAAGACCCTGGCCTACATCGCCGTGACCCTGTACGTGATCGTCACCCAGATCGAGTTGGTGCCGGGCATGCTGACCACCATCGTGAAGAGCGCCTTCGGCCTGGAACCGGCCTTTGCCGGCCTGCTGGGCAGCGCCATCGTGATGGGCGTGAAGCGTGGCGTGTTCGCCAACGAAGCGGGCCTGGGCAGTGCGCCGAACGTGGCCGCAGTCGCCGCCGTGCGCCATCCGGCGTCCCAGGGCGTGGTCCAGGCGTTCAGCGTGTTCCTCGACACCTTCGTCATCTGCACCTGCACCGCGCTGCTGATCCTGCTCTCGGGCTTCTACACCCCGGGCTTCGAAGGCGACGGCATCACCCTGACCCAGAACTCGCTGGCCGCCGTGGTCGGTGACTGGGGCCGGATCTTCGTCAGCGTCGCGCTGTCGTTGTTCGTGTTCACCTGCATCACCTACAACTATTACCTCGGCGAGAACGCCCTGCAGTTCATCGTCGGCCGCAGCCGCACCGCGCTGATCGCCTTCCGCGTACTGGTGCTGGGCCTGATCCTCTGGGGCTCGATGCAGAACCTGGGCACCGTGTTCGCCTTCGCCGACATCACCATGACCTGCCTGGCCTTCGTCAACCTGGTGGCCCTGGCGATGCTGATCAAGACCGGCCTGCGCGTGATGCGCGACTACGACGAGCAGCGCCGCTCCGGTATCGAGCGCCCGGTGTTCGACGCCAGCAAGTTCGCCGACCTGGACATCGACCACGACGCCTGGCGCGACGCGCACAAGATCAATTCGACCGCTCCGGCCCACGGCAGCCTGCCCGCCCAGGGCTGATCCGCTGACTTTGGTCTGATACGCAAGGCCGGGACTTCTCCCGGCCTTGCGGTTTATCCTGTGACTTTCCTACAAGAGCACTGGCATGCGTCGCGTGAAGAACCTCTTCGTCCTCTATACCGGCGGCACCATCGGCATGCTGCAGACTGCCGAAGGCCTGGCGCCGGCTGGCGGTTTCGAAGCGCGCATGCGCGAACAACTGCAAGGCCACGGCGAGATTCACCTCGACTGGTCCTTCAGCGAACTGCAACCGCTGCTCGACAGTGCCAACATGACCCAGGCCAACTGGCTGGCCATGCGCGACGCCATCGTCGGTGCGGTGGAGCAGTGCGACCATGACGGCGTGCTGGTCCTGCACGGCACCGACACCCTGGCTTACAGCGCTGCGGCGCTGTTCTTCCTGCTCCTGGGGCTGGACGTGCCCGTGGTGTTCACCGGCTCCATGCAGCCGATGGGCGCGCCGGGCAGCGATGCGCCGGCGAACCTGCTGGGCGCGCTGAATGCACTGGATGCCGGTGTCGAGCCGGGTGTCTGGTTGTTTTTCAATGGCGAGATGATGCACGGCGCCCGCGTCACCAAGCTGCGCAGCGAGGCGTTCGATGCCTTTGCCGTGTTGCCGCGTGAGCGCAAAGGTGAACGCGCGGAATCGCTTCCTGCCGAACTGAGCTACCGCCAGCCGCGCCAACCGGTGAACCTCGCCGTGCTGCCGCTGTTCCCCGGCCTGCGTGCCGAGCACCTGCGTGCGCTGCTCGGCAGTGGGGTACAGGCGTTGCTGCTGGAGTGCTACGGGAGCGGCACCGGTCCGTCGGATAACGAGGAGCTGCTGGCGGTATTGCGCGAGGCTCATACTCGCGGCGTGGTGTTGGCTGCGATCAGCCAATGCCCGCAGGGGCACGTGGCGTTCGACGTCTATGCCGCGGGCAGTCGCCTGCGCGATGCGGGGCTGGTTTCCGGCGGAGGCATGACCCGCGAAGCGGCGCTGGGCAAGTTGTTCAGCCTGATCGGCAGCGGCCTGGCGCCGGCCGAGACGGAGCGCCTGTTCGCCCTCGACCTGTGCGGCGAGCGCGTCGAAACGAATTAAGGGAGAGCGCCCCGGTCAGGGGCGCGATTCTTCCAGCGGCACGTTGAGCACTTCGCGTACCAGCATGGCGATGCTGCTCACGCCCATCTTTTCCTTGATCTTGGTGCGGTGCACGTCGACGGTCTTGACGCTGATGTTCAGCTCGCGGGCGATGACCTTGCTGGCCTTGCCGTCCACCACCATCATCAGGATTTCCCGTTCCCGCCCGGTAAGCAGGTCGAGCTTGTGCTGCAGGACCTGCTTCTGCTCCTGCCCGGCGTGTACCTGTACCGCGCTTTTCAGTGCGGCCTGGATGCGATCGAGCATCTGCTGCGGGTTGTAGGGCTTCTCGACGAAATCCAGCGCGCCGTTCTTCATCGCCTTCACCGACATGGGGATGTCGCCGTGGGCGGTGACGAAGATGGTCGGCAGGGCGATGCCCTTGTCGTTGAGCATTTCCTGCAACTGGAACCCACTGGTCTCGGGCATGCGCACGTCGAGCACCAGGCAGGCGGGGAGCTTGGGGTCGTATTCGCGCAGGAACTCCTCGGCGCCGCCGTAGCACAGCGATTCGATGCTGACCGATTCGAGCAGCCAGGCGAGGGAGGTGCGCAGGTCCTTGTCGTCGTCGACGATGTAGACCACGGGTTTTCTAGCATCCATCAGGCGTTGCCACTTTCTTTTTTTATCGTTGTAGAGCTGCACGTAGGCCGCGTACGCCGGGCTTTGGCCCGGTCGCCGCAATGGCATGTCCCGGAGCATACCCATAGTCGCCGAGGCTGACGATAAAGAAACCACCTAGATGACTAGCGGCCACCACCCTCTGGGGTGGTAATCGTCTGAATGTTTCGCGCCCTGGCGCTGCCCTACGCTGGCCACATACAAGAAAGGCCGGGCGTGCCGGCCACTCCAGCACAAGGGGCGAAGACATGGCCAACACCCTCAGCCAGACCCAGATCGATTTCCGCAACGCCATGGCGCAATTGCCGGCGGCGGTGAACATCATCACCACCAACGGCCCGGAAGGCCGCTGCGGCATCACCGCCAGCGCGGTCTGCTCGGTCACCGACTCGCCGCCCACGGTGCTGGTCTGCGTCAACCGCGGCAGCGCCACTCACGATGTATTCCGCAGCAACGGCCACCTGTGCGTCAACGTGCTCTGTGGCGAGCAGGAAGAGCTGGCCAAGCATTTCGCCGGGATGACCAAGGTATCGATGGAAGAACGCTTCGCCTGGGACCTCTGGGACGACGGCTACGCCGGCCTGCCGGTGCTGCGCCAGGCGCTGGTCAGCCTCGAGGGTCGCATCAGCGACTGCAAGGAAGTCGGCTCGCACACCGTGATGTTCGTCGAGTTGGAAAAGGTCGCCGTGCGCGAGCGCCAGGACAGCCTGGTGTACTTCAACCGCGTCTTCCACCGCGTCGACCGCGAGGCCGTGCGCTGCGCGAGCTGACTCCGAAAACAACAAGAACGAGGTGATCAACGTGACCCTGAAGATTTCCCAGACTGCCGACATCCAGACCTTCTTCGAAGAAGCCAGCGGCGCCCTGAACGAKGCCGGCAACCCGCGGGTGAAGAACCTCGTCCTGCGCATCCTGCAGGAYACCGCCAGGCTCATCGARGACATGAACGTCACCCCCGACGAGTTCTGGAAAGCCGTGGACTACCTCAACCGCCTCGGCGCGCGCCAGGAGGCCGGGCTGGTCGTCGCCGGCCTGGGCATCGAGCACTACCTCGACCTGCTGCTGGACGCCCAGGACGCTGCCGCCGGCATCGAAGGCGGCACCCCGCGCACCATCGAAGGCCCGTTGTAYGTAGCGGGTGCGCCGCTGTCCGAAGGCGAGGCGCGSATGGATGACGGAAAAGACGCCGGCACCGTGATGTTCCTCTCCGGYCGCGTSTTCGACCTCGAYGGCAARCCGCTGGCYGGYGCCGTGGTCGACCTCTGGCACGCCAACACCAAGGGCACCTACTCSTACTTCGACAGTACCCAGTCCGAGTACAACCTGCGCCGGCGCATCGTCACCGACGCCGAAGGCCGCTACCAGGCRCGCAGCATCGTGCCCAGCGGCTAYGGCTGCCCGCCGGACGGCCCGACCCAGGAGCTGCTSAAYCAACTSGGCCGCCAYGGCCAGCGCCCGGCGCACATCCACTTCTTCATCTCCGCGCCGGGCCATCGCCACCTGACCACACAGATCAATCTCGCCGGCGACCAGTACCTGTGGGACGACTTYGCCTATGCCACCCGCGACGGGCTGATCGGCGAGGTGCGTTTCGTCGAGGACGCGGCGGCGGCCAAGGCGCGCGGTGTGGAAGGGCGCTTCGCCGAGATCGAGTTCGATTTCCAGCTGCAGCGGGCCGTCGCTGCCGGAGCCGAAGACCGCAGCAATCGTCCTCGCGCTCTGCAGGGGACCTGACCGTAAGGCGGACAACGGTTCGCGGTTGCACGCCCTGCATGACCTTGGGCGTGCTGCGTTCAGCCCCGCCGTTCCCGATGCATCAGCCAGAGGAAGTACGGGCAACCGATGAACGCCGCCAGCAGGCCCGCAGAGACCGGCCAGGGATAGGCGATGTTCCGCCCCAGCCAGTCCGCCACCACCATGATCACGGCTCCGGCCAGCGCGCTCAGCAGCAATTGCGGCGCGGCGCGACGGACGCCGAGGTGGCGGGCGATGTGCGGGCCGATCAGACCGACGAAGCTCAGTGGGCCGACGATGATGGTAGCGGTGGCGGTCAACACCGCAGCGGTCAGCAGGATTGCCAGGTGACTCCCGCGCAACCGCAAGCCCAGCGCAGTCGCGGTGCCGTTGCCCAGGGTCAGCAGGTCCAGCGGGCGAGCCAGCAGCAGGCTGATACCGATCATCAACGCTCCGACGACCAGGCCGGTGCTCGCGGACGTCACATCCACCTGATAGGTCGAGCCGGTCATCCAGCTCATCATCGCGGTCATGCGCGGGTCACCGCTGGCCAGCAGCAACGTGCTCAACGAGTGCAACAAGGTGGTCAGGCACACGCCGGTCAACAGCAGCCGCTCGGCGTTGAACGTCTCGCGCCAGGCGAACCACAGCAGCAGGCCGAGCGTCAGCAGCGCGCCGATGCTGGCGGCTGGCACCATGTAGGCCTGCGGCTGCGGCATCACCAGGAACAGCACCAGCACGGCGATGGCCGCGCCGGACGTGGCGCCGAGGACTTCCGG
Organism: Pseudomonas sp. AU12215; assembly: GCF_001675465.2. NCBI lineage: Bacteria > Pseudomonadati > Pseudomonadota > Gammaproteobacteria > Pseudomonadales > Pseudomonadaceae > Pseudomonas > Pseudomonas sp. AU12215. Next base: position 226,859 of record NZ_MACM02000137.1, read on the forward strand.
GCTGGCCATGGGGTTGCCGGTCAGGCGCTGCACCAGCAGTCCGGCGACGGCCAGCATGGCGCCGGCGGCGAGCGAGCCGAGTACGCGCGGCAGGCGCCATTGCGCGATGGCGTCGCTCAGACCGGCGTCGCCCCAGTGCCAGCCGTTGGCGTCTACCGCGAAGTAGATCGCCGGCAGCGTCAGCAAGGCGAGCAGGATGGCCATGCCGATGATCAGCCGCCACGGACGCTCCCGCTGCGGCCTGGCTGGCGCCGGGCGCGGGATGATCCCGCCGCTGCGCTGGCGGCTGAGCAGCCACAGCAGCAGCGGAACGCTGAAAATGCCGGTGAGGATGCCGGCGGGAATTTCCCCGGCGAAGCGCGACAGCTCGCGGGCGATCTGGTCCACCACGCAGAGGAGCGCAGCGCCCAGCAGTGGCGCCCAGATCAGCCGTTGCTTCAGCGTGCGGGCACCACACAGCCGGGCAATCGCCGGCGCGGCAAGGCCGACGAAGGCGAGCATACCCACGGCACTGGTCACGAAGGCACTCAGCGCCACGGCCACGGCCAGACCCAATACGCGGGTACGGCGCAGGTTGACGCCGACCGCCGCCGCGCCTTCATCTTCCAGGCCCAGGGCTGCCAGCGGGCGCACCATCAACAGGGCGATGACCATGGCCACCGCCAGGCGCGGGGCGAGGTACAGCACGCCGTCCCAGCCACTCTGGTTCAGCGAGCCGGCCTGCCAGAGCAGCAGGTCGATCAGGTAGTCGTGGTTGAACAGCACCAGCAGCGCGTTGAGCGACACGCAATAGAGGCTGATGACCATGCCGGCGAGGATGAAACGCAGCGGTGACAGCGTGCGGCCCCAGGCAAAGGTGAACAGCAGGGCGGTGGCGAGCGCGGCGCCGGTCAGGGTGACGGCCTCCAGGCCATGCACCAGCAGCGTCGGGGCGAAGATGGTGGCGGCCGACAGCGCCAAGTTGGCGCCGGCGGAAACGCCCAGCGTCACCGGCTCGGCCAGCGGGTTACGGAGGATCTGCTGGAACAGCGTGCCGGCCAGGGCCAGCGCGGCGCCAGCCATCAGGCTCACCGTCAGGCGCGGGAAGAAGCTGAAGTGCAGCAGCACCTGGCGCACGTCGTCCAGGTCCGGCGACCACAAGGCCTGCCACCAGAGTTCGCGGGGCAGGGCGCCTTGCAGGCCATGGAATACCAGCAGTGCGGCGAGGAGCGCCAGCAGCAGCGTACAGAGCGCCGGGCCAATCGGCAGGCCGCGGCGTGGTGCGGCGAGTCCGAGGGTCGATTCAGGCATGGGCGACCTCCGTGGCATTGTCCAGATAAGCGGCGATGCGTTCGGCCAGGTCCAGCACCGAGGCAGCGCCGGCGTAGGGATAGAAGCGCTCCAGCGTCAGCGTGTGCCCCTGGCGCACGGCGGGCAGGTTGGCCCAGAGGTCGTTGGGCTGCCGCAGGCTCTGCAGGCGCGCCGAGGTAGTGGGGATGTCGACGTAGACCAGGTGCGCATCCGGGCGCTCGGCCAGGCGTTCGATGCTGACCATGGCCAGCCCCACCGGGCCGACCGGCCCTTGCCAGGCATTCTCGACGCCGAGGCGGTCGAGCACGTCCTGCACCATGCTGTTCCTGCCGTAGACAGCGGCGTGGCGGCCGTCCTGGTTGAGTACGGCGACGCACACCGGCGGCAGGCTGCGCTTGGCCAGTTCTGCGCGCAGTTCGGCCAGGCGCTGTTCGCCGGCGGCGATGTAGTCGGCAGCCGCCTGCTCGACGCCGAGTCGCCGCGCCAGGTCGTTCATGAAGTCGGTAGTGGCTTTCCAGGCACCCTCGGCAGCCGGGTAGATAGCGACCTTTTCGGTCGGCGCAATGCCGTTGAGTCGACGCTGCAAGGTCGGCGTCATCGGGTCGCTGAGGATCAGTTGCGGCTGCAGTTGCTGGATCAGTTCGAGGTTCGGTTCCCAGTAGGGGCCCACGTCACGCACGCTTTCCGGCAGAGCCATGGTCGGCATGCGCACCCGGTAATAGCGGTCGTCGGAAATCGCCAGCGGCGGTACGCCCAGGGTCAGCAGCGTCTCAGCGGCCACCCAGTTGAGCGCGACGATCCGCGTCAGGCGCTCACCGGCGAAAACCGGCAGGCCGCAGGCGCAGGCCAGGCCGCCCAGGGCGAGGCCCTGCAGCAGGTGGCGACGGGTGAGGGACATGCACTACTCCTCGCGTGAAACAACAGGCTTCTGAAACAGCAGGCTCTTGAAACAACAAAGGGCCCCCTGCGAACAGGGAGCCCGGAAGCAGCAGGCGGAACCGGCGCGGGGCCGCTTCCACCCGTGCCTTACCAGCTGTACTTCACGCTGGTCATGACGGTGCGGCGCAGGCCCGGGTAGCAGGAGATCGGGCTGTCGCAGGTGGCTGCGTATTCCTCGTCCAGCAGGTTCTGGGCGTTCACCGAGAGGGTCACGTTCTTGTTCAGCGGGTAGCTCACGCCGGCGTCGAACAGGGTGTAGTTGTCGACGTGGTAGGTGTTGGCGTTGTTGCCGTAGAGCGAGCCGGTGTAGCGCACGCCGCCGCCGATGGAGAGACCGTCGACCGCACCTTCGTGGAAGGTGTAGTTCAGCCAGCCGTTGGCCATGTGCTCGGGCACGTTGGCCGGGCGATTGCCCTCGTTGCCGTCGTTGCTGCTGGTGATCTTGGCCTTGGTGTAGGAGGCCAGCAGGTCCCAGTTCTGATCCAGCTTGGCCTTCAGCTCGGCCTCGATGCCGCGCGAACGCTGCTCGCCGGTCGGTTCGCTGAAGCCGGTCGGCACGCCGTTGGCGTTGAGCTGGGTGGTAAGGATGTTTTCCTTGGTCAGCTCGTAGGCGGCCAGGGTGATCAGCAGGGTTTCGTCCGGCTGGAACTTCACGCCCGCTTCGTACTGGTGGGCTTCGCTGGCCTTGAAGGCGCCACCGTCGGCGGTGATGCCGGTGTTGGGTACGAAGGACTCCGAGTAGCTGACGTAGGGCGCCAGGCCGAAATCGGTCAGGTAGGTCAGGCCGACGCGGCCGGTGAAGGCGTTGTCCTTCTGCATGGTGTGCGCGCTGGTATGGCTGTCGAGGTCGTTGCGCACGTAGTCGTAGCGGCCGCCGGCGGTGAGGATCCAGTGGTCGTCGAACTTGACCTGGTCCTGGATGTAGCCGCCCACCTGCTGGATGGTCTGGTCGTAGTTGATGGCCTGGCCGGGGAGGGTGGTGTCCTTGGTCGGGCGCTGCACGCTCTGGCCGTACTGCGGGTTGTCCAGGTTCAGCGACGGGCCCAGGGTGCGCCAGCGAGCGATGTCGGCGTCCTGCCAGCTGTAGTCGACGCCCATCAGCAGCGTGTGTTTGAACGCGCCGGTGTCGAAGTTGGCCTGGAACTGGTTATCCAGGTTGAAGGTGTCCATGTGCTGATCGAAACGGTCAGCGGTACGGATGATGTTGCGGCCGACCTGCAGTTGCGGCAGCAGGTTGGCGAACACCAGGTCGACCTGGCCGTAGCGGGCGTTCTGGCGGAATTCCCAGGTGTCGTTCAGGCGGTGGCGAAACTCGTAGCCCAGGGTGTACTGGTCCTGGCTGAAGTGGTTGTAGCTGTGATCGCCGAGCAGGGTGCCGGTGGGGTGGCCGTTGACGCTGTAGTCGAAGATCGAGCCGGAGTTGCGGTCACGCAGGAAGTCAGTGAGCACGGTCAGGCTGGTGTCTTCGTCCGGCGCCCAGGTGAAGGACGGGGCGATGTAGTAGCGGTCGTCCTCGACCTCGTGGCCGTCGTCGTATTCGGCCTGGGTGTTGGCGTCGCGGGCCAGGCCCACCACGCGGTAGAGGAACTGGTTCTGGTCGTCCAACGCGCCGCCCAGGTCGAACTGGCCCTGCTTGCGGTCATGGTTGCCGCCGGTCAGTTCCACTTCGTTGATGTGATTGGCGGTGGGCTTCTTGCTCACGCGGTTGACGATGCCGCCGGCATCACCCATGCCGAACAGGCTGGAAGACGGGCCACGGACAACGTCGATGCGCTCGAAGGCATAGGGCTCGCTGCGAAAGAACGCGTAGCTGTTGTTCTGCTGACGCAGGCCGTTGAGGTAGTCACTGGTGGCCTGGGCATTGAAGCCGCGGATGTACATCCAGTCGAAGCCCTTGGGGTCCAGGCCATAGGCTTCCACCTTGACGCCGGGCACGTAGCGCAACGCCTCGGTGACGGTCTGGGCGCCCTGGGCGTCCATCTGCTTGCGGGTGATCACCGAGATCGACTGGGGGATTTCCAGCAGCGGGGTGTCGGTCTTGCTGCCGCTGTTGGAGGTGCGCGGCACATAGCTGTCTTCACCTTCGATGGCGCCGGTGATGACCTGGGCGGACAGGTTCAGGGTGTCGCCGCTGGCGGCATCGGCGCCCAGCAGGGTCACGCGGCTGCCTTCGACCTGGTACTTGATGCCGGTGCCTTGCAGCAGGCGCTCCAGCGCCGCGGTGGGCTCCATCTCGCCGCGTACACCGGGGGCGCGCAGGTTCTGCACCTGGGTCTGGTTGAAGACGATCTGCAGGTTCGACTGCGCGCCCAGGCTGGTCAGGGCGGAAGCCAGCGACTGGGCCGGGATATCGATGCGGACCGGCGCAGCCTCTACGGCGGTGGCGGTCAGAACCATGCCCAGGGCGGTGGCGCGGACCAGGCGGGCCAGGGGCTTCACCGGGTGCCGGGATTGCAGCGCATTGCGGGTGCGACTCACTTGTTAGCTCCTATGATCTTGTCAGCGTGATCTTGTAATGCAGTTTCTAATAAGAATGATTCAGCTTTATGTGACGCGCCGGTTGGAAAAAACCGGAAAATTCCGTTCGATCTTTTTTGTTGTTCAACGACGACCGGGTGAAAGGGCGGCCGTCCGGGCCGCCCGACGGTCAGTGCAGCGCCACGCCGGAAGGGCCGGGCGGGGTCGCAGTGCGGTGGTCCTCGATCTCCACGATCTGCCCGGCGCGCATGCGCAGCAGGCGGTCGGCGACGTCGAAATAACGGTCATCGTGGGAGATCACGATCAGCGTCTTGCCCTGGGCGCGCAGCTCGGGCAGCAGCTCGGTGTAGAAGATGCGGCGGAATTCCGGGTCCTGGTCCGCGGCCCATTCGTCGAACACCAGCACCGGGCGCTTCTCCAGCCACGCCTGCACCAGCGCCAGGCGCTTGCGTTGGCCGGTGGACAGGTCGGTCGTCGAGAACGCCTGGCCCTGCAGGCTGACCTTGTGGGCGATTTCCAGGCGCTCCAGGTAGCGGCCGGCCTCTGCCGGGATGTCCTGGCTGCCCCTGAGCAGGTCCTCGAAGAGGAAGTAGTCGGCGAAGATGGTAGTGAACAGCTGGCGGTAGTCGTCGCGGCCGCTATCGCCGACCGCTTCGCCATTGAGCAGCAGTTCGCCGTCACGCGGGGCGTAGAGGCCGAGCAGCAGCTTGATCATCGTCGTCTTGCCGCAGCCGTTCTCGCCGGAGATGAAGAGGATTTCCCCGCGATTCACCTTCAGGTTCAGCGGGCCGACGCCGAAGCCACGGGTGCCGTCGTCGGTGGGGTAGTGGTAGGCCAGGTCGCGCAGCTCGATGGACTGGAACTCCAGCGGCTGTCGGCCGTCGTCGGCCAGCAGCAGGTTCGGCTCCGGCGAGGAAAAGCGCACTGACAGTTCGGCGATGCGGCGGAAGGCGACCTGCGCGCGGGTCACCACCGGCAGTTGGCCGATCAGCCCTTCCAGCGGGCCTTTCATATACAGCAGCACGAGAATGAAGCCGGACAGCGTCGCCTGGTCGGTGCTCGGCCACAGCGACTGGTACGCCAGCGCCACGCCAATGACGATGAAGAACAGCGTGGAACCGAAGCCCTTGGCCACGTTGAACAGGTTGATCGAGCGCAGCTGGATGTCGCAGATCTCGTCGGCGGTGCCCTGCAGGCGCTCGCTGTAATGCTGGAAGCGGCGCGGGCGGCTGATGCGCAGCTCCTTGGCGCCCTCGGCGATGGCGCGGTAGTGCTTCTGCAGCTCGTCTTCCTTGTCGCGGGCCTCGAAGAAGCCCTTGATGCCCTTGGCCCGCGCGACGTACTGCACGGCGCTGCCGACGACGATGGCGATGGCGGTGGCGAGGAACATCGGCGGCGACAGCCAGGCCAGGTAGCCCAGGCAGCCGAGTGTGGTGGTCAGGGCGACGGCCAGCGGCGCGAAGGCGAAGGCGAAATCGCTGATGGTGTCGATGTCGTGGGTCAGCACCGGAATCAGGCGGTGGCTGCGGTAGCGCTCGATCTGTTCGATGGGCGCGGAAATGATCTTGCTGCCCAGGTCCTTGCGCAGCCGAGCGATCACGTGCTGGCCGACGTAGTTGGTGCCCATGTCGGAAATGATCGAGCCCAGCAGCGCCAGTACGCACAGCCCGGCGAAACCCAGCAGCAGGCCGGCGGGCATGCCGCCCTGGGAGTGCAGGCTGTAGTTGATGGTGGCGAGCAGCGCGGTGATGGCCGAGCCGCCCAGAATCCCCAGCAGGGTGGCGGCAGTCAGCGGCAGCCAGTGCGGCCGCAGCAGTTTGAGCATTTCGCGCAAGGCGCTTGGAGCGGGTGTTGGCATCGTCTTTTCCTGGCCCCGGCCTGCCACAGGGCAGGCCGCACAACGGGACGAGACGGCGCGCGAATCAGGAGATCATCGGCAAATCCGAATCGTTCCTATCAAGACGAATGAGCCAGGAGAAAACTGAAGAGAATTTGCGAAAGTTTCGCAAGTAGGAAGGGCGCGTATGGGTGGGACGCCTGGTCGCGGCCTCTTTCAGGAGCGGGCACCAGGTGTCGGAGTCTGTCGGCAGCTGCGGATTTCGTCGCATTGGAGTTCGCGAGCAAGCTCGCTCCAACAGTCTGGCCTGGGACTTGGGTGCTTTTTGTAGGAGCGAGCTTGCTCGCGATCCCGCACGGCACGCCGCTACCCGGCATGCCCGCATGGCGACTATCAGAGCTGAACGTAGCGGCTGGCGAGAACCGTACGGCCCTGGTTGTCCTTGCGCAGCTCCAGCGGCAGGACCTTGGGCAGCGAATCCACCAGCGCCTGCAGGTCGTCCGTGCGGTAGATGCCGCCGATGCGCATGGCCGCGACCGTGGCGTCGTCGAGGAATACCGGCTGCTTGAGATAGCGATTGATCAGCGGGATGGCGGCCTGAAGCGTCAGATCGTCGATCACCAGCTTGCCTTCGGTCCAGGCGATGGCTCCGGCCGGGGCTACCTGGGCCAGTTCGATGCGCTCGCTGCCCTTCAGGTAGCGGGCCTGCATGCCGGGTGTGAGTTGCGCACTGTTGCCGTCGACGCTGTCGGGAGGGCTGACCACCACCGAGCCTTCGAGCAGGGTGACCAGCATCTGGCGGGAGTCGGTCCAGACGTTGAAGCGGGTGCCAGTGACCCGCACGCTGCCGTTGTCGGTCCACACCGAGAAGGGCTGCAGCGTGTCGTGGGCGACCTGGAAGTAGGCTTCGCCACCGCTTTTCAGCCAGGCGCTGCGGCGGTCGCGGAAGTTGGCGAAGACCAGTTGCGAATTGCTGTTGAGCTCGACGTTCGAGCCGTCGGCCAGTTCGACCATGCGCGGCGCGGGTTGCGCAGCGTAATAGCCGACCCGCGAGGGCAGCAACCCGGCGGACCAGCCCGCCGACCAGACCGCGCCGATGGCGACCAGCAGGCCAGCGGCCACGGCGGCAATACGCCTGCCGTTACGAGGACGACGCTGGCTGCGTGCGCGATGGGGTGCCGGGCTGACGACAAGGTTCGGCTGGATCTGCGGAGTAGGCGGCAGCAGTTCCGAGAGCTGCCAGATCTCCAGCATCGCCTGGTACTCCTCCTCGTGTCGCGGGTCGACTTCGAGCCACTGCGCAAAATCGGCGCGCTCGGCATCGCTGCACTCGGCATCGTGCAGACGCGCGCACCAGTGCGCGGCTTCGGCGCTGATGCGGTCATCGTCGAACGGGGCGGGGGAGCTGGTCATCAGGGATCTCGGTGAGGCCGTTTGCGGCCGATATCACACTTTCTTTTCGTGTTGATGCGAGTGATTATAAATAAGCCTGACTCGGACTGTCAGCAGGCGCCTGCAGCCTCGACTGTTTTTCATAGGATGCCCGACGGGGTGGAAAGCGCGTTCATCCGGTATTACAAGGAACTGGTCCTGTACCTCAATCGCAGCCTCGGCGACCGCCAGGCGGCTGCCGATGTGACGCAGGAGGCGTTCCTGCGCCTGCTCGACCGCAAGGGTGACGAGCATATCGAACAACCTCGCGCATTTCTCTATCGCACGGCGGTGAACCTCAGTATCGACCTGCACCGGCGCGGGCGCGTGCGCCGCACTGAAGAGCTGGAAACCCTCGATCGCGAAGGCTGCCTCGACGAGCGCTGCCCGCAGGAAGAGGCCAGCCGGCAGCAGCAGTTGCAGTTGCTCCAGCGCGCCCTTGGCGAGCTGCCCGAGAACTGTCGCCGCGCATTCCTGCTGCGCAAGGTCGAGGGCTGCAGCCATATCGAGATCGCCGAAACCATGGGCATTTCCCGCGACATGGTGGAGAAGCACATCGTCAACGCGATGAAGCATTGCCGGCTGCGGCTCAGGGCCTGGGGCGTGCAGGGTTAGTCACACCTCATTCCTCCCCGTCATCTCTGGTTTGCGAGCAAGGACTGGGCGTCCCCCTCGGTCCTACAAAGAGCGCGCGAACCCTGCCTGTAGGAGCGAGCTTGCTCGCGAACCGCACCGCACCAATCGCAATTACATACACAGACGTATGGCCCGCGCCGACAATTAATTTCTGCGGGCCCGCACGCAGATTCCAGGTGCCACTCAGCTCTTCGTCATTCTGAAATTCTCATGACTTAGTGAGAATCATTCTAAATTTCCCGAAGCCTGTCTCGTCTCTCCAGATAACGCGCTATCGACAGCGCAAATCATGGGCGACACGCAGGATCGAGTGCCGGCCGCCAAGCGGCGGGGCGCTCCTGGCAGGGCCGAGCAGTAGGCCACCGGTTCCCGCGCCGTCATGCCCCACGGCCATCGCGACACAGGACATTGGCACCATGACTCAGATGATCACCCCGACCTACGACGTGCTCGGCATCGGTTTCGGCCCCTCCAACCTGGCGCTGGCGATCGCCCTGCAGGAGCAGGCGCGACGCGAGGGCCGCCATTACCATGCCCTGTTCCTCGACAAGCAGGCCGACTACCGCTGGCACGGCAACACCCTGGTGGCGCAGAGCGAGCTGCAGATTTCCTTCCTCAAGGACCTGGTGACCCTGCGTAACCCCACCAGCCCGTACAGTTTCGTCAACTACCTGCATGCGATGGGGCGGCTGATCGACTTCACCAACCTGGGCACCTTCTACCCGTGCCGCATGGAGTACAACGACTATCTGCGCTGGGTCAGCGACCAGTTCGCCGAGCAACGCGTCTGCGGCGAGACGGTCAGCCGCGTGGAGCCGGTGCAGGGCCCGGACGGCATCGAACTGGTCAAGGTGCTGTCCACCGATGCCCGCGGCCACGAGCGCTTCCGCCTGGCCCGCAGCGTGGTGGTGAGCACCGGCGGCACGCCGCGCTTCCCGTCCGCCTTCAACCACCTGCGTGACGATCCGCGCGTGTTCCACCACGCCCGTTACCTGGAGTGCATGGCCAAGCAGCGCTGCAACCAGAACGAGCCGATGCGCATCGCGGTGATCGGCGGCGGCCAGAGCGCGGCGGAAGCCTTCATCGACCTGAACGACAGCTTCCCCTCGGTTCAGGTCGACATGGTCCTGCGCGCGGCCGTGCTCAAACCGGCCGACGACAGCCCCTTCGTCAACGAAATCTTTGCCCCGCGCTACACCGACCTGGTGTTCAACGAGCCCAAGGCCGAGCGCGAGAAGCTGATCCAGGAATTCCACAACACCAACTATTCGGTGGTGGACCTGGACCTGATCGAGCGCATCTACGGCATCTTCTACCGCCAGAAGGTGGCGGGCGCGGATCGCCACGCCTTCCTCTGCCGCCGCAACGTCGAAGCCGCCAAGGCCGACGCCGATGGCATCGAGCTGACCCTGCGCGACAGCGCCACCGGCGCCGTGGAAACCCATCGCTACGACGCCGTGATCCTCGCCACCGGTTACGAGCGCAAATCGCACCGTGAGCTGCTCGCACCGTTGCAGGATTACCTCGGCGATTTCGAGGTGGGCCGCGACTACCGCGTGCTGGCCGACGAGCGTCTGCACGCCGGTATCTACCTGCAGGGCTTCACCCAGGACAGCCACGGCCTGAGCGACACCTTGCTGTCGGTGCTGCCGATGCGCGCCGAGGAAATCGCCGCGTCGATGTTCGAGCACCTGCCCCCGCAGGAATCGGCACACAAGCCCTCGCGTCCGCTGGCGGCCGAAAGCGCCTGAAGCCAACGGCCCGGAGATTTCTTCCGGGCCGACTAAATTCCTGCCGACCCTGCTCGTCATACGGGCGGGGTCGTTGCATTCACGAAAGGTTATCCATCATGACGCCCACTTTTTCCCTGCCGCTGCCCGATGGCCGCCAACTGTCCGCGGACCGCGGTGCCACAGGCCTGACCTTGCTGCTCGGTGGCGAACCGCTGCTGACTGCGCAACGCGAGGGCGAGTGCTGGCAGCTCAACGGTGCCGTCACCCGCGATGCCCTCTGGGCGCTGGCCTATTGGAGCTTTGCCGGCGACGCGCAGTGTGAGCGCGTGCAGTTCGCTGTCGCCAACGTACCCGCCGCGGCCCTGGAGCAGGGCCTGGTGAGCCGCGATGAAGTCGGCGGGCACCTGCAGATCGAGCGTGCGGCCTTCTGGCAGCTGCCTGCTGCCTGGCACAAGGGCATCGCCAGTGCCGATTACCCGCAGGTCTATCGCATCAGCAGCGGTCGCCGTCATCCGCTGCGCGCGCCCAAGCCGCAGGGTGAGGTCTATCGCCGCTTCGATGCAAAGTTGGGCCAATGGATTTCCTTGCGCACCCTGGACATCGCGCTGGACCTGGAGCGCTTCAACCGCTGGCAGAACAGCCCGCGCGTGCTGGAGTTCTGGCAGGAGGGCGGCACCCTCGAACAGCACCGTGCCTACCTGGAAAAAGCCGCTGCCGACCCGCACACCACCACCCTGATCGGCTGCATCGACGACGAGCCCTTCGCCTACTACGAAGCCTACTGGGCCAAGGAAGACCGCATCGCGCCGTTCTACGACGTGGGTGACTACGACCGCGGCATCCACATGCTGGTGGGCGAGGAATCCCATCGCGGGCCGCACAAGGTGGAAAGCTGGATGACCGCCCTGGTGCATTACCTGCTGCTGGACGACCCGCGTACCCAGCGCATCGTCGCCGAACCGCGCGCCGACAACGCGAAGATGATCGGCCACATGCAGCGCCTGGGCTTCTGGCGCGAGAAGGAATTCAACTTCCCGCACAAGCGCGCCGCGCTGATGGTGCAGAGCCGGGAAACCTTCTTCGAGCGGTGCGCCCTGTGCTGACAGCGCTGCTCTGCCGGATCGAGGGCCGCGTGACCGAGGGCTGCCGGTGATCGCAGCCTTGGCGCCGCTGTATTTCGGCGAGTTCGCCAGTTACCGCGAGGTGCTGGTGACTCGCGACGATCCTCGCCCTTCGATACCGGCCCGCACGCTGCTCGAACGCGAGAGGCTCGACAGCGTGCTGCGCCGCTTCGACCCGTCCCACGCCGATGGCGATCGCCGCGCCCTGGCCTCGCAGTGGTCGAAGTGGTACCTGGTGCGGATCATCCCGCCGGCCGTTGCCGCCGCGCTGGTGCTCGGCCGCACGCTGCCGCTGGACTTCGACGACGTGGAAGTGGTGCTGGATGCCCAGGGCATTCCCGAGGCTTTCAAATTGCCGGGGGAGGGTGGGCCGTTCGCGGCGCTGCCGGGCGATCCGTTCCAGCGCTTCGCCCATCTGCTGGAAGGTCACCTGCACCCCTTCGTGCAGCGCCTCGCCGCCGAGGTGCGCCTGTCGCCCAGGGTGCTGTGGAGCAATGCCGGGAATTACTTCGAGTGGTTCATCGGCGAGATGGGCAAGCTAGCGCCGCTGGCTCCGATGCTGGGGCACGGTCGCGAGCTGCTGGAGACCGAGCGCCGGCCGGATGGCACGCGCAATCCGCTGTTCAAGCCGATCCAGTATGTCGAGGTGTCCTGCGCGCAGCGCCCCGACGGGCTCTGGCGGCAGCGGCGGACCTGCTGCATTCGCTATCGGCTGGGGGAGATGGGCAATTGCGATAATTGCCCGTTGATCGACGAGCCGCCGGCGGAAACCAGCGATCTGTAATCGAACATCCCTGTCGCAGCCGCCCATGCCCGCGGCCGGCGTTTCCGCTCACCCGAGAATCACGCTGGCGCACGGACGCAGGATGGCGTGGAACGCGGCGATACCCATCGATATCCACGCCCCCGCAGCACGGGTATCGCGGCAGATGCGCTCGCCGGGGAGGCTGGCAGGGGGCGGTTCGCCCCCAATAGGGGCTTAACGCAGATAACTGATCGGCGAGCCATCCACCGGATTGCTCAGCACCCCCATGGGAATGCCGTAGATGTCTTCCAGCGTGTCCCCGCGCATCAGTTCGGCGGGCGAGCCCTGTGCCAGCAGGCGGCCGCCATGCAGGGCGATCAGGTGGTCGCAGTAACGCGCCGCCATGTTGATGTCGTGCAGCACCACCAGCACGCCCAGGCCCAGCTCGCGGCTCAGTTCGTGGACGCGGGAGAGCACTTCGACCTGGTGGGCGATATCCAGCGCCGACGTCGGTTCGTCCAGCAGCAGGTAGCGGCTGTTCTGCGCCAGTAGCATGGCCAGCCAGACGCGTTGGCGTTCGCCGCCGGAAAGCAGGTCCACCGGGCGGTCGGCGAAGGCCTGGGTGTCGGTCAGCTCCAGCGCGCGGTCGATCTGCTTGCGGTCTTCGCCGGTCACGCGGCCCAGCGCGCCATGCCACGGGTACCGGCCGAAGGCGACCAGTTCGCGCACGGTCAGGCCGTCGGTCTGCGGCAGCTGTTGCGGCAGGTAGGCGACCTGCCGCGCGAAGTCGCGGTTGCCCCAGTCCTGCAGCGGCTTGCCGTCCAGGCGGATGCTGCCGCTGCTGGCCTGCTGCTGGCGGGCCAGCAGCTTGAGCAGCGTGGACTTGCCCGAACCGTTGTGGCCGATCAGGCCGATCATGTTGCCGTCGGCCAGTTGCAGGCTCAGCGGTTGCAGGAGGGTGCGACCGGGGACGCTGAAACTGACATTTTCCAGTTCGAACATGGGGTCATCCATCAGGGCGGCAAGGCCGGAAAAAGCGGGAGCCCGACTCTAATCCAATCGCTAATGGTTATCAATTTTCCAAGACCTTGCGGAACCGCCCGATCACTTGCCTGTCACTGTCCGAAAGCGCTTATGATTCAACGCTGTAATTGATCTGGTAGGGCCCATGGAGTCTGCTGTCGAACGCTACAAACGCCTGCTCGCCGAGGCCCTGGCGCGTTATTTCCCCCGCACCACCGAATACCTGCGCGCCGAACGCGAAGCGGCGCAGCCGCAGCCCCGTGGACGTGGCAAGACCAAGGGCAAAGCCAAGGCACCTGCCAAGCGCGCGGCGAAAACCAAGAAGGATGGCGAGGGGCCCGCGCCCAGGCGCCCGCGAACTCCGGCCGCAGCCGGTATCTACGGCACCGCCAAGGCGCCCGATGAACAGCTCGCCCTGGACATGCGCCAGCGAGTGGCCCAGGCCGCCGCCCACGGCGTGATCAGCCAGCCTTCGGACGAACAGTGGGCGATGATCCTCGCGCCCGAACCGCTGACCCGCATCTTCGCCGGCGCCGGTTCCGGCAAGTCGACGACGCTGGTCCTGCGCGTCGTCTACATGCTGTGCCACCTGGGCATCGAGGCCGAGCGAGTGACGGTGATTTCCTTCACCAACGCCTCCTGCGCCCAGCTGCGCGAGCAACTGGTGAACGTGCTCGGCTACTGGGGCCATCCCTTCGACGCTGCCCAGGCGCGTCAGTGTGTGCGTACCTTCCATTCGGCCATGGGCACGCTGGCGAAAGTCGCGCTGAAGAATCCTCGCTGGTTCGAGCAACTGGACGAGCGCACTCCAGCAGACGAACTGGACAACCCCTTGCTGGCGGGACGCCTGCGCCCGGCGCAACAGCGGCTGCTCAAGCAGGTCTACCAGCAGTGCTATGCCGACCAGCACGAATTCCGTGTCCTGGCGCATCAGCTGCTGGAGCTGCCGCCACCGCCTGAAGCCGGCGAGGACGGCAAGCCGCCGCGCATCGGCAAGGCGCCATTGGATGCATTCAAGTTATCTGGAGAGTTCACCGCGCTGCCACTGTTCGAAGCCTTCTATGCCCAGGCCGGGTTCATCGAGAGCATCGGCCTGCGCATCGCCCAGCTGCAGCCGAAGAAGCTCGGCTGTCCGGCGCGCGAACGGCAGTTCGTCGAGGCGCTGCAACGGTTCTGGGTGGCCTTCGAAAACGCGCTGCAGGAACAGGGCCTGCTGACCTTCAACCTGGCCTTCCAGCGCCTCACCGACCAGCTCGGCGACGGCAAGCTGCCGGCCGCAGCCCTGGCGCCGTTCCAGCACCTGCTGATCGACGAGTTCCAGGACGTCTCGCCGCAGATCGTGCAGTGGCTGCAGGCTCTGCATCGCGATCTCGCCAAGCGCGGCGAAGCCGTCAGCCTGATGGCCATTGGTGACGACTGGCAGTCCATCTACGCCTGGCGTGGCAGCTCGCCGGAGCTGTTCATGGACTTCGATCGCCACTTCCCCAGCAAGGGCCGGCGCAAGAGCCGCGTGCTGCTACTGGAAACCAACTACCGCAGCATCGACCCGGTGATCCGCGACGGCGAGCGGGTGCTGGTGGGCGTGGCCAACAAGCAGGCCAAGACCTGCCGCGCGTTCAAGTCGGCGGAGGCGGGTGATCATGGGGTGAAGCTGGTGCAGCGCTTCGATGCGCGCAGCAGCTTGCCAATCCTGCTGGAGGAGATCCGCAAGCAGTGCGAGCACGTTGCCGCACGAGGATCGCGGGAGAAGACCGCCGTGCTGCTGCTCAGCCGGCGCAATGAAACCCTGCAAACGATCCTCGGCGAGCTGGACCGCAAGCTGCCGGTGAAGGGCATGACCATCCACCGCGCCAAGGGCCTGCAGGCGGAAGTGGCGATCATCGTCGACGACTGCGCCCCGCCGGAGAAGCACCCACTGCGCAGCGCGTTGTATGCGGCTTCGGGTTTCTTCGCCAGCAGCTATGACCAGGCCCAGCAGGACGAGCAACTGCGCCTGGCCTACGTGGCGATCACCCGCGGCGTGAGCCGGGTGTTCTGGTTCACCCGCAAGGCGCAGGGACCGACGGCGATCCTGGCCATGCGGCGCAATGTAGAAGCCGCGCCCGCCTGAAGATCAATCGTCGCGGGTAAGGACTTCCAGCAGTTCGATCTCGAACAGCAGGTTGGCGTTGGGCTGGATGTGCGCGCCGACCTGCCGCTCGCCGTAGGCCAGGTGCGCCGGGACGAAGAGCTTGCGCTTGCCGCCGACCTTCATGCCCATCAGGCCCTGGTCCCACCCCTTGATCACCCGGCCGGTGCCGATCACGCACTGGAAGGGGCGGCCCTTGTCGTAGGACGAATCGAAGACGGTGCCATCTTCCAGGGTGCCCTTGTACTGGGTGGTGATCAGGGCGCCCTTGACCACAGCCTTGCCGTCGCCGACGACGATATCTTCGATCTGCAGTTCGTTGCTCATGGCGTTCTCCAGTGATGCGGTGCGGCGTCAGCGCCGCGAGGGCGTGCGTTTTCGCAGGAAAATCCGGCCTTGGCAAGCGGACCGCCAGGATCAGCCGCTGGCCATTTCCCCGAGAATCCATTCGCGGAAGGCTTTGACGCGCGGGTCGTCCGTGCTCGCCTGCGGATACACCAGGTTGTAGGCGTAATCCTCAGCGACGCGCACGCCCAGCTCGAACGGTTGCACCAGCAGGCCCTGCTCCAGTTCGCGGGCAACCATGGCCTGATCGGCCAGCCCGACCGCGCCGCCTTCCAGCACGGCCTGCACCACGTGGCTGGTGTCCTCGAAGGTCACGCAGTTGCCGGCGTCGAAGTCTTCCACGCCGGCTGCCGCCATCCAGCGCGACCAGTCCGGCCAGGCGGCGCCTTCGGTCTCGCACACCACATGGCACAGGGTATGGGCCTGCAGGTCGCGCGGCTCGCGCAAGGGTGGGCCTTCGCTGAGCAGGCTCGGGCAGCACACCGGCACTATCTGGGTATCGAACAGGCGCTCCGCGACCAGGCCGGGGTAGTGTCCGCTGCCGAAGCGGATGGCCAGATCGATGTCGTCGACGGCGAAATCCCGCAACTCGTCGCTGACGTCGAAACTGAGCTTCAACCCCGGATGCAGTGCGCGGAATTTCGGCAGACGCGGCAGCAGCCAGTGCGTGGCGAACCGGGCTGTCAACGAGACCCGTAGTTGTTCCGACGTCCGCACCAGCCGTCGGGCACGCACGGTGGCGCGGTGCAGCAGACCGAGGGACTCGACTGCCGCTTCGAGCAGCAACGCGCCCGCCGGGGTCAGCTGGATGCTGCGACTGGTACGCACGAAGAGGCCGAGGCCGAGCTGGTCTTCCAGCTCCTTGATCTGGTGGCTGACCGCGGCCGGCGTCAGGCCGACTTCTTCCGCCGCGCGGGTGAAGTTGAGGTGACGGCCAGCCGCCTCGAAGGTGCGCAGGCTGCGGATACCGGGAAAGGGGCGACTCATCGATCTTCAAATCCTGCTTGATGATCCGTCGAGAAATACTCGTTTCTCCTGGCTTCGTCAAAGGCCGATAGTGATCTCACCTGATGTTTAATTTGAAGATAACCGAGCAGAGGAAGCCACGCCATGTCAGCCGCCATCCATCCCTACATCACCCAGCGCAATGCCCAGCCGGCCAGCGCCGACGACCTCGCGCCCCTGGCTTTCGCCGGCTATGCGCATTTCACCGCCATGCAGGTTCGTGGCGGCGGCACTCGCGGCCTGGACCTGCACCTGGAGCGCCTGCGCAACGCTTCGCAGCGGCTGTTCGGCCAGAGCCACTCCGATGAGGAGATTCGTGCCGCCTTACGTACCGCACTGGAGCAGGCGCCAGCAGACGTATCCCTGATGGCGACGGTCTACTCGCCCGCCGGGGAGTTCACCGTTGCCGGCCCTGAGCATCGCCCCGAGCTGCTGGTGCGCACCGCGCCGCCTTCAGATGGCCCGCAGGGACCGCTGGCGCTCGCTATTGCCGGGCACGAACGGGTGCTGCCGGAGATCAAGCACGTTGGCGAGATCGCCAAGACCTGGTATCTGCGCGAAGCGGTGGTCGCCGGCTTCGACGATGCGGTGTTCACCGACCATCGCGGGCGCTTCAGCGAAGCGACCATCTGGAATCTGGCGTTCTGGGACGGTGAAACCGTGGTCTGGCCGCGGGCGAAAATGCTTACCGGCACCACCATGGGCATTCTCCAGCGGCAACTGGAACGGCAGGGCGTGCGCCAGGTCACCCGCGCCATCGACCAGCAGGACCTGCCGCGCCTGACCGGTGCCGTGGTGATGAACTCCTGGACGCCGGCGGTACCGGTGAGCCGCATCGGTGATGTTGAAATCCCGCCGGCGCCGGAGTTCGTCGAGTTGCTGCGCAGCGCCTTCGAGGCAGAGCCGCGTGTTCAGCCATGAGGAGCCTCGCGGCGAAATTAGCTTCAGAGGGGCAGCGGGTCGCTGCGTTGGCGATGCCGTGCCGGCGCTGGCCGGTCGCAGCACAGGAACCGGCCGCGTCCTGGTTCCAGGCGTGGCTCGCCGTCATAGACCACTTCGCCGCGCGAGAGTGTGAGGGCCGGCCAGGCCCTCAGGGGCATGCCTTCATAAGGCGTGTAGTCGACGTTGTGGTGCAGCATCCGATTGTCCAGGCGCAGGTCCAGGCCGTCGTTCCAGATCACCAGGTCGGCGTCGGCACCCACGGCGATAGTGCCCTTGCGTGGCGCAAGCCCATAGAGCTGCGCCGCATTGCTGGAGGTCAGGGCAACGAACTGCTGCGCAGTGATGCGACCTGTCAGGACACCTTCGGACCAGAGCAGCGGCATGCGCGTTTCCACGCCGGGAATGCCGTTGGCGATGCGTTCGAACGAGACGTCCTCGCCGTGGGCTCGCTTGCCGTCCGGGCCGTCGTAGCAGAAGGGCGCATGATCGGAGGAGAACACCTCGAAAGTGCCATTCTGCAAAGCTGTCCAGATCACCGACTGGTTCGCCGCATCGCGCGGTGGCGGGCTGCAGATGCATCTGGCCCCTTCGAAGCTGTCGTCGCAGCCCAGCGCTTTGGCGGTGAGGAACAGATACTGTGGGCAGGTCTCGGCATACACCCGCAGGCCCTGGCCCTGCGCCCAGCGAATCTGCTCGATGGCTTCGCGTCCGGAGACATGGACGATGAGGATGGGAACGTCCACCAGTTCAGCCAGCGCGATGGCACGGTGCGTGGCTTCGCGCTCCACCAGCATCGGCCGCGAAGTCGCATGGTAGCGAGGCGCCGTGCGTCCGGCCGCAAGCAGGCGCTCGGTCAGCCAGCCGATGCAGTCGCTGTTTTCAGCATGCAGCATGACCATTGCGCCGTGCTCACGCGCGACGCTGAGGGTCTCGAGAATCTGTCGGTCGTCGAGCTTGAGCGCGTCATAGGTCATGTAGATCTTGAAAGAGCTGTAGCCTTCTTCGATCAGCGTGGGTAACTCATCGCGCAGCACCGTTGGCGTGGGATCGGTCACGATCAGGTGGAAGGCGTAGTCGATGACTGCCTTTCCGTTGGCGCGGTGGTGGTAGTCCTCCACCGCGGCTCGCAACGACTGGCCCTTCTGCTGGCAGGCGAAGGGGATCACGCAGGTGGTGCCGCCACAGGCTGCCGAACGCGTGCCACTGAGAAAGTCGTCGGCCATTCGCGAGCCGTCGCCGGTGGGCTGGTCGAAATGCACATGGCTGTCGATACCGCCGGGCGTCACGTAGCGCCCGGCGGCGTCGATCTCGGCTGTCCCTGCGGGCAGCTCCAGGCCGAGCGCGACGATGCTGCCGTCGTGCACGGCGATGTCGCAGAAGAACTCGTCGGCGGCGGTCACCGCCCGTGCATTGCGAATGACCAGGTCGAGCGGCGTAGTGCTTCCAGCGCCGGAGCCGGGCATGTCAGGAACGCTCCAGCCAGGCTCGGGCGATCTGCTCGCGGGTGGTGAACCAGACGTCGCTGTGCTGTTGTGCGTACTCGATGAAACGCTTGATCGCCATTACCCGGCCCGGGCGGCCGACCATGCGTGGATGCAAGCCGATGGAGAGCATGCGCAGTCCCTGAGCCGATTCCTCGTAGAGCACATCGAAGCTTTCCTTCATGTATTCGAGGAAGTCGGAGGCCTGATTCAGTCCCGGCGTGTTCCAGTAACGGAAATCGTTGACGTCCGAGGTGTAGGGCACCACGAGGTGACGTTTTCCCTCGACTTCGACGAAGTACGGCACATCGTCGTTGTAGGCGTCCGAGTCATAGAGGAACCCGCCTTCTTCGGCGACCAGGCGACGGGTATGCACACTGGCGCCATAGCGGCAGTACCAACCCA
Organism: Pseudomonas sp. AU12215; assembly: GCF_001675465.2. Taxonomy (NCBI): domain Bacteria; kingdom Pseudomonadati; phylum Pseudomonadota; class Gammaproteobacteria; order Pseudomonadales; family Pseudomonadaceae; genus Pseudomonas; species Pseudomonas sp. AU12215. Next base: position 246,398 of record NZ_MACM02000137.1, read on the forward strand.
CTGGGCGCTTGCCGCAGGTACGCTCGAATGACTTGATGGCCAGGCGGATGTGTTCATGCTCCTGGGCTTCGCTCAGGCGGAAGACTTCTTCCCAGCGATACCCGTGGCTGCATATTTCGTGGCCGAGCTCGACGGCGGCGCGAGCGACGTCGGGGTTCTGCTCGAAGGCAAGGGCACAGGCGTGAAACGTGGCAGGTACGTCGGCCGCCTGCAGGATATCCAGGATGCGCCAGATGCCCACCCGCGAGCCGTATTCGTACATCGACTCCATGGCAAGGTTGCGCACGCCGGGCGGGCACTGATAGCTGCCCCATTCGGTCATCGACTCCTGGTCCGGGTCGCCCATGGCCAGGGAACGCTCGGAGCCCTCTTCGTAGTTGATCACCAGGCTGATCGCTAAGCGCGCGCCGTTCGGCCAGCGCCCGGTGGGGCGCTGGCGGCCATAGCCGACAAGATTGCGGGCAGGGTTGCTCATCCAGAGTTACTCCTGGCAGCGGCCACAGGGCCGCACCGTGAAAAGTGAGAAAAAGGGGGGTCAGCAGTCGATGTCTTCGAGTACCTGATGATCGATACTGCCGTCCGGAGCCTGGCGGTCCCTGAAGGCCAGGCCCATCGCCAGTGTCTGCGCCACGCAGAACGACGCAGTCAGTGAGCGGAAGCCGAGCAGTTCGGCATCACTGACTTCAATCAGCACGCAAGCTCCCTGGGCGATCGGGCTGAGCAGGCTGTCAGTGATTGCCAATACCCTGGCACCGGCGGCAAGGGCCTGCTGGCAGGCCTCGACGGTGTCGCTGGCATAGGGTGGGAAGCTGACCGCCACCAGCACGTCGTCGCTTCGAATCGCGGCGACCTGTTCGCGCAGCGTTCCGCCGAAACCGCCGATATGCACCGATGGACGGCCACCGCGGCTGATCGCATAGCTCAGATAGCTGGCTACCGGAAGGGAGCGGCGCATCCCGATCACGAAGGCGGTGCGAGAGCTTTGCAGCAGCTCGATAGCCTCTTCGATGGCGGCTTGCTGCGTGCCTTCGGCCAGGTGTTCGAGCGAGACGATATTGGCGCGACTGAACTCGCGCAGGATGCCGCCGACATCGGTTGGATCCTCCAGCAACTGTTCGCCCTTGTGGTGGCGAATGCGCTCGCTGAAGCTGCCTTGGCCAGCTTGCTGCAAAGGCTCCTTGAAGAGCTTCTGCAGCTCGCTGAAGCCATTGAATCCCAGCGCCTTGGCCAGGCGGATGAAGGCCGTCGACGCAATCCCCGACTGCTCGCTGAGCGCCGCAACGGTATTGAGCGCAACGTCATGGGGATGGTCGGTCAGGTAGCGTGCGGCGTCGCGCATGCGCTGGGTGAGGTCGGCCTGCTGGGCGACGATGGCGGCACGCAGTTCCGTGAGATTCTTCGGGGCAGACATAAGAGGCTCGGTCAGGTGGAGGACGTCGATCAGCGCAGGCGATCGAGCGCGCAGTCGAGATGGTCGACCAGTCGGTCGATCTCCTCGACGGTGTTGTAGTGGGCAATGGAAACCCGCACCACTCCGCCATGCTGCGTCAGCCCGAGATGTTCAATCAGGCGACGGGCGTAGAAGTCGCCGAAGCGGATGCCGATGCGGTGCTCGTCGATGGCGCGCACGATGCTTTCCGAGGATAGGCCGTCGGCAACGAAACTGATGGTAGGTACGCGCCCGCGGTCTTTCACCTGCGCCTTGCCGATAATACGCACCCCAGGCTTTTCGCGGAGGAACTGCAGCAGGCGCTCGGCCAGCAGGTCCTCCTGCTGCTCGAACGCGTCGAAGGCCGCCTGCATGATCTGCCGGGGGCTGCCTTGGGCGCCGAGCCGAGCACCGATATCCAGCAGATAGTCGTTGATGCCGGCACAGCCGAACGACAGCTCGTAGTTGAGGTTGCCCGGTTGCAGCTTGTAGGGCAGCACCTCACGGCCGATGAAGAAGTGATTCAGGCTCGGCAACTCGAGCAATGCATCCCGCTGGCCCCAGAGCACGGCGAAATGAGGGCCGAACACCTTGTAGAAGCTGAAGACGTAATAGTCCGCCGCGCTGGCCTGGACATCCACCAGACGGTGCGGCGCATAGGCGACGGCGTCGACACACAGCTTTCCGCCGACCGCATGGACACGTCGCGCGACCTCGGCTACCGGATTGACGCTACCCAGGATATTCGACGCATGGGTCATGCTGACGTAGCGGGTACGCGGGCTGAGCAGGCGGTCCAGGTCGGCCAGTTCCAGCTCCTGGCTGGCGCTGTCCACGCTCCAGAACTTCAGTGTTGCGCCGCGCTCCTCGGCCAGTCGCACCCAGGGGCCGATGTTGGCTTCGTGGTCGCTGTTGGTGACGATGATTTCGTCGCCTGGCCCGATGCTCGGGGTCAGTGCGCGGCAGAGAATCTGCAGCAGATGGGTGGTCGAGCCACCCATGATCACTTCTTCGTGATGACGAGCGTTTATCAGTTGCGCGATGGCCCGGCGTGCTTCCAGGACCCGCTCGCCAGCCAGCGSSGAGCCACTGTAGGAGGCACCCAGTTGCACGCTGTTATTGAGCAGGTAGTCTCGCACCCGGTCGGCCACGCGGCCGAGCACGGCCGAACCACCGGCGTTGTCGAGATAGGCGAAACCATCGGCCAGCATGGGGAACTGGGCGCGCACGTAATCCATGTCGAGCGCGTTATGACGAGGGGCAGAAGGCAGATTCACATCGGTGCTCCATTGTTCGGTGATGCAAGCTTCAGTGGTGCAGAATGGCTTGCAGGAAGGCTTGGGTTCGCGGCTCACGGGGCTGGGTGAAGAACGCTTCGGGCTCGTTCTCTTCGACGATGCGCCCGCTTTCCATGAAGATCACCCGGTCGGCAACGCGCCGCGCAAAGCCCATCTCGTGGGTAACCACGATCATGGTTACACCCGTGCGGGCCAGCGCCTGCATGACATCCAGTACCTCGCCGACCATCTCGGGATCGAGTGCAGAGGTGGGCTCGTCGAACAGGATGACCTTCGGTTCCATCGCCATGGTCCGGGCGATTGCTACGCGCTGTTGCTGTCCGCCGGAAAGTTGCCCCGGCAATTTGTGAGCGTGGCTGGCCATGCCGACCTTCTCCAGCAGCACACGGGCGCGGGCGTGGGCGTCGCGGCGCGACATCCTCCGTACGCGGATCGGCGCCAATGCCACGTTGTCCAGTACGCTCAGGTGCGGGTAGAGATTGAACCCCTGGAACACCATGCCGACTTCGCTACGGATGTGCGTGAGGCGCGGGCCTGCCTCGACGCGTTCGCCGGCGACCAGGATGTCGCCCTGCTGATAGTTCTCCAGCAGGTTGATACAGCGGATCAGGGTGGACTTGCCGGAGCCGGAAGGCCCCAGGATCACCACCACTTCGCCTTCGACGACGTCGAGGTCGATGCCGTACAGCGCCTGGAACTCCCCATAGTGCTTGGACATGCGCTTGACCTGGATGATCGGCTTCATGCTGCTTTGCTCCCGCTGTGATTGCGCTGTTCGACCCAGCCAACCAGTTGCACCAGCGGCAACAGCAGCAGCAGGTACATGACGGCCGCACCGACCAGGGGTGTCGGGTTGGCTGCCAGCGCCTGTGCCTGGGTCGCCTGCTTGAGCAGGTCCGGCATCGCTACCACCGAGGCCAGCGCTGTGTCCTTCATCACGTTGATGCAGTTGCTGGTCATCGGTGGCATGACGATGCGCATTGCCTGCGGCAGGATCACGTCGCGCATGGTGTGGAAGAAGCCCATGCCCTGCGATGCAGCGGCCTCGAATTGGCCACGGGGGATGGCCTCGATGCCCGAGCGGAAGATTTCCGCGGCATAGGCGCAGGAAACCATGGACAAGGCTGCAGTGGCCGCGGCGAAGGACGACAGGCGAATCCCCATGAAGGGCAGTGCGTAGTAGATCAGCACCAGCAGCACCAGTAGCGGGATTGAACGCAGCACATCGATATAGACCCGCGCCAGTGCGCGCAGCGGTGTGAGCGCGTAGAGCCGGATCATCGCCAGGGCCAGGCCGCCGACCAGGCCCAGCACAATGCTGAGGATACCCAGCATGACCGTCACGCCCAGCCCACGCAGCATCACCGGCAGGGCATCGACGAAGACGCCCCAGTTGAAGAAGGTATGTAGCAGTTCCATCGGGACTTCCTGAGCGAAGCGGCGCCGTTGGTTGCCGCCGCATGGCAGGGATGGTTTCAGCGAGGCGCGTCGACCACTTCCAGGGTGCTGGAGCCGGCAGTCGCATCGGCACCGAACCACTTCTTGTGCAGGTCGGCGATGAAACCGTCCTGCTTCATCGTGCTGATGATGTCGTTGAGCTGCGCGGAGGCCGGCCAGTTCTTCGCATGCATGATCGCGTAGCGCTCACCGGTAGGGATGTGCGCGACCACGGCATACTGCGGCTTGTCCTTGATGTAGTAGAGAACTGCGGGGATGTCGCTGATATAGCCGTCGATTCGACCAGAGGCGAGATCGAGCATGGCCGGTGACAGACCCTCGTAGCGCGATACATCGCCAAACTTGTACTGCGCGCTGTGCTGGCCGACCCACATGTCCCCCGTGGAACCTGTATCGACGCCGACGACTTTGCCGGGGAGGTCGTCCAGGCTCTTGATGGAGGAGGTCTTGAGCACCGACAGGGATTGGTCGCTGTCGTAGTACGGCTGGGCGAATCCAACCGACTCCAGGCGTTTGGGGGTGATGGTGATCGAGGAAATGGCCAGGTCCGCGCGTTGTGATTGAACGGCGCTGAAAAGGCCATTGAAGGGGATGTTGACGAACTCCACGGACTTGCCGGCGCGCTTCGCGGCTTCGCGTACGACGTCCACTTCGAAACCGACGATCTCACCCTTGGCATCCTGGAACTCCCAAGGCACGTTGCCGACGTTGGCGCCAACCGTCCAGTCAGCGGACCAGGCACAGGTGGCCCCGGTCGTGAAGGCTGCCGCCAGGGCGAAACTCGCTACACACTTTGCTTTCATTGCTGCTCCCCTCGTTCTTGTTTTGAAGAAGCCTGCGATCCCGTCTGAAGGAATCTGCAATCGAGGTTAAGCGTGTAAATCAAATAATTCAATAAGTAATTTTTCTGAATTAAATGGTTCCATGGTGGTGCGTTGTGCCTGTTTGCGGGGCAGCCGCCGCAAGCCTTCAGAGTCAGGCAGGACGTGCCCCGGAAGCCTCCCCCCATCGGGGCTGCACTTGAATGCAGCAGGGTTCTGCAAGCAGTCCGTGTGCCCGTGCGCTCTCACTTCAGGTGCGCGTCGAAGCCATTCGCCTGCGGGGCGATCTCATCGCGCAAGGTCAGCGCCGGGATTTCATAGTCGCCGCCATTCTGCCGGCGGAAGGGGATGGGAGCCGCGGTCTGGAGCGTGTCCAGGCGCTCGCCGAGCTCCTGTTCGATCTGTCTGTAGCGCTCGCCATCCACCCGGCTGGTGCGGTAGACCAGGTATGGCGGCAGCACGTCGAAGCCGGGGTAATACAGCATGCCGTGGTGGATCGGGAAGAGCAGGTCGTCGATCGGGCCGTTGATGCCGCGCGGGCTGTAGTGCGACTCCCAGCCGCCGGTAGTGACCACCAGCATGGCGCGTTTGCCGGCGAGGTTGCCTTCGCCATAGCGGTCGCCCCAGCGGGCGTCGGAGTGCTCGCCGACGCCGTAGGCGAAGCCATAGGCGTAGACCCGCTCGAACCAGCCCTTGAGGATTGCCGGCATGCTGAACCACCAGAGCGGGAACTGCAGGATCACGGTGTCGGCCCAGCGCAGCTTTTCCTGTTCGGCGGCGATATCGATGCTCTGCCGGCCAGCGGCGTAGGCGCGCTTGGAGTCCAGCGAGGGGTCGAAACGCGCTTCGGGATCGCGGTCGAGGCTGTCGCAAGCGTCGAGCGGGGCCTTCCAGTTCATCGCATACAGGTCCGAGACCTGCACGGCATGACCGGCCGCCTGCAGGTGGCGCACGGCGAAGTCTTTCAGTGAGCCATTGAGCGAACGTGGTTCGGGGTGGGCGTAGACGATCAGTACGTTCATGAATGCCTTCCTGTGAGTCATCCGGTGAGAGGGGATGGGCGCAGGATGCGGATTGCCGGGGTATAGTTGAAATGAATATCCGGAATCCCAGGTATATCAATGAATAATCTGCGCAGGCTCGATCTGAATCTGCTGGTGACCCTCGACGTGCTGCTGCGCGAGCACAACGTCACGCGCGCCGCCGAGCAGCTGAATTTTTCCCAGCCTTCGGTCAGCGTGCACCTGGCCAAGCTGCGCGACATCTTCGACGACCCGCTGCTCCTGCCCGGCCCCCGCGGCATGCGCCCGACGGCGCGGGCAGAATCCCTGCGCGAGCCCCTGCGCATTGCCCTGGAGGCCCTGGAGCAGGCGGTGGCGCCATCAGCACCCTTTGATCCGACCATGGCGGACAACACCTGGCGCATCGCCGCGACGGACTACGGCGAATCCACCATCCTGTTGCCGGCCCTGAGCGCCATTCGCGGCAGCGCACCAGGCACTCGCCTGGCCCTGCTGGAGCTGTCGCCGCCGCGCATCGCCCGGCAGGCGGAGCAGGGCGAGATCGACCTGGCGTTCCACACTACCGAGGGCAGCCCGCCGAACATGCGCCGGCGCACGTTGTTCAGCGAGCGCTACGTGCTGGCCGGGCGTGCCGGGCACCCGAGGTTGAAGCGCAAGCCGAGCCTGGCGCAGTTCTGCCAACTGGAGCATGTGATGGTGTCGCCCGATGGCGGCGGCTTCAGCGGCGTGACCGACGAAGTGCTGGCGGCGGTCGGCCTGAGCCGGCGCGTGGCCTTGTCGGTGCCGCATTTCCTCTTCGTCATCTCGGCGCTGGCCAGCAGCGACCTGGTGGCCATGGTGCCGGCGCGGCTGGTGCGCAATAACCCGGCGCTGCGCGTGGTGGAGGCGCCGGTGGAAGTGCCGGGATACGAGATGTCGATGCTCTGGGACGAACGCTCGCACCGCGACCCGGCGCACCGGTGGTTGCGGGAGCAGATTGCCGCGGCAGTCTGAGCGTCGATGGCGCTCCTACAACCTGGCACGGTGCCTCAGGTCACTGCCCAAACCGCGTCTGCAGCAGATAGCGCAGCGAAGCCTCCAGCGTTTGCCCATGACTCATGCCGTCGAAGGCGTGGAACCGCGCCTGCATGCTGGGCACTTTGCCCACGCTTTCTACCAGTTGCTGGGCGGCGCGCGGCGCGCTGGGGGTGATGTCCTCGCGTGGCTTGAAGGGCTCCTTGCCGCCGCGCATCAGCAGCAGCTGCGCAGAATGCCCGGCCATGCGTTGGGCAAAGCCTTCCTGCTCCTGGAGGATGGCGCCATCACCCCACCACAGCGAAGGACTGGCCGGTGCGTAGAAGCTGAACTGCTGCGGGCGCGTGAGCAGCGCGTGGAGTGTCAGCAGGCCGCCGTAGGAGTGGCCCCAGAGCGTCTGCTGCGAACGGTCGATGGGCGCCTGGGCGGCCACCGCCGGGAGCATGCGGTCGCGCATCAGGTCGAGAAAGGCATCGGCGCCGCCGCTGGGGTCGCCGGTGAGCGGGTCCTTCTGCTCGGCCAGTTGCGGGCGCGGCGGGGTGTAGTCGCGGGTGCGGCCGGCGCGGTCAATGCGCAGGGGCGTCTGGTAACCCACGGCAACCAGCAATGGCGCCTTGCCGTTGTTCAGGTCGTTGAGCAGCTTTTCGTCCAGTGCGCCGACGGCGGCGTTGCCATCGAGCATCCACACCACTGGATAACCAGCGGCCGGAGCAGGGTGGTTCGGCCGGGCAATCCACAGCTGGTAGTGACGCTGGCCATCGGCGGAATCGAGCTTCAGCTCGCTGAAGCGGTAGGCCAGGTCGCTGCGTTGCAGCAGGGTCGTGTCCATTTTCTGGTCGGGGGCAGGCGCGGCGTGCGCTGCCAGCCCCGGCACGGCGAATGCCAGTGCCAGGGCCAGGAGGCGAAATCTCATCAGGCTTTTCTCTAATCAAAACGACGCGGTGAGGCTGGTGTACAGCGTGCGGCCCGGTTCGTTGTAGGTGGCCGCGCCGGCGCCCTCGATGCCATTCACGCCCTGGGCGTTGCCCTCGCGGAACAGGCGCTTGTCGAAGACGTTGTCCACCCCGGCGGTGAAGCTCAGGTTCTTGGTGAACACGTAGGTGCCGCTCAGCCCAGCAATGGCGTAGGGCGAGAGCTGGTTGTTGGCGCTGCCGGTGACGCGGTCGCCGTGGTAGTCGTACTTCTTCGGCTTCTGCTTGCCGTACCAGGCGACGCTGGCTTGCAGCGACAGGGCGTCGGTGGCTTGCCAGTCGAGCATGGAGTTCAGGGTGTACTTCGGCGTCACCGAGAGCACGTCACCGGTTTCCTTGTTCTTCGACTGCAACATGTAGGTGAAGTTGTTGCTCCACTTCAGCTGCTCCATCAGCGGGATGGTCAGGGTGCCTTCCAGGCCTTCGACCAGCGCCTTGGGCACGTTTTCCCACTGGTAGATCGCCGCGTTGGCGTAGCTGCCGGTGCCGCCGCTGGCCTGATCGATGGGCGACAGGCCCGACTCGATCTTGTTCTTGTAGTCGTTACGGAAGTAGGTCAGGCCGGCGATCAGGCCGTCCTGGTTGAACTCGATGCCCAGCTCCTTGTTGACGCTGGTTTCCGCCTTGAGGTCCTCGTTGCCCTGCAGGTAGCAGCTGGTGCTCTGGCCGTAGCAGCCCTGGCCGCGGCTGTAGAGCAGGTAGTCGGAGTTGAGCTGGTACAGGTTCGGCGCCTTGTAGGCGCGGGCGATGCCGGCCTTCAGGGTAACGGCGTCGGTCAGCGCGTGGGACAGGTTCAGCGACGGGCTGAAGTTGTCGCCGACGATGTTGTGGTGGTCCCAGCGCAGGCCCGGAGTCAGCATGGTGCCGGGCAACAGTTCGATGTTGTCCTCGGTGAACAGCGAGAAGATCTGTGCCTGCGAGGTGGTGTCACGGTTGCTGCTGGCCAGGCCCGGCACCGAGCCGCCTTCGCTGGTGGTCTGGGTGTTGGCGCTGGGGTCGTCGAGCTTCTGCTGCACCCATTCGCTGCCCAGGGTCAGGGTCTGGTCGCGCCAGGCGTGCAGCGGCAGGTTCACTTCGCCGTGAGCGGTGAGGTCGCGCAGGGTGGCGGTGTAGAAATCGGTGTTGCTGAAGATACCCTCGGTGCCGCCGGCCAGGCCTTCATTGATGCGGCTGTTGCGGGTCTTCTCGTACTGCAGGTAGGCCATGGAGCTGCCGAAGTCCCACTCGCCGCGATGGGTGATCGAGTAGTTCTCGCGGTACATGCGGTTGGTCTCGTGACCGAGCATGGACTTCACGTTGGCGTTGCTGTTGGTGTTCTGGGTATCGCCGGTGTAGATGTTGCCCTGGCGGCTGAAACCGGCCTCGAAGTCGAGGGTCTGCTCGGGCGTCAGGTGCCAGCTGAGCAGGCCGTTGACGTCCTTGTTGCGCACGCCTTCGCGGCCGGCCGGCAGGGTGCCGACCTGGTTGCCGGTGCGGTTGGATTCGTGGCCGGCGTTGATGTCCCAGTCGTCCGAGTCGGTCTTGGCGACGTTGCCGTAGACGCGGTAGCTCAGGGTGTCGGTCAGCGGGCCGTTAAGGCCGAAGGTCATGCGCTGGGTGGCGCCTTCGTCCTTGTGCTGCGGGAAATTGCTGTAGACGGTGACGTCGCCGTGGGTTTCCTTGCCGGCCTGCTTGGTGATGATGTTCACCACGCCGCCCGCCGCGCCATTGCCGTAGCGCGCTGCCGCCGGGCCGCGCAGCACTTCGATGCGCTCCACCTGGTCGGCCGGCACCCAGTTGGTGTCACCGCGCGAGTCGCGCTCGCCGCGCCAGCCGTAGCGCACGGCATTGCGGCTGGCGACTGGCTTGCCGTCTACCAGGATCAGGGTGTTCTCCGGGCCCATGCCGCGGATGTCGATCTGGCGGTTGTTGCCGCGCTGGCCGCTGGTGGAGTTGCCGGTCAGGTTGACGCCCGGCATGGTGCGGATGATCTGCGACAGGTCGCTGGCCGGCGGGCGCTTCTTGATGTCCTCGGCGGTGATGATCGACACGCCCGGCATCTGCTTGGCTTCCTCCGCGGCGGTGGCGACGATGGTTTCGCTGTCGAACTCGACGACATCGGAATCGGCGCTGGCGGCCTGTACGGCGAAGGACAGCAGGCAGCTGGAAAGCAGCAGGAAGGGCGGAAGGAACTGCATCGGACGAGACGACATCGGTGATCTCCAGAGGAGGACGATTACTGAGAGATCACAAATGATAATGACTGCTATTTGCCAGTAAAGCGCATTAACTTTCTAAACACTTGCGATGGACTGTTGGCTCGGCGCTGCGGGCAGCAGCAGGTGCAGGCAGAGCCCGGCCTGGCCATTCTTCGCGCCGTTTTCGGCCCACAGGCGGCCGTCCGCTAGCTCGATACCGCGCCGGGCGATGGCCAGGCCAAGGCCGAAACCGCTGGACTCGGACGGCTGTAGCCGCTGGTAGGGCTGGAAGATGCGCTCAAGGTCAGGTTCGGCGACGCCGGGGCCATCGTCGCTGACACATAGATGCCAGAAACCGCCTTCGCGCCAGCCGTCCAGACGCACCTTGCCGTTGCGCGGGGAGTGGCGGATACCGTTGCGCAGCAGGTTCTCGATGGCCTGGGCGAAGCTGTTCAGGTGCACCTGCACCCTGCAGTCGGTGCCCAGCGAGCAGGGCAGACGTTCGACTTCCCAGCCACTTTCGAAGCAGGCGTCTTCGCGCAGCGCCTCCCACACCGACAGCACCAGCACCGGCTCACGTTCGAGCTGCGGGCGCTCGGTATCCATCCACGCCAGGTCGAGGGTGTCTTCCAGCAGGCGCTGCATATCGTTGATCTCACGGCCCAGCCGCTCGCGCAGATGCTCCGCCGGCAGGTCACTGTCATGGGCGATGCGCAGGCGCGCCAGCGGAGTGCGCAGCTCGTGGGACAGGGTGCGCAGCAGCAGTCGCTGCTGCGCAAGGCTGTGACGTAGCCGCTCGGCCATGTGATCGAAGGCCAGTGCCAGCTCGCCCAGCTCATCGCGGCGATTGGCCAGTGGCGTGCCGGGCATATCGCTGTCCAGATCGTCGGCGCGCAGGGCGTCAGCACGGGCGCGCAGGCGATTGAGCGGCAGCACCAGGTGGCGGTAGATCAGCAGGCCGAGGAGGGCGGCCAGCAGGGTCGGCACCACGCCGTGGCTGAACAGGTGCGTCCAGGGCGTCAGGCCGCCAGGTAGCAGCCGCTCGGGCAGTTGCATGACCAGCCGGCCGCGTTCGGGATGTGCGGGAAACTCGATGCTGACGTAGGGCAGCTCATCCTGCAGGCGTCGGCTCATCGGCCAGTCGAGCTTGCGCATGAACGTCAGGTGGCTGGATTCCGCCGCCGTCAGTGGCGTGGTGCCCAGGCTCTGCAGGTGGTCGCCGATCACCGCCACCCAGGTGTCTTCAGCGGCGGCCAACTCCCGGCGGAAGCGCTCGACACCTTCGGCGCCGTGCTGCTCGAAGACCATTTCCGCCTGCTCGGCATAGCGCGCGAGGTAGTCGCGATCGGCTTCGCCCAGGAAGTAGGTGCTGCGCTCCAGCGACAGGCCCCAGGTCCAGATCAGCCAGGTCAGCAGCAGGCAGAAGCCGACCTGCAGCGCGGCGATCTTCCATAGCAGGGGATGACGGCGCATCAGTGGCGTTCCGCGTCCACCAGGATGTAGCCCTGGCCGCGCACCGCCTGGATCTGCACCTGCAGCGCGCCGATGGCGGCCAGCTTGCGGCGCAGGTTGCAGACGTGCACGTCCAGCCCGCGATCGAGGCGCGTGTACGCGCGGTGCAGCACGCTCTGGTAGAGGAAACTCTTGCTCAGTGCCTCGCCGGCGTGGGCGTTCAGCGTGGCCAGCAGGCGATACTCGGAATGCGTCAGCCCTGCGTGCTCACCGTTGCGGGAAACGTCCTGCAGCTCATCGTCGAACTCCAGCGAACCCTGCGGGCGAGGCACCTCGCGGGCACGGTCCAGGTTGGCCCGGCGCAGCAGCGCATCGATGCGCGCGTCCAGTTCAGCCAGGCTGAAGGGCTTGGGCAGGTAGTCGTCGGCGCCACGGGTGAAGCCGGTGATGCGGTCCTGCTCCGCGCCCAGGGCGGACATCAGCATGACCGGCGTAGTGCGATGGCTGCGCAGGGTGTCGAGCAGGGAAAGACCATCGACGCCGGGTAGCATGATGTCCAGCACAATCAGGTCGAAGTCGTTCTGGTGAACGGCGACGAGGCCCTGGTCACCGTTGGCGCAGGTGGTGACGGCAAAACCGCGCTGACAGAAATGGCGTTCGAGGTCCAGGCGAAGACGGGAATCGTCCTCCACCAGCAGAAGCGAAGGGGACACGATAAACCTTGATGAAAGTTTCTTTGATGAGAATGTTTAGCATTTGCAAATATCTCATCTCTCCCGGTCACAAGGCAATGGCAATCTGCCGCGAGGCCCTCAGACCCAGCGTCGCACCCGACCGCAGAAAGCCTCGAACTCCGCGCCGAACAGCTCGCGCAACGCCCTTTCCTCGGGGCGGATCTGGAATCGGCCGATGTACAGCACGAAGGCTGCGACACCGAGCACCGCCAGTGCGGACCCAAGGAACACGCACCAGCCCAGCAGGATGATGGCGAAGCCCAGGTACATTGGGTTGCGGGTGTGCCGGTAGATGCCGGCGACCACCAGGGACGAGGCGCTCTCCGGTTTCAGCGGATTGACCGTGGTGCGTGCACGACGGAAAGACGCCACGCCAGCCAGACAGACCGCCGCCCCGGCCAGCACCACCAGCAGCGCCAGCCACAGGCGGCCACCCAGGGGCGCAATCGGGCGTACCGCCAGCCACATCAGCAGGCCGCTGATGATCGCCACCAGGGGCGGGGGAATGCGGTGTTCCAGCCAATCCATGCTCGGTCTCCGGGCCAGTGCGGCCAAATCCAGTGAGCTGCCAACACTAGCCCAGATTGCGTTCGCTGGCGCGCCTCAGCGCGGCCGACGCACCGCGCGGACCTTGCCGCTGTTGCCGCCGCCACAGTAGAAACGCTCGGCGCCGTCGGCTTCCAGGCCAGAAACGTGCACGCCCTCGGGCATGTCCAGCTGCTCCAGAACCTCGCCGGACTGCGGGTCAATGCGGCGTAGCTCGCTGTAGGTCGACTCCGGCTCCCAGGTGCCATGCCAGAGTTGTCCTTCGACCCAGGTCACGCCGGTGACGAAACGATTTGAATCAATCGTACGCAGGACTTCACCGGTTTCCGGGTCGATCTGGTGAATCTTCCTGGCGCGGTACTCGCCGACCCAGAGCGAACCCTCCGCCCAGGCCATGCCGGAGTCGCCGCCCTTGCCGGGTGCCGGAATGCTCGCCAGCACCTTGCCGCTGGCCGGGTCGATCTTCTGGATGATGCTTTCGCCGATCTGGTACAGGTAGGTGCCATCGAACGCAGTACCGGCATGGGCGGAGACTTCGATGGAGCGCTCCAGATGACCGCTCTTCGGGTCGAGGCACTGCAGGCGCTCGCCAACGGCGAACCAGACGTGCTGGCCGTCGAAGGTCAGTCCGTGGACGGTGCTGATGCCGGGGAAGGGACCGTATTCCTGTAGCACCTGCGCCGGAGATTGCTTGTAGTGGGTGGTCATGGTGTCGCCCTGCACATTGTGGGTTGGAGCCTTCAGCCTATTCAGGCACCGAAGGGCGCGGGGAGTAACAAGGTCGTCGCGAATCCCGGCGCAGGCGGCAGCGTCCAGCGCCGCGCCCGGCCCTGGCCCAACGCCTGTACCCGCCCGGTTCTGGCCAGTGTTTCGAGCGTGCGCTGAACGCTGCGCTGGCTGCTGCCGAGCGCCATGGCCAGGGCCGAACTGGACCAGGCCTCGCCATCGCTCAGCAACGCCAGTACGTCGGCGTGGGAGTCCTCCAGCGGCGGCGCGAGGACAATCAGGCGGGTGGTCTTTTCGGGATACAGCGCGAACCCGCGCGGCGTCGCCGCTATCCGTGCCAGAGGCTGCCGCGCCAGTGGCTGCAGCAGGCGGCGCAAGCGGCCCATCTCCACCCGCAGGCGCGCCCGGTGGGTTTCGTCCGGGTGGCGGGTGCGGAACACCCGGGCTATCAGGTCTGCGCGTGATACATCGCCAGGCCAGGCTTCGGCCAGCGCGCGGGCCAGGGCAAAGAGCACCGGCCGGCTGGCCAGCGCCACAGGGCCGAAGCGGCTGCGGCAGGCATCCACCACCAAAGCGTCCGAGCCCAGCAGACTTTCCACTTCCTCCAGCGACAACAGGCGATCCGCTTGCGGCGAGATCAGTCGTGCGGCCGGTGCATCGAGCAGTCGCCCGGCCTGTTCGACCTCGGCGCACAGCGCCGGTATTCCGGCTTCCCTGGCCGCCAGGGCCGCAGCCCGCAGCGCCGCGCGCGCTTCGCCGGCACGCACCCGGCGCACGGCAAGGCCCGAGACGATGAGCCAGTGCACAGCACGCAATGGTGCCGGGATGGCGCTTGGATCAAGCGCCGCCAGCCGGCCTTCTGCCTCGTCAAGATGGCCGACCAGCAGCGCTCGGCGAATCAGCACATATCGCGCCTGGGCCGCGTTTCCCTCGTCGCCGTGAGCCTCCAGAGTCTTCGCGGCGTTTTCCATCGGCTCGGCCGGCCAATTCAGTTCGCGGCTGGCCAGCGCCACTTCCGCCTCGGCAACCCGGCAGCGCGCTCGCTCCATCGGCTCATGGGCGCCAAACGCGCGGCCGGCACGGCGGAGCAGGGCTCGGGCGCGGGGATAGTCGTTCAGTTGCGCCATGGCAATGCCGCGCAGGGCGAGAGCCGGCGGGTCTTCGCGCAGTGCCACGCGGTTCAACGCGCCCAGCGGATCGCCCGCTGCCAAAGCGCGGGCAGCCGCGGTGATCAGCGAATCCATGGAAATCCCGCCACCTTTGTCACTCCCGTCGACGTCGGCCCGCTGCCTAGTCTAAGCCATGCCCACCGAACCGCCGCTGGCGGAGGAGAACTGCCATGACTGCCCATTCCATCGGCACCCGCGAAGAATGGCTGGCCGCACGCCTGGAGCTGCTGGCCGAGGAAAAGGCGCTGACCCGGCGCAGCGACGAGCTGGCCCGCAAGCGCCAGGCGCTGCCCTGGGTGCTGATCGACAAGGACTACCGCTTCGACACCGAACAGGGCCCGGCAAGCCTTCAGGAGCTGTTTGCCGGCCGCTCGCAGTTGCTGGTCTACCATTTCATGTTCGGTCCGGACTACCGCGCCGGCTGCCCGTCCTGCTCGAACATCGCCGACGGTTTCGACGGCTACGCCAGCCACCTGGCGAACCACGACGTCAGCCTGGTGGCGGTGTCCCGCGCACCGCTGGAAAGGCTGCTCGGGTATCGGCGACGCATGGGCTGGAGCTTCCCCTGGGCGTCATCCCACGGCAGCGGCTTCAACTACGACTTCAACGTATCCTTCACCGAAGCACAGCAGCGCGGCGGGGAAGTCGACTACAACTTCCGCCGCGAAGGCCCGGCCAAGGGGCCGGCACCGGCACCCGTCGTGGAAACCGCCGCCTGCTGCGGCACCGATGTGGCGACTTTTACCCTTGATCTGCCCGGCATGAGCAGCTTCGTTCGCGAAGGCGACCACATCTATCACTGCTACTCCACCTACGCCCGCGGCCTGGATGCCCTCTGGGGCCTGTTCCAGTGGCTCGACCGCGCGCCACGCGGGCGCAACGAGCAGGGCATGTGGTGGCGCCGGCACGATGAATACTGAGGCTCACACGGGCTTGCGATAAGCCGGCCGCAGCCTCGCTACCAACGCCGCCGTCAGGTCCAGCGCCGAGCACAGCAGGAAGTAGAGCAGGGCGACGAACAGGAAGACTTCCGTGGGATGCACCATCACCCGGTTGCTCACCTGGGTGGCGACGAAGGACAGCTCGCCCACGCCGATCACATAGGCCAGCGAAGTGTCCTTGATCAGCGAGACCCATTGGTTGAGAAAGGACGGCAGCATGATCGGCAGCGCCTGCGGCAGGATCACCAGGGTGAGCACCTGCCATGGGCGCAGGCCCAGCGCGCGGGCGGCGTCCCACTGGCCCTTGGGCAGGCTTTCGATACCCGCGTGCACCGAGTGCGCCAGATAGGCCCCGCCGATCAGCGACAGGGCGCAGACCACCGTGCCCAGTGCAGGCACGTCGATGTGCAGAACGATGGGCAGCAGGAAGTAGACCCAGAAGATCAGCATCAGCACCGGGATGGCGCGGAAGAAACCGAGGAACGCCACCAGCAGCAGGCGCGGTTTGCCACTCAGTACCGACAACGCGATGCCCAGTGCCAGGCCGATCACCGCTGAGGCAAGGCCGGAGGCCAGGGCAAGGATCACCGTGAGTGCCGCGCCGCCGAGCGGGCCGTCCGGGTAGGCGCCGATGAGGAAATAGGACAGGTTGTCCGAGATCACCGAGAAATCCATGTCAGGCCCCCTGGCGATAGCGGCGGGTCTGCTGGATCGCCTGGCCCAGCGCCTCGATCAGCGCGATGGCGCCGATGTACAGCAGGGTGGCGATGCCGAACGCCTGGAAGGTCTTGAAGGTCTGCGTCTCCACCTGTCGCGAGGCGTAGGACAGCTCCGCCAGGCCGATGGCCATGGCCAGCGAGGAGTTTTTCAGGGCGTTCATGTACTGGCCCATCAGCGGGGGCAGTGCAGTGCGCAGCGCCTGCGGCAGGATCACCCAGCGCCAAACCTGTATCGGGCGAAGGCCCAGCGCCATGCCGGCTTCACGCTGTTGTGCACTGACCGAGGCAATACCGGCGCGGAACTCCTCGGCAATGAACGCCGTGGTGTAGAGCGTCAGCCCCCACGCGGCGGCGAGAAACTCGAACGACGGCCATGCGAGCCAGCCCAGCTCGTGGGGTGAGTTGAGCCAGAACACCAGCTCCTCCGGGAGCAGGGCGGGCACGCCGAAATACCAAAAGAACAGCTGCACCAGCAGCGGCGTGTTGCGCAACAGCGCGAGATAAGCCCGCGCCGGCCACGACAGCCAGCGCGATTTCGCCTGCCGGGCAATGGCCAGCGGCGCGCCGAGCAGGGTGGCAAGTACGCAGCAGAACAGGGAGATAGCAAGGGTGAGCAGAAAGCCGTCGAGCAACCAGCGCAGGTAGGTCGGGGCGAGCAGTTCGCCGAACATGTCACGAATCCATCAGTGGAAGAAACGGACACGCCCCGGCGAGCCGGGGCGTGGGGTGGTGCGGAAGGTCGGCGCGGATCAGCTCTTGTCGCCGATCTTGTAAAGGCGCGCCAGGGGCGTCTTGGTGGTCGGGCCGAACCAGGTGTCGTAGATGGTCTGGGCTTTACCATCAGCCTCCAGTTCGGTGAGGCTCTGGTTGACGAACTCGGTCAGGGTTTTCTCTCCCTTGGGGATGCCCACACCAATCAGGTCATTGGAGATGGTGAAGGGCGGGACTTCGTACTTGTCCTTGTCCGGCACGTTGGCCAGCAGGCCGATCAGCTTGGGGCCGTCCTGGGTGATGGCCTGGACCTGGCCGTTGCGCAGGGCGGTGAAGGCGAACGGTGTGTCGTCGTAGGCGATGACCTTGGCGCCGGGGAATTTCTCCCGCAAAACGCCTTCGTTCACTGTGCCCTTGTCGACGCCGACGCGCCATTTGTTCAGGTCTTCCGGCGATTTCAGGCTGCCCTTGCGCACGATGAACTGCTGCCCGGAGGAGAAATAGGGGATGCTGAAATCCACCTGCTCGGCGCGCTCGGGGGTGATGGTGAAGTTGGCCAGCACCAGGTCGACCTTGTTCGCGGTCAGCAGCGGAATACGGTTGGCGGGGTTGGTCGGCAGTACCTGCAGCTTGACGCCGAGCTTGTCGGCCAGTGCCTTGGCGTAATCCACGTCGAGGCCTTCGATCTGCTTGCTTCTGGCGTCGACGAAGCCGAACGGCGGGTTGCTGTCGAAGGCGGCTACGCGAAGCACTCCGGCCTTCTTGATGTCTTCCAGGCGGTCGGCGTGAGCCAGCCCCGAGAGGACGGCCAGGGCGAGGGCGGTAACGGCAGTGAGTTTCTTCATGAACATCCAGCTCCTTGTCGGGCCACGCTCGTTTGACGGGGTCCCGGGGTGATCGAGAGCGGGCGCTCGAGGGTGGGAGAAGCCCGCTGTAGAGCGGCGAGGGTCGCCCGCCGGCGAAGCCGAGTGTGGCAGTGCGGCGGGGCTGCGGAGAAGGAATGAATTGGTCTATCTAATAACTGGAAGAAATATAAAGTAACCGATTAGATAACCATTTACATGAATCTCGCATGTGCGTAGGAGCGGAATTGCACCTGTAGGAGCGAGCTTGCTCGCGAACGGCCAAGCGCCCGACTCGCCGGGAACTTCGTTCGCGAGCAAGCTCGCTCCTACAAAGGGCGGAAGCTGTCAGGGCCTCCAGCGTGCGGCACTGACGTCGACGGTGCGGGGCAGGATGCGCTCGGCGAGGAACAGGTCGGCGGTGCGCTGCTGTGCGGCAATGTCTGCATCCTCCAGCGGACGGATAGGCGAGGGCGGGCGATGCTTGAAGGTTTCCGCGATCACGTCCGGAGAGAGGCCGGTGACGCGCGCCATGATCGCTACGCTGCCGGTTTCGTCGCTACGGGTCAGGGCTTCGGCCTGGTTGAGGCTGTCCATTACCTGGCGGATGAACTCGGGATTCGCTCCAGCGTACTCACGGCTGGACAGGTAGAACGGCCCGCTCAATCCCAGAGCACGCCGGCCGAGGCGTTCTTGCCGAACAGCGTGCCCTGTGGGCCGCGCAGCACTTCGATGCGCTCGACGTCAAGCAGGTCCAGGGTCGCCTGGCCGGGCCGGCCGAGCGCTACGCCGTCGATCACCGTCGACACGCTCGGCTCGACGCCGGGGGAGGTGGAAATGGTGCCCACGCCACGCACGAACAGCGAGGTGTCCTTGTTCGAGGCGCCGGTGCGGAAATTCAGGGTCGGCACCTGTTGGACGATGCTCGACACGTTGTTGCGGTTGTCGCGCTCCAGCTGTTCGCCGTCGATCACCGAGACCGCGACGGGGACCTTCTGCAGCGACTCTTCGCGACGGGTCGCGGTGACGGTCACTGCCTTGAGCGTCGGCGCCGAGTCGGCGGACTGGGTGTCGCTGCTCGTGGTTTCGGCTGCCTGCACGCTGCAGGCCAGCGCGCCGATCACACTGGCGATGCCCAGGGCCAGCGCGCTGCGTCGGCCGGTGAATTGCGGACGGCCGAGCGTCCCCCATTGTTGCGATTGCATAGCCACTCCTTCGTGCCCTGGTCCGCCCTCGTTTCTCATTTCGGGGCGCTTTTCTCTACGGGACTGTCACGAGCGCTCGCTCGTGCGAGTGGCTGGAATCGTTGCGGACAGTTTGTATTGTTAGCGCTAACATTGGCGAGTATCCTGAATCACTAGATAGATCGTCAAATAATTAAAAATTACGTTTATATTCCTGACTTAAAGAAACAGGAGCGCCGAATTGGCCAACCAGATACCGCGCAAACGCCGTGGGGCAGGGCGCGTGACGCTCACCGCCGTGGCGGAGCTGGCGAGGGTTTCCGCCATCAGCGTGTCGCGCTACTTCAACCAGCCGGCGCAGCTGTCGGATGACCTGCGCGAGCGCATCGCCGCGGCAGTGGGGGAGCTGGGTTACGTGCCCAACCAGGTTGCCGGCGGGCTGGCCTCGGCGCGGGGCAGGGTAGTGGGGATGGTGGTGCCGAACATTTCCGGGCCGATCTTCGCCGACACCATCCAGGCCTTCAGCGACACCCTGGCCGCGCACGGTTACCAACTGCTGCTGGCGTCCAGCTACTTCTCCGAAGACAGGGAGGAAAACGCCGTACGCGCCTTTCTCGGCTGGAACCCGGCGGCGCTGGTGCTGACCAGCCATTTCCATACGCCGGCCACCGAAAAGCTCATTGCAGCGGCGGACATGCCAGTGGTGGAGGTGTGGGATTACCAGGCTGGGCGCGCGCCGATCCAGGTCGGTTTTTCCCATTACCAGGTCGGCGTGGATGCCGTGCACTACCTGCACGGCAAGGGCTACCGGCGAATCGCCTTCGTGCAGAACAGCGCGCCAGGAGACTTCAGCGCCCTGGACCGCCGCGACGGCTATGCCGATTCCTTGCGCGAAATGGGTGGCGAGCCCTGGATGTTCGTACCCACCGAGAGCGCGCCTTTCGAGGCTGGGCGGCAGGCCATGGAAGCATTGATGGCACGAGGGTCGCAACGTCCCGAGGCGATCGTCTTCGCCAACGACAATCTCGCTGCCGGTGGCCTGCTCGCGGGGCAGCGCGCAGGGCTGAAGATTCCTGATGAGTGCGCGGTGCTGGGGTTCGGTGACTATCCCTTCGCGCCGATGCTGCTGCCCAACCTGTCCACCATCAAGCCGCCAGCCCGCGAGATCGGCGAGATCGCAGCGCTGCGCGTGCTGCAGTCCATCGGTGTGGTGCCACTGGATGGCGAGGTGGAACGCCTGAACCTGCTCGGCTGCCGGGTGCTGGAGCGCGAAAGCGCCTGAGCCCTTCAGCCTGTCCATCCACTGCAGGAGCGAGCCGGCTCGTGAACGAGTATCCCGGCGGCTCCGCGCTTGAACGGTTCGCGAGCAAGCTCTAACGCGCCTACTTGGCCAACAGGTCGATCACTTCCTGGTCACTGAGCGGGTGGAAGTCCCGGTAGTGATCACCCATTGCGCGGAACGGTGACGGCGTGTCCAGGCAGATCAGGGTATCCACCTCGTCACGCAGCTTCTGCACGGTTTCCGCCGGGCCCACCGGAACGGCGAGCACCACCTTGTGCGGGTGCTGCGCACGCAGGCACTTGAGCGCGGCGCGCACACTGCTGCCAGTCGCCAGGCCGTCATCGACGACGATCAGGTCGCGATCCTCGAGTTGCGCTGGCGCCTTCGCGCCGCGGTACAGCAAACGGCGCCGCTCCAGTTCGCGGATCTGCTCCAGCACCTGCTGTTCAAACCATTCCGGCGGCGGATCAAGCTGCTCGAGCATCTGTTCGTCCACCACCCAGTTTGGCTCGGGGCCGTCGACAATGGCGCCCAGGGCGTACTCCTCGTTGCCGGGTGCGCCGATCTTGCGCACCAGCAGTACATCCAGCGGCGCGCCCAGCGCTCGGGCGACCTCCTTGGCGACGGGCACGCCACCGCGGGGCAGAGCGAGGATCAGCGGGTTTTCCAGCGGCATGTCGCGCAGGACCATCGCCAGCGCCACGCCGGCATGGCGACGGTTGGTCTATCGAACTGAGGGCATCTGAACCTCCTTTCGCGAATCACAGCAGCCTGGCCCGTGCCCGGCGCCATTTGCGGGTGCGTTTGCCGGTCCGGGCCAGACGGACCTCGCTGCGACTGCGAGCCGCCGGAAATCGATGGCGCCTGGCAGATTCGTACCGACTGAGCCTGCAAGGGGCTGCCGTGAATTGTGAGCGGCAGTCCCATCGAAGGTTCAGGAATTGCGCGCGGACGGCCCTATCGGGAGCGTCTGCCACACACCTTGAACGACTGCCAGTATTGCGACTCCCAGTATCAGGTCCATGCCGAAACGGTACCGATCCCGCTCTTTGCCGGAGCTGTGCCTATAGTTGCTCCTGCGAGTTTCGTCCGCCACCAGCCAACCGAGGAGAGATCGCCATGCACGCGTACCTGATCCGCTACCGCCGCAACGGCCAACCCATGAGCACTGTGCTGGTGCAGGAGAGCCTGAGCCGCCAGCAGGCGCAACAATTCGTCCGCGCACTGCATGGGCCGATCGGGCGCGATTCGCGCTCCGATATCCAGGTCAGCGAGGTGCTCTGCACTCAGTGACCGGGGTCCCGCCGCACCGATGGCGGCCAGCGAAAACGGCGCCCGTCCCTGGGCGCCATTTTCGTTGAAGAGAGCAGGGTGGATTCATCGTGCCGGCGAGCGCCGGAGACCACCCTCTGCCAGTCAGTGATCAGCGCGGCTGCGCTGGCCTCCCTTGCGACCCGCCTCGGATGCACGCGCCGGGTCATTCTTGAAATTGCCGCCGCTATGCTGGCCGCCTTTCCTGCCGGCCTCGGATGCCCGCTGGGGGTCTTCCGCAAAGTTGCCTTTACCACCTCTGTGTTCGGCCATGGGGAACTACTCCGTGGGAAGTGAATGGGCGAATGCGGTGCATTCACTTCATCCGAAACAAATCGATCAGCGGTGTTCGACTGATTTTAAGAACGATCAGGCATGAATCGGGCGGCCGCTCGTTATATGGGGGAGCACGGCCGAGCGGAGTTCGCCTGCTGGCACACCGCTCACACCACGCGTTTGCGAAGCCGGGCGATGAGCTTCTGCCGCTGTTCGGCGTCCGCCTCCCAGACCTTGCCATCGAGGGCGTGGCAGATCAGCCAGATTTCTTCGTTGTTGAGCATGACCGCACCGCCGCCGGATTCCGCGCGGCGCTTGCGGTAGGCGGCCTGCTTTTCGGCGTTGGTCATGGCGCCTTCCCTGCGGGGGCGGCCTCTGCTCGGGGCTTCGAAAGCGTCGCGAGTGGCTCTGTCCTTGGCGTCTTTCATGCGGGCCTCGTCAGGGGGTTGGTAACGCGTTACCGTATTGATCCGCCTTTCATGGTAACGCGTTACCAATAATAGCCGAGCTCGCAAGCCGCGCCAATCGTCGGCCGAGGCGACGCACTGGGTCAAATGGAGCTATTCCTCACAGGCGCACAGGGCCAAGGGAGGCTGACGTGGAACGACTGCGGAAGGTGCTAATGGCCTCGGCTTTCAACGAGACCTGCGTTGTCCAGGTGCTGCGCGAGGCCGCGCTCAAGGCCGGCACTGCCGATACAGCATCGGCGCTGATGGCCGCGGCGCAGTTGCTGGAACACGACGCGGAAACCCTGCTTCACGCCGCCCACCGGATCGATCTCGTGCTGCACCATGCGTCCGGCGAGGGAGGCACCATTTCATGGGTGGTCATGGACTGATCCAGCTCGAACGATCGATTTGAACCGCCGCTACGGTCGCCCGGTCAGTGCTTGGGAGAGAGCCAGAATCCGGAGGCACCATGCAGGACGAATCCCTGACCAGGCGTTATCACGTCTGCTTTGTGCGAGACGGGCGGGAATTCGAGTTCGAAGCCGAGGACGAGTCCATGAGCGAAGCGCGGGCATGGAGCCACGTGGCGCGCCATCTGCATATCCCGATCCACGATCTGCGCGGCTACCAGAAGCGCTACCACACCATCCGCCGCAATGTGGAAGCCCACAACGTGCAGGACGTTACCTACCGTGTTGCCAGGGCGGGAGACTAGGCCGCCGCCTCAGGTCCGCGCCGAGACCAGGCGGACGTCGCAGATGGTAATGCCGCGGGCGCCCAGCCAGGACTCGACCTCGGCGGAGGAGTGCAGCGGGCGGGGCTGCTCGGGGAATTCACGAACATAGATGGAGAAGGCGATCGCCTTGATATGGGGAATGCTCCGCGCGCGCATGAGCAGGTGGCGGTCCTTGCCGTTGAGTTGATACTCGATCAGCCATTGCATGGTCGTGCGGCTTCCCTGGCAGGGTCGATCTGTGGAATGGCTGACAAGAGTAGCCCCTGATCGCTCAGGGGCAATACTGGTCATCGGACCGACACTTGAGCTGACCGATCAGGCGGCAGCGTCCTTGGCCTCCTCGCGCCCGGCGCGTACGTCGAAGGCGCCCCCGGTGAGCACGCCATCCACCGTTACACGCCCCTTGCCAGGCAGCAGCGGGAATACCAGCTCGGCAAAACGGTAGGCTTCCTCCAGGTGCGGGTAGCCCGACAGCACGAAGCTGTCGACTCCCAGCGCGGCATATTCCAGCAGGCGTGCCGCGACGGTTTGCGGGTCGCCTACCAGTGCGGTGCCGGCACCGCCTCGGACCAGGCCGACGCCGGCCCAGAGGTTTGGCGCAACCTCCAGCTTGTTGCGGTCGCCACCATGCAGCGCGGCCATGCGCTGCTGGCCGACCGAATCCATCTTCGCGTAGTTCGACTGCGCGGCCGCGATGGTGGCGTCATCCAGGTGACTGATCAGTTCGTCGGCGGCGGCCCAGGCCTTCTCGTTGGTTTCCCGCACGATCACATGCAAGCGCACGCCGAATCTCACCGTGCGCCCCAGGCGTGCTGCCCGTTCGCGCACGTCGGCAATCTTCTCGGCCACGGCGGCGGGTGGCTCGCCCCAGGTCAGGTAGGCATCCACATGCCTGGCGGCCAGTTCATGGGCGGCAGGGGAGGAGCCGCCGAAGTACAGGGGCGGGTAGGGCTTCTGCACGGGAGGGAAGAAGTTCTGCGCACCCTTTACCTTCAGGTGCCGGCCTTCGAAGTCCACCGTCTCGCCCGACAGCAGGCGACGCCAGATGGTGAGGAATTCATCCGAGGCGGCGTAGCGTTCGTCGTGGCCGAGGAAAACGCCATCCGCCTCCAACTCAGTGCTGTCTCCGCCAGGGACGACGTTGAGCAGCAGCCGACCGCCACTGGCCTGGTCCAGGGAGGCGGCCTGGCGCGCGGAGGCTGTCGGGTTGCCCAGCGAGGTGCGCAGCGCCACCAGCAGCTTGATCCGCTGCGTGACCGGCACCAGGCTGGCCGCAGTGACCCAGGGGTCCAGGCAACTGCTGCCCGTGGGAATCAACAGACCGTCGTAACCGAGTTGGTCGGCGGCGACCGCGATCTGCCGCATGTACTCGTTGGTCGCCGGGCGGCCGCTGCCGGAATGACCCAGGTAGCGGGTGTCGCCGGAAGTCGGCAGGAACCAGAAAATATCCAGACTCATAGGGGTGTCCTCGTTGCCATCATCGAAGTAGGGCGTCGCCCTGTCGGTGCACGCGTGGCAAGTCTTCATTGGAATGCGACCCGGCAGCCGGCACGGTTGGTGCGCTCGATTCGGGCAGGAAGGTACGAGGGCGGCTGCGCTGCGGTCCTGCGGGGCAGCAAGGCTTGTGCCAGCGCTGCGCCCCGCGGATTCCGGGGGATTCGCCGCCGGGTAGGTGTTGCTGCGGCAGCAGTACTGTTGATCGACTGTTGCTGTGCCAGCACTTGGTGCTGCGAAAAAGGCATTAGGTTATGCCTTCCGGCGATTTGTCCTCGGAGGCGCGACCGATCAGGATAGGCATTCGTGATCGAAGCCTCTGAATACCAAGGAACACAGCAAGCGATGAACGACGCCAATCGACTGAACGAGAATGGCCCGGTGAACTGGCAACTGGCGCAGATCGTCGAGGACCTGCGCGGAGCCCGTAACGAGTGGCGATCCCGCACTGGGCGACATCCGGAACAGGGCGGTCGTGAACTGCCTTCGCGGCACTCCATCGAGGAAGTGGTCGAACGCCTGGCGAGCGCATTGTTTCCCATGCGCCTCGGCCCGAACGACCTGCGCGAGGAAAGCGAAGACTTCTTTGTCGGCCATACGTTGGACGCGGCCCTCAATGCACTGTTGGTGCAGGCCCGCCTGGAACTGCGCTACAGCGCGCGGCAGCGCGGTGACGTAGTAGATGGTCGGATCGACGAGCATGCCGTGCTGCTGGTACGCGACTTCGCCCGTGCGCTCCCGGAAATGCGCAAATTGCTGGATGCCGACGTGCTCGCCGCCTATCAGGGCGACCCTGCCGCGCGCAGCGTCGACGAGGTTCTGCTGTGCTACCCGGGCGTCGTCGCGATTATCCACCACCGCCTTGCGCATCACCTGTACAACGCCGGCTTGCCATTGCTGGCCCGGATCATCTCGGAGCTGGCGCACTCGGCCACCGGCATCGACATCCATCCCGGCGCGCAGATCGGCAGCAGTTTCTTCATCGACCATGGCACCGGCGTGGTAATCGGAGAAACCGCGATCATCGGCAAACAGGTGCGCATCTACCAGGCGGTAACCCTGGGTGCGAAGCGCTTCACCGCTGACGAAAGCGGCCAGTTGCACAAGGGCGAACCACGCCACCCGATCGTCGAAGACGAAGTGGTCATCTACGCCGGCGCCACCATCCTGGGGCGCGTCACCATCGGCAAGGGCTCGACCATCGGCGGCAACGTCTGGCTGACTCGCAGCGTGCCGCCAGGCAGCCAGGTGAGCCAAGCCAGCCTGCAGCACGACGAGAGTCGCTGCGGCAAGGATTGATGCGATGGAAACGGGGCGGGGGAGTTGACAGCTCCCTCGCTCCTTCAGCAGTATCTGCCAGACATTTAGCGCAACGGCATTTCCATGCTTCCCACTCACGATCATTCGCTTTCCGCTTCGGGCTTCCTTGCCCAGGCTGGCGCGTGCGTCGTCGTTGCGAAGAAATCGAAGAAACAGTCGCTCATTTGACCGGGGCGCTGTCCCGTCAGATGGGCTGACAGGACACAAGGCGCAAGGTCGAACCTCCCTCCCGCTTGATTTCCGCACCCTCCCTGACGGCGACCCGACGGTCAGCCAACAGGAGTTTTTTGCATGTCGAGTTTTCGTGGAGTCTGGGTGGCACTGGCCACGCCTTTTCGTGGCGGCGCCGTCGATTTTCCGGCCCTGCAGCGTCTGGTAGCGAAGCTGCTGGAGGAGGGCGTCAGCGGTTTCGTCGTCTGCGGCACCACCGGCGAGGCGGCCGCCTTGAGCCACTCGGAGCAGCTGGAAATCCTCGACGCGGTACTGCAATGGGTACCGTCGCGGCAGGTGGTCATGGGGTTGGCAGGCAACAATCAGCCTGAGCTCCTGGCCTGCCTGGAGGACATCCAGCGCCGCCCGGTGGCTGCTGTACTGGTGCCGGCGCCGTACTACATTCGTCCGTCGCAGGCCGGCCTGGAATCCTTCTTCCACACCATCGCCGACGCAGCCAGCGTGCCCGTTGTGCTCTACGACATTCCGTACCGCACCGGTGTGCGCATCGAGCGCGAAACGCTGCGCCGCATCGTCCGCCATCCCAACATTGCCGCGATCAAGGACTGCGGCGGTGACCCGGAAACCACCATGGCGCTGATCGCCGACGGACACGTCGACGTGCTCACAGGCGAGGACCTGCAGATATTCTCCAACCTGTGCCTGGGCGGTGCCGGCGCGATCTCGGCGTCGGCCCATGTGGGTGCCGAGCTCTACATGCAGATGTTCCGGCAGATGGAGGAAGGAAATGTCATCGCTGCCCGAGCCATTTTCTACCGCTTGCTGCCCTGGATGCAGGCCGCTTTCGCTGAGCCCAATCCGTCAGCCGTCAAGGGCGCGCTGGCACTGCAAGGATTGATTGCCAACGAGGTGCGCGAGCCGACGCAGGCGTGCACGCCGGCGACGCTGGAAAGGCTGCGCGGGGTTTTGGCGGCGCTGGCTGGATAGGCTCTGCAAAAGGACAGGTAACGCGTTACCAGAATGAGCAAGGAGATTCGGTAACGCGTTACTGACGACTGGCAAGACGAAGTCGGCTGCAGTGGAATGGGTGGCGCCTGACTCGTGCGGCATGATCCGGAGGCGGCTTTAATACTCGCATCAGACTTTCGCTGCCTGAGCGTCTGCTCGAATGATTTGCAAACCCTGAACGGATACCTGTGCATTGAAAATCAGATGCGGCTTGGCAAGAGGCAGCATGAGCATCGACATCAGTGACACGCGAAGCGCAGGAACAAGAGAATCGAGTCGCATCGGCGTGAACCGACATGGATTGAGCCGGAATCGAAAGAAAGGCAGCAGAACTGTCCAGGCGGGGGATTTTGCGGATTGAAATTCGTGACACTCGAGCCCGGTAGCGCCATAGGTAACTTCGCATAATGTATATTATGTTAAATTCGATATGTGGATACTCGCAGTACTCCAGGCGTTCTCTCTGTCTGCTCAATCAGAACGCCAACCCCACTCTTAGGCTGACCACGGTATCGGCTGCCATGTCTTCACAACGGTTCATGGCGTTGACCCAGGTCTGAGCAGACTTGAGGTGATCTGCCGAAGCGCCGCTCCGCCATCTATTGACTCACTCAACAAATGACGACGACAGCCAAGGGCTGAAGGCGACTCA
This sequence comes from Pseudomonas sp. AU12215, assembly GCF_001675465.2. Classification (NCBI taxonomy): domain Bacteria; kingdom Pseudomonadati; phylum Pseudomonadota; class Gammaproteobacteria; order Pseudomonadales; family Pseudomonadaceae; genus Pseudomonas; species Pseudomonas sp. AU12215. The sequence continues at coordinate 274,311 of NZ_MACM02000137.1, forward strand.
CCGGCTTCAAGAACTGCCCGGCCCACGCGGATCCTCTTCCTCATGCTCGGCCACCCTCTGTGGCGAACCGTCCTGCACATTCTCCTCACCGATCTCCTCGTAGGTCTTGCGCAGCTTCTGCAATTCCTCGCTGCCCATGTCGTCCAACCCCATCAGCACGCGGTGGGCGTGGTGGGTGGTACGCAGCAACTCGTCGATCTTGATGTGCAGCGCGTCGGTGTCTCGGTTCTGGGTGCTCTGGATAAGGAAGACCATGAGGAAGGTGATGATGGTGGTCGAGGTATTGATGACCAGCTGCCACGTATCGTTGAAGTGAAAGAACGGCCCGCTGAGTGCCCAGGCCACCAGCAGCACGCAGGCCAGGGCGAAGGTCAGTGGGCGGCCGGCCCATTGCGAAAGGGCCTGGGCAAAGCGTGAAAAGCCCGCCCCGCCCTTCTTCCCTGCTGCTGGTTGCGTGGGGTCGTGCGAAGGGGGAACTGCTTTCCGTTGACCCGCCGCTGAGGGGGCGCCCCGCTGGGGCTGAGAGTGGGCAGGCAAATCACCGCGCGATCCTGGTCCGATCATGGCATGCACTCCGCTGAAGTGGGGCCTGGCCGGGTAGAGACGTGGCAGCCTGGGGAGTTCAGAAATCTGCTCTGAGCCCGCACTGCCAGTGGTGTAGCGATCGGTCTTGAAGCTCTGCGTTGCCATTGTTCCCGGCCGATGCGAAACACCGCGCATCGGCCAGGCGACAAACGTCAGAAACGCGGGTCGTCGGTGGGTTTGGTGCCGTAATAGTCGTGGATCTGCTGGCTCCAGGTCGGATCCTGCATGTCCGGCCAGTCGTGTTTATCGAACCCTGGCGCACTGGACAGGCGTTCCTTGTCGACGTCCAGAACGAAGCGCTTGTTGACGGTGTCCAGGCGCAGCGCGCTCCAGGGCACCGCAAAGAGTTTCTCGCCCATGCCGAGGAACCCGCCGTAGGACAGCACCGCATAGGCGACACGGCCACTCTGCGTATCCAGCATGATCTCCTTGATGCCGCCCAGGTCTTCGTCGCGGGTGTTGTAGACATCGTTGCCGATCAGGGTGTCGGCGCCCATCAGGCGCGGGCCCGGCCCACGACTGGAGTCGGCCTCGACGGCGACGGGGCGATTCTTGTACATGCCATAGGTATCGCGATCTTCGTAGTTCATGGAGTGCTCCTGGCCATTGGCCACGGAAGGCTGGAGCAGCTTCGCACCGGGGCGGTCGACTCTGCTCCAGGTGCGCACGGAACGATTTGGGCCGTGCGCATCCAGCGCGGGACCGGGGGTGGCCCGGTTCCGGCAGCTTCGGGTGAAGTGCCAGACTGATTCAGCAAGTTCCACGCCCGGTTCGTCCCTGAGCGTAGGAGGACGCGATAGAGCGGCTGGGCCAGGAATTGATCGCACGGTGCAATCAGCAGAACGCCCGATCCGCCCTTGCGGCCTGTGCAAAACACCCGAGCGGTACGGATTGCTGGGCGCGTTTTGGCAGCCATCGCTATACCGGCCGCGCGCCGCCGAATTGGCCGCAAAGCACAGGACAAATCGGTTTGAACCGCAAACCGCAACGCGAGGTCGGCATGGCATAGAGGCTCCGAAAGGGGGAATGCCATGAAACACGACCGCTCGCACGCCCTGTCTCGTCTGCTGCGCGACTTCGAACTGCCGCAGGATGCTTCTCAGCAGGTGCCCTTTGTCGGCGCCGCGCTGCGCCAGTTGATCGACGACGGACTTGATCGTTTGCCCTTGCCCGCCAGTGGCGCAACCCTCGAGCGGTGGCAAGCCCTGGCGGCTGTGGCGGGCAGCGATCTATCCCTGCTCAAGCTCTACGAGGGACACACCGACGCCCTGGCCATTCTGGCAGAGCTGGATGGCGAGCCCCAGTGCGGAATCTGGGCCGTCTGGGCGGCAGATCCGCCCAGTCCCTGTGTCGAGGTGGTGGCTCGCGAGGCGGGCCATGTACGCATCAGCGGGAGCAAACCCTGGTGTTCCGGCGCAGCCGTGGCGGAGCACGCATTGGTCACGGTGAAAGATGAGCAGCAGCGTACCCAGCTGGTCGCCGTCCCCCTCGCCCAGCCCAGCGTAAGCGTCGGAAGCAGCGGTTGGAACGCCGTGGGAATGGCAGCCACGGGCAGTGTGGCGGTGACCTTCGACCAGGCGCTGGCCCGCTGCGTCGGCGGCCCGCAGGAGTACCTGGAACGTCCAGGCTTCTGGCATGGCGGCGCAGGCATCGCCGCTTGCTGGTATGGCGCCGCGGGTCGCCTGGCGGATTATCTTCGCCAGGGCCGTAGCGAGGATCCCCATGCCATGGCGCACCTGGGAGCGGTCGATGCAGCCCTGGCCGGGGCCGCCGGGGCACTTCGCGAATGCGCCGGGTGGATTGACGAGAACCCCGCCGCTCCCTCGGAGCTGGCCGCCCGCCGGGTTCGCGCCCAGGTCGAAGGCGCTGTCGAAGCCGTGCAATGGCATGTCGGCCGGGCACTCGGGGCAACGCCGTTCTGCCGCGACCGACGCTTCGCTCAGTTGGCCGCAGACCTGCCGGTCTTCCTCCGGCAGAGCCACGGAGAGCGCGACCTGGCCCACCTGGGCAGGCACCTGAAGCGTCTCGAAATCGAGTCCTGGGCACTATGAGCCAGGCGCAGAACCTCATAGCCGGAACCCAGGGCACGCCACCTTCGCTGTGGCGCTCATGCATCCAGCTCGAACGACTGCCGCGCCTCCGCTGCGAAGAACTGGTGCCGCCGGGGCGCCGATTGGTCGTCGTCGCCCCGCATCCTGACGATGAAGTACTGGGCTGCGGAGGGCTTCTTGCCAGCCTGGCGGCACAGGACTCCGCGGGCCTGCTGGTTTCCGTGACGGATGGCGAAGCCAGCCATCCCGGTTCCTCACACTGGACAGCAGACACGCTGCGGCAGACACGAATCGTCGAAAGCCGCAGCGCCCTCGCCCGCCTCGGCATCGATCTCGGCCAATGGCAGTGGCGACGCTTGCGATTGCCCGATGGCGGCGTCACCGCAGCAGCGCTTCGCGACCCGTTGCGCGCCCTGCTGCGCCCGGGCGATCGACTGGTCAGTACCTGGCGAGAGGACGGCCATTGCGATCACGAACAGGTCGGGCTCGCCTGTGCGCAATTGGCGGCAGAGTGCGGCGCCCGGCATTTCGAAACTCCGATCTGGGCGTGGCACTGGGCCTTTCCCGGTGACCCGCGCCTGCCCTGGGGCCGCGCACGGCGCCTGGACCTTGACGACGAAGCGCTGCGACGCAAGCGCCAGGCTCTCGAAGCCCACGCCAGCCAACTGCAAGGCAGCACGCCGATCCTCAGCGCCCGGTTGCTGGAGACCCTACTGCAGCCCTTCGAGGTGTATTTCCTGTGAACGCCGAGAAACGCCCCCTGCCGCCCGAGCATTTCGACCGGCTGTACCGCGATGACCCGGACCCCTGGTCATTCCGAACCTCCTGGTACGAGAAGCGCAAGCGCGACCTGCTGCTCGCCTGTCTCCCCCGCATGCGATTTCGCAGCGGCTACGAACCGGCCTGTGCCAACGGCGAAACCAGTTTCGAGCTGGCCCGGCGGGTCGACCATCTGCTGTGCGCCGATTACAGCGGGGAGGCTGTCGCGCTGGCTCGCCAGCGCCTTGCTGGACTAGGCAATGTGCGCGTGGTGCGGCAGGCACTGCCCGAGCAATGGCCGCAGGCGAGGTTCGAACTCATCGTGCTGGGTGAGCTGGGCTACTACCTGGGAGGGCAAGCCTGGCAGCGGACTTGCCGGAAAGCGGCGGCGAGCCTGGCGCAGGGCGGCGTACTGCTGGCCTGTCACTGGCGGCACCCGATCGAAGGCTGCACGCTGACCGGCGACGAGGTCCATGAGGCGATCACCCTGGCGATGGGGTTTGCGCCCAGTGTGCAGCATCTGGAGACCGACTTCCGCCTGGAACTCTGGGCCAACGAGGCCCCCGGATGATTGGCATTCTCGTACCGGCGCACAACGAGGCCGCACTGCTGGGAACCTGCCTGCGCTCCCTGCACCAGGCAGCCTTGCATCCCGGCCTGGAGGGCGAGCCGGTGTGCATCCTCGCGGTGCTGGACGCCTGTTCCGACGATAGCGAATCCGTCGCCGCCTCGCTGGGCGTCGCCGTGCTGCAAGTCCACGAGCGCAATGTCGGTCATGCGCGCAGGGCCGGCGCCGCGTGGCTGCTCGCCCAGGGCGCACGCTGGCTCGCCTGCACCGATGCCGACACCTGCGTCAGCGATGACTGGCTGGTTCGCCAGCTGGCCTTCGGCGCCGAGGCCGTCTGCGGCACGGTGCAGGTATCGGATTGGTCGGGCCACGACGAGCAGGTGCGCCTTCGCCATGAAGAGCATTACCAGTGCCGCGAGGACCATCGCCACATCCACGGAGCCAACCTCGGCATCTGCGCCCGAGCTTATCAGCGGGCCGGGGGATTCCGTCCCCTGCCCTGCAACGAGGATGTCTGCCTGGTTCGTGACCTGGAGCGAAGCGGCGCGCGGATCGTCTGGACCCATCAGACCTGCGTCACTACCAGCGCGCGCGCCGATTACCGGGCCTCCGGCGGCTTCGGCGAGTTCCTCGCGAATCTCTCGGCGCGCTGAACGGACGAGTTCCCCCGATGATCCGTAGATCAGAGCCAACACAACCCACCCCGCGAAGCGCAGCGGCAAGGCGTATTGCAACCGGCTGAAAGCCGGGTCGTGCATTCTGCTGGTTGCACATAGCCAGCCGCATTTGAGTTTTCTCTTTTCTTTCAGTTACTTGGCTTCAAGCCGGCGACTGGTACGGACCCTGCTTACGGCTTTAAGTGACCATCGGGGGCTTTCCATTGGGCTTCTTGACCGGCGGGGCCTTTTCCCCTGCCTGAGTGACCGCAGCAACAGCAGTTCCGGAGCCACCCCAGACATTTCGGTAGCTGGCGCCTGTCTGTACAGAAGGAGCAACCGGCCGCGGCCGACCACCGGGCCTGTTGGCGGAAAGACGAAACTTCGCCCTCCGCCCCCCTGTCACCCGAAGGACGGCACCCACCCACGGAGACCCGCAGGGCCGGCAGATAAAGCCACGGCCCGGCTGACACAGAGAGGAACGAACGATGCGCAACCAGCTGGCCGATGTGCGTCTGGAAGACGCCACAATCAACCTCAGTGCGGTACCCTCGGCCGATGGTGCGCCGCCGCAGCGACGCAAACGGATTCTCTTCGTCTCTTCGGAGTTTTCAGATTTCGTAAAGGCCGGCGGCCTGGGCGATGTCTCCTCTGCCCTGCCCCGTGCCCTGCTGGGTGACCACGATATCCGCGTGCTGATTCCCGGCTACCCACAGGTACTCAAGGGCGCCGTGGCGTGCAAGATGGTTGGCCGCCTGCCCGGCCTCGCGGCCTTGCCCGCCTGTGATATCGGCGAACTCAAGCTCGCCGATGGGCTGGTGGTGTACGCGGTGATCTGCCCGGAACTCTACGACCGCCCCGGCACCCCGTATGTAGACCAGAACGGCCATGAATGGGCCGACAACCACATCCGTTTTGCACGGTTGAGCCTCGCCGCCGCAGACCTGGCTGCCGGCATGAGCGAACTCGCCTGGAGCCCGGACCTGCTGCACGTGAACGACTGGCCCACGGCTCTTGCTCCGGCCTATATGGCCTGGCGCGGACAATCGACGCCCAGCGTACTGACCATCCATAACCTCGGTTATCAGGGCGCCTGCCCGCTGGGCTGCTGCGCCGAACTGGGCCTGCCGGAAACGGCCGGCTTGCCGGAAAGCATGGAATTCTACGGCAAGCTGTCCTTCCTCAAGGCCGGTATCAGCCACTCCAGCCACATCACAACGGTGAGCGAAACCTACGCACGCGAGATCACCGGAGAAGAATTCGGTTGCGGCATGCAGGGCATACTCTCCCAGCGCCGCGACCGTGGCCAGCTCAGCGGCATTACGCATGGCATCGATGCGGGCTGGGACCCGTCCTGTGACCCGCATCTGATCGAGGGCTTCGACGTCACCCGGCTGGCCGGCAAGCGACGCAACGCCGAATACGTGGAGAAGCACTTCGGCCTGCTGCCAGGCCGCGGCCCGTTATTCGCCGTGGTGTCGCGACTGGTGCACCAGAAAGGCATCGATCTGACCCTGGCGATTGCCGACGAGATGGTCGCGGCCGGCGGACGACTGGTGTCCATCGGCTGTGGCGAACCGGAGCTGGAACTGGCCATGTGCGAGCTGGCTGAGCGCTATCCCGGTCGGGTCGGTGTGCAGATCGCCTTCGACGAAACCCTCGCCCGGCGCATCTATGCCGCCAGCGATTTCCTGCTCATGCCCTCGCGTTACGAGCCCTGCGGCCTCAGCCAGATGTATGCCCAGCGTTTCGGCTCGTTGCCGATCGCGCGGCACACCGGCGGCCTGGCCGACACCATCGTCGATGGCGTCACCGGCCTGCTGTTCCGCGAAGAGACCCCGGCCAGCTACTACGACGCTGTGCGCCGGGCGCTGAATATCTACCGCTATCCGGAGCTGATGCACGCCATGCGCTGCAAGGCCATGGACTCGCCGCTGACCTGGGGCGACGCCGTTCGCCCCTACAGCGCTCTTTACCAGCGCCTGCTCCAGGCGCCCGCGCAGGCCGCACGATGACGTCACGTCATGGAGCCCAGGTCCTGCCCGGCGGCAAGGTGAGGTTCGCGCTGTGGGCCCCGGATGCCCACTGGGTGGAGGTCGAGTTGGGCGGCGATCGCCGATATCCACTGGAGGCGACGCGGGACGGCTGGTTCAGCGCCGAACTGGCAGCTGTTGCCGGCCAGACCTATCGGTACCGCATCGATCATCAGCTGAGCGTGGCGGACCCGGCCTCCCGCCACCAGGCCGGCGGTGTCGAGGGCGAAAGCCGCGTGGTCGACCCCACCGCATTCCGCTGGCGCTACCCGCAATGGCGTGGCCGGTCCTGGCATGAAACGGTGCTTTACGAGGCCCATGTCGGCCTGTTCGGCGGCTATGCCGCGCTCCAGGGACGGCTGGCGGAGCTGGCAGAACTGGGCGTCACCGCCATCGAGCTGATGCCGCTGAATGCCTTTCCCGGCCGGCGCAACTGGGGTTACGACGGTGTGCTGCCCTACGCCCCCTCCTGTGCCTACGGCGATCCGGACCGTTTGCGCCAGTTCATCGACGAGGCGCACGGCCTTGGGATCATGGTCTTCGTCGATGTGGTCTACAACCACTTCGGCCCGCAGGGTAATTATCTGGGGCGCTACGCCAGCGCCTTCTTCCGCCGCGACCAGCAGACTCCCTGGGGCCCGGCCATCGACTTCCGCCATCCGGCGGTGCGCGAGTTCTTCATCGGCAATGCCGAGATGTGGGTGCGTGAATACCGCGTCGACGGACTGCGCCTGGATGCCGTGCACGCCATTGCCGACAAGGACTTCCTCCGCGATCTCGCCACCCGTGCCCGCCACGCCGCCGAAGGCCGCCAACTGCACCTGGTGCTGGAGAACGAACACAACGAGGCAAGCCTGCTACGCCGCAGCACTGAGGCAAACAACGACAGCTTCGACGCGCAATGGAACGACGACCTGCACCATTGCCTGCACGTGTTGCTCACCGGCGAGGATGAAGGCTACTACGCCGACTTTGCCCACGACCCCATCGGCCGCCTGTGCCGCTGCCTGAGCCAAGGCTTCGCCTTCCAGGGCGAGACCGACTACCGCGGCATCGCCCGTGGCGAACCCAGCGGTGCGCTGCCGCCGCAGGCGTTCGTGGCCTTCACCCAGAACCACGACCAGGTCGGCAACCGCGCCCTGGGCGAGCGCCTGAGCAGCCTGGCGCACACCGACCCGCTGCGCGCCGCCACCGCGCTGGTGCTGCTCAGCCCGATGATCCCGATGCTGTTCATGGGCGAGGAATGGGGCGAGAGGCAGCCCTTCCTGTTCTTCACCGACTACCAGGGCGACCTCGCCCGCGCCGTCACCGAGGGCCGCCGCGAGGAGTTCAAACGCTTCAGCCGGTTCGCCTCGCCCGGTGCCGCGGCCTGGATTCCCGACCCCAACGACTACCAGACCTTCGTCGCCTCGCGTCCGCGCCCGGACCAGGGCGATGACGCCTGGCGCGAGCACTACCGGCAATTGCTGCAAGTACGCCAGCGCTGGCTGGTGCCACAACTGCCCGGCAGCCGCGCGCTGGAGGCGAAGCCACTGGGCGGGCGCGCCCTGAGCGCGCGCTGGCAACTGGGCGACGGCAGCCAGTGGCGCCTGGACCTCAACCTGGGAACGGACGACGTCGCCGTCGAGCCGCCGGCCGAAAGCGCCCAGCTGCTGCTCTGCTGCGGGCAGAGTGCGGCGCATTACCGTCATGGCTGGCTCGGCGCGGCGTCGCTGGTCGCCAGCCTGGAGGCGCGCTGATGAGCGATGCACAGCTGGAGCGCCTGGCGGCTGAAGCCGGGCTGATGATCGATTGGGTCGACGCCGATAATCGTCCCCAGCGACTCAGCGCCGACGTGCAGCGCAGTGTGCTGCAGGCCCTGGGCTTCGCGGCGCAGAGCCCGGAGCAGATCCGCCAGAGCCTGAACGAGCTGGAACAGCGGCGCGCCCAGGTACCGCCGCTGCTGACCGCCGACTGCGGTCGGCCGGTCAGCGTGCCGGTCGCCCCAGGCACCCGCTACAAGCTGTTCAACGAGGACGACAGCGGCCACAGCGAAGGCCATGTCGACGAGCATGGGCAGATTCCAGCCCTCGAACACGGCGGCTACTACCCGCTGCACCTGGGCCCGCATGAACTGATCCTCGCCGCGGCGCCGCCGCGCTGCCCTTCGGTTGCGCAGTTTTGCGGCGGGCGGCGGCACGTATGGGGCCTGGCGGCACAGCTGTACTCGTTGCGCAGCGAGGCGGACGGCGGCGCCGGCGACCTCCGCGCACTCGCCGAACTGGTTCGCGCTGCCGCCGGGCAAGGCGCCGACGCAGTGGCGATCAGCCCGGTGCATGCCATGTTCCCTGCGGCGCGGGAAATCTACAGCCCCTACTCGCCCTCCAGCCGACTGCTGTTCAACGAGCTTTATGCCGCTCCCGCCCTGGTGCTGGGCGACGAGCCGGTGCGTCAGGCATTCGTTGCCGCCGGCCTGGAAGCCGAGCGGGAGCGCCTGGAACACTTGCCGCTGATCGACTGGCAGGCCGTCGCCCACCTGCGCGATCGCTTGCTGGCACAGCTCTATGGGCAGTTCCAGCACCACAGCGGCGCCCTGCAGGAGGACTTTCTCGCCTTCCGCAACCATGGTGGCGCCGAGCTGCTTCAGCACTGCTGCTTCCAGGTCCTGCAGTTGCGTCGCGTCGCGGCCGGCGATGGGCTCGACTGGCGCTCCTGGCCTGAGCCCTATCGCAATGCGGCAAGCGCCGAGGTCGGCCACTTCATGGTGGAGGAGGAACAGGCGATCAGCCAGCAGGCATTCGGCCAATGGCTGGTCGCCCGCGGCCTGCAGCAGGTGCAGCGACAGGCGCGTGAGGCCGGCATGGGCATCGGCCTGATCGCCGACCTCGCGGTAGGCGCCGAACCTTCCGGCAGCCAGGCCTGGATGCGCCAGGACGAGCTGCTCACCGGCGTCAGCGTCGGCTGCCCGCCGGACATCCTCAATCTTAGCGGGCAGAACTGGGGGATCTGCGCCTTTTCCCCGGACGGCCTGCGGCGCAACGGCTACCGCGCCTTCATCGAGATGTTGCGGGCCAACCTGCGCTACGTCGGTGGTCTGCGTATCGACCATATCCTCGGCCTGCGCCGGCTCTGGGTGATCCCGGCGGGAGCCGCGCCGCAGGACGGCGCCTACCTGGACTACCCCATCCAGGATCTGCTGCGGCTGGTCTGCCTGGAAGCAGAGCGGGCTCGGGCCATCATCATCGGCGAGGACCTCGGTACGGTACCGCCGGGGCTGCGCGAGACGCTGGCCGAACGTGGCATCCTGGGCATGCGTGTCCTGCTGTTCGAGCAGCAGCACGGCCACTTCATCGCCCCGCGACACTGGCCGGAGGGTGCGCTGGCCACCAGCAGCACCCACGACCTGCCGACCCTGGAGGGATGGCAGAGAGGACGTGACATCGACTGGCGCGAAAAGCTCGGCCAGCGCAGCCGCGAAAGTGCCGCCGAAGAACGCAACACCCGCCAGTACGAAACCTTCGCCCTGCGACAGGCTCTTGCAGAAAGCGCTATTCAGACCGATGCGATGCTCGACGGCGCCATCGAGTTCCTCGGCGCCACACCCGCGCCCCTGGTGCTGCTGCCGCTGGAAGATGCTCTGGCCTGCGTCGAGCAGCCGAACCTGCCCGGGCCGGGCGACAGGCACCCGAACTGGCGGCGTCGCTTCGAGGAAAACGCGGCCCGGTTGCTTGATTCCCCACCGGTACGCGCCCGCCTGGAGCGCCTGCGTCGTGCCCGCAGCGAGGGTCGCGAGCATGAGTGAAATCCGCGCCACCCTGCGCCTGCAATTCAATCGCGAGTTCACCCTCGACGACGCCCTCCCCTGGCTGGGCTACTTCGCCCGCCTGGGGATCAGCCACCTCTACGCCTCGCCCTTGCTGGCCGCGCAACCGGGCTCGATGCATGGCTACGACGCCGTGGACCCGAGCCGCATCAGCGATGAACTGGGCGGTGAGCCGGCGCTGCGGCGGCTGGTGGACGGGCTGCGGCAGCACGGCATGGGCCTGATCGTGGATACCGTGGCCAACCACATGCGTATCGGCGACGCCAATCCCTGGTGGCAGGACGTGCTCGAATGGGGGCTGGACAGCCCTTACGCGCAGTTCTTCGACATCCGCTGGCACAGCGACGACCCGCTGCTCGACCAGCAGGTGCTGTTGCCCTGCCTTGGCGAGGACTATGTCGATGAAGTCAGCGGCGGGGGCATCCGCCTGGATTACGACGCTGCCAGCGCGCGCTTCCTGCTGCGCTATGGCGAACAGCGTTTCCCGGTCTGCCCCTCCAGCTACGGCATGATCCTCTGCCACACCGACAGCTTCGAGCTGCTGGCCCTGGCACCACGTTTCGTCGAGCTGCACCACCACCCCATGGCCCGCCACCTCGCCCACGACCTATGCCGCCAAGCCGCGGTCGCGCTGGCCGACAGTGGCCGGCTGGAGCGCCTGCTGGACTCCTACCGCGCCGACTGGCACAGCCTGCACCGGCTCATCGAACAACAGCACTATCGCCTGGCCAACTGGCGCGTGGCGGCGGACGACATCAACTGGCGGCGCTTCTTCGACATCAACGAACTGGTCGGCCTGCGCGCCGAACGCCCCGACGTTTTCGAGGCCAGCCACGCCTACCTGCTGAAACTGATGACCGAAGGGCTGATCGATGGCCTGCGCATCGACCACGTGGATGGCCTCGCCGACCCGCGCGGCTATTGCCGGCGCCTGTGGCGCGCCACCCACGGCGCGCCGGTCTTCGTGGAGAAGATCCTCGCCCCCGGCGAGACCCTCCCAGCGGACTGGAAGGTCCGGGGCAGCACCGGCTATGACTTCATGAATCAGCTTTCGCTGCTGCAGCACGAAGCGCGCGGCGAGCCGGTGCTTCGCCATCTGTGGCTAGAATTCAGCGGCCGCCAGGACGGCTTCGCCGAGGAAGTCCGCCAGGCGCGCGAGCGCGTGCTGAACTCGCTGTTCGCCGGCGACGTCGAAGGCCTCGCCCTGCAGCTCTGGCAGATCGCCCGCTTCGAGCTGGCCAGCCGCGACATTCCGCTGGGTTCGATCAGGCGCGCGCTGTTCCAGCTGCTCGTCGCCTTCCCGGTCTACCGCACCTATACCCATGCCCTGGGTCGCTCGACGCAGGACCAGCGCTTCTTCACCCAGGCCCTGGAACAGGCCCGGCAGCAACTGGAACCGATGGACCAGCGCACCCTCGGCTGGCTCGACCGCATCCTGGGCGGCGAGCCCCTGCGCAGCCTGCCGCCGGGGCCATTGCGGCAGCTGCGCAAGCGGGCTCTGGACCGTTTCCAGCAGCTCACCCCGCCCATCGCCGCCAAGTCCCTGGAAGACACCGCCTGTTATCGCTCGGCGGCGGCGCTGGGGCGCAACGACGTCGGCTTCGATCCGCAGCAGATGGGAGGCGATGTCGAGGCTTTCCACCGCGCCTGCCAGGAACGCCTGCGCGACTTCCCCGGCGCCCTGCTCGCCACCGCCACCCACGACCACAAGCGCGGCGAAGACTGCCGCGCCCGCCTGGCGGTGCTCAGCGAGCGCGCCGAATGGTTTGCCGAGCAGGCCTGGAGCTGGTGGAAACTGGCCGCTCCACTGCGCCGGCAGACTGCCCGCGGCCCCGCGCCCAGTGGCGGCGACGAGCTGATTCTGTACCAGTGCCTGCTCGGCAGTTGGCCGCTGGAGCTGGCCGCCGATGACGAAGCAGGCCTGCGCGATTACCACCCGCGCATCGAGCAGTGGCAGCTCAAGGCCATTCGCGAGGCCAAGCTGGACAGCGACTGGAGCTCGCCCAACGAAGCCTACGAGCGGGGCTGCAGCGAATTCCTCGAAGCACTGCTGCTCGGTGCGCCCGCTTTGCCGCTGCGCCAGGCCATCGCCAGGGCGGCGTCCAGCCTCATGCCCGCCGGCGCACTGAACGCCCTGGCGCAGTGCGTGTTGCGCACTACCGTGCCGGGTGTGCCCGACCTCTACCAGGGCTGCGAATTCTGGGACTTCAGCCTGGTCGACCCGGACAACCGGCGCATCCCCGACTTCCCGGCCCGCGAAGCGGCTCTGGATGGCCCGCCGGACTGGCCCGCGCTGTTGCGCGACTGGCGCAATGGCCAGATCAAGCAGGTCCTGCTGGCCTGCGCCCTCGGTCTGCGCCAACGCTGGCCGACGCTGTTCGCTGCCGGCGACTACCTGCCGCTGGAGGTGCGCGGCGAATTCGCCGCGCAGGTGCTGGCCTTCGTCCGCAGCCATGCCGGCCAGCATCTGCTGGTGGTGGTACCGCGCTGCGCCGCCGCGTTGCTGGGCCAATCTCGCCTGCCCCTGGTCGATGCGCAAGGTTGGCGGGACACCCGCCTGCACCTGCCTTCTTCCCTGGCCGCCATCCGCTGGAGCGGGCTGGCCGGCCCCCTCGAACCGCACGACGGGGAGCCGCTGCTGGCCGAGCTGCTGGCCGAGGTCCCGGTCAACCTGCTGATATCCGGAGGTGAAGGATGAAAATCGACGAGCGAAGAGTCCGGGAGCTGGCCTACCAGATCTGGGAGTCCGAAGGACGCCCCGACGGCCAGCACGAACGCCACTGGCGCATGGCCCTCAGCCTTGCCGCCGCCGAAGCGGGCGAGGCCGTCCCCGAAAACGAAGAGCCCGTGCCGCCGCGCTTCGTGGGCGAGCAGGAGCCGGAAAAGCCGGCAATCCTGCAGGAGCCGCCACGACGCAAGGGCCGACTGCCCAAGGCAACCCCCGAAACCCCCGACGCACCGCAAACCTCCAGTGAAGTCGTGGCACCGCCGCCGCCCGCCGAGCGCAACTCACCGCCCAAAGCCAGGCCGGCCAGGAGCGCGCCGACCGACAAGCAGCGCAAGAGCAAGCCTTCCGCGGCCGCGAAAGCCACGTCCAAACCCTCGGGCGTGCGGCCGCCGACATTGAAGCCATCCCCATCCGACTGATCCCTGGAGCCCGCCATGAGCCGACGTGCACAGTCCCGCGTTACCGAAGGGCGCCCTTTCCCCCTGGGCGCCACCTGGGACGGCCTGGGCGTCAATTTCGCGCTGTTCTCCGCCCATGCCACCAAGGTCGAGCTGTGCCTGTTCGATGCGCAGGGCAAGCGCGAACTGGAACGCATCGAGCTGCCCGAATATAGCGACGAGATCTGGCACGGTTACCTGCCTGACGCCCATCCCGGGCAGATCTACGGCTATCGCGTGCATGGCCCCTACGAGCCGGACGCCGGCCACCGTTTCAACCCCAACAAGCTGCTGATCGACCCCTACACGCGGCAACTGGTTGGCGAGCTGCACTGGTCCGAAGCGCTGTTCGGCTACACCATCGGCTCGGCGGATGCGGACCTGAGCTTCGACGAGCGCGACAGCGCCGCCTACGTGCCCAAGTGCAAGGTCATCGACCCGGCCTTCACCTGGGGCGAGCAGCAGCCGGTGCGCGTGCCCTGGGATGAAACGGTGATCTACGAGGCCCACCTGCGCGGTCTGAGCATGCGCCACCCTGAGGTGCCCGACCGCCTGCGCGGCACCTGCGCCGGGCTGATGAACAGCAGCCTGCTGGGTCACCTGCGGCAACTGGGCGTCACCAGCCTCGAACTGCTGCCGGTGCATGGCTTTCTCGACGACAAGCACCTGCTGGAAAAGGGCATGAGCAACTACTGGGGCTACAACAGCATCGCCTTCTTCGCGCCCCAGGCCCGCTACCTCGCCAGCGGGCATATCAACGAGTTCAAGGAAATGGTCGCGCACCTGCACGACGCCGGCATCGAGCTGATCCTCGACGTGGTCTACAACCACACCGCCGAGGGCAACGAGCTCGGCCCGACCCTGTGCATGCGCGGCATCGACAACATTTCCTACTACCGTCTGCAGGCCGACAATCGCCGCTACTACGTCAACGATTCCGGCACCGGCAACACCCTCGACCTGAGCCACCCTTGCGTGCTGCAGATGGTCACCGACTCGCTGCGCTACTGGGCCACCGAAATGCGCGTGGACGGCTTCCGCTTCGACCTCGCCTCGATCCTCGGCCGCTACGCCGACGGTTTCGAAGAGCGCCACAGCTTCCTCGTCGCTTGCCGCCAGGACCCGGTACTGAGCCATCGCAAGCTGATCGCCGAACCCTGGGACTGCGGCCCCGGCGGCTATCAGGTCGGCGGGTTCCCGCCGGGCTGGGTGGAATGGAACGACCGTTTCCGCGACACCGTGCGCAGCTTCTGGCGCGGCGACGAGGGCCAATTGCCCGACCTCGCCCGGCGGCTCACCGCCTCCGGCGACCTGTACGACCAGCGCGGGCGGCGTCCCTATGCCTCGGTCAACTTCATCACCGCCCATGACGGCTTCACCCTGCGCGACGTAGTCAGCTACAACCACAAGCACAACCAGGCCAACGGCGAGGACAACCGCGACGGCCACGACGACAACCGCTCCTGGAACCACGGTATCGAAGGCCCCACCGACGATGCCGGAATTCGCCGCCTGCGCGTGCAGCAGATGAAGAATCTGCTGGCCACCCTGCTGCTCTCCCAGGGCACGCCGATGCTGCTGGGCGGCGATGAGTTCAGCCGCACCCAGCAGGGCAACAACAACGTCTACTGCCAGGACAACGAACTGGGCTGGGTGGACTGGAACCTCGACGACGAAGGCCGCGAACTGCTGGCCTTCACCCACCGCCTGATCCGCCTGCGCCAGGCCTATCCGATCCTGCGGCGCGGGCGTTTCCTGGTCGGCGAATACAACGAGGAGCTGGGCGTACGCGATGTCACCTGGCTTGCGCCCGAAGGCGAGGAAATGACCGAGGACCATTGGCACGACCCGCAGCGACGCAGCCTGGGCATGCTCATGGATGGCCGCGCCCAGCCTACCGGCATCCGCCGCAGCGGTGGCGACGCCACCTTGCTGCTGCTGGTCAATGCCGGGCACGAAGGCCTGGATTTCATCCTCCCGAAAACCGCACAAGGCCGCGACTGGCAGTTCCTGCTGGACACCGCCGAGCTGCCGCGGGAACACGAGCACAGCTGGGCGTTCGGTGCCGCCTACCCGCTGGGTGCGCGCGCCCTGGCGCTGTTCACCCTGCGTCGCAGCGAGGACTGACCGCTGGGCGATCCCACGGAACGCTGCCCAGCGAACCCCGGTCGGACGTTCAGGAACCGGGCGTCAGCGAGCCGGAAAAACAACCACCGCCGAAGGAGAACCCGATGCCACCAGCCGCCTCCCGCCCAAGCCTCCGCCACCCGGCGGGCTGAGCCGATGAAGGCCCTGCACATCGGCATTTCCGGCTGGCGCTATGCGCCCTGGCGCGGCGACTTCTACCCGCAGGGACTGCGCCAGAAGGACGAGCTGCGCTACGCCTCCCGCGCCTTCAACAGCATCGAGTTGAACGGCTCCTTCTACTCGCTGCAGAAGCCCGAGTATTACCGCCGGTGGGCGCAGGACACGCCCGAAGGTTTCGTCTTCAGCCTCAAGGGCCCGCGCTACATCACCCACATCAGGCGCCTGCGCGATGCCGAGGAAGGCCTCGCCAACTTCTTCGCCTCCGGCCCCCTGGAGCTGGGCGAGAAGCTCGGGCCGCTGCTCTGGCAACTGCCGCCCAGCCTGCAGTACGACGAGGACGTGGTGGAAAGCTTTCTGGCGCTGCTGCCGCGCACCAGCGAGGCCGCGCTGGACCTGGCGAAGGCCTCCGCCAGCCGTCGGCCGCCGCACTGGCCCCGGTCGCTGAAGCGGCGCCCGCTGCGTCATGCCATGGAAGTTCGCCATGCCAGCTTCGCCTGCGCACAATTCGCCCGGCAGCTGCGTCAGCACGGCGTCGCCCTGGTCTTCGCCGACGCACCGCGCAAGTGGCCCTACGGCGAGGACCTCACCGCCAGGGACTTCGTCTACCTGCGCCTGCACGGCGACAAGGAACTCTACGCCAGCGGCTATGGCGACGCCGCCCTCCAGCGCTGGAGCGAGCGCGTAGCCCGCTGGCGGCGCGGGCTGCAACCCGCCGACGCGGAGCTGTTCGACGGCGCCACCCGCGGCGATCGCCGGCAGCGCGAGGTGTTCTGCTATTTCGACAACGACATCAAGGTCCGCGCGCCCTACGACGCCAGCAAGCTGATGAGGTTGCTCGATCTGCAGCTCAAGGGGCGACAGGAACCCGGCCAACCGGCGGGAGACTGGGCATGAGCCAGGCCGAACGCGCCCCTCTGGTGCCCGCCGCTGAGCAGGGCAATACGCGGCTGCGGATGCTTACGGTGAACACCCACAAGGGTTTCAACGCCTTCAACCGCCGCTTCATCCTCCACGAACTGCGCGATGCGGTGCGCGC
Organism: Pseudomonas sp. AU12215; assembly: GCF_001675465.2. Classification (NCBI taxonomy): domain Bacteria; kingdom Pseudomonadati; phylum Pseudomonadota; class Gammaproteobacteria; order Pseudomonadales; family Pseudomonadaceae; genus Pseudomonas; species Pseudomonas sp. AU12215. The sequence continues at coordinate 291,273 of NZ_MACM02000137.1, forward strand.
CACCTCGGCGGACCTGGTGTTTCTCCAGGAAGTCCACGGCGAACACCAGTTGCACGCCGAACGCCATCCGAACTGGCCGAGCGGACCACAGTACGAGTTCCTCGCCGACAGCATGTGGCCGGCCTTCGCCTACGGACGCAACGCCGTCTATCCCGAAGGCCACCACGGCAACGCCCTGCTCTCGCGCCTGCCGATCCGCAGCTGGGACAATCGCGACGTCTCCGAGGCCGGCACCGAGGAGCGCGGCCTGCTCCACGCACAGATCGACCTGCCCGGCGAGCGCGCCCTGCACGCGGTGTGCGTGCACCTGGGCCTGCATGAAGCACAGCGGCAACGGCAACTGCAGCTGCTCTGCGCCCTGATAGGCGAACTGCCGGCCAACGACCCGGTCATCGTCGCGGGCGACTTCAATGACTGGCGCTGCCGCGCCACCGGCGTTCTGGCCGGCTGCGGCCTGCAGCCGGCATTCCTGGCCAGTGGCGGCGAGCCGCGCAGCTTTCCGGCGCGCTGGCCCCTGCTGCGGCTGGACCGCATCTATGTGCGGCACCTGCGGGTCACCCTGAGCGAGGTGCTCAACCGCAAGCCCTGGCCGCATCTGTCCGATCACCTGCCGCTGCTCGCCGAGGTTTCGCTATGAACGAGGTATGGCGCGACGGCAACCGGGTCGAACTGCTGATCAATGGCGAGGATTTCTTCCCCAGCGTCTTTCGCGCCATCGAGCAGGCGCGGCACGAGGTGCTGCTGGAAACCTTCATCCTGCGCGACGACAAGGTGGGCCGTGGTCTGCGCCAGGTACTGATCGATGCAGCCGGGCGCGGCGTGCGTGTCGAAGTGATCGCGGACGGTTACGGCACGCCGGACCTGGACGCGAGCTACCTGGGCGGCCTGCTGGACGCCGGCGTACGCCTGCACCTGTTCGACCCGCAGCCGCCGCTGCTGGGCATGCGTACCAACTTGTTCCGCCGCCTGCATCGCAAGCACGTGGTAGTCGATGGCGCGCAGGCCTTCGTCGGCGGGATCAATTTCAGCGCCGACCACCTGGCCGACTTCGGCCCCATGGCCAAGCAGGACTACGCAGTGCGGATCGAGGGCCCCGGCGTGGGAGACGTCCGCCGCGCCTGCCTGGAACTGCTCAGCCAGTATGGTGACATTCCCGCCGCCGACGCCGTGCATCCCGGCGGCGTGGCCGGCCCATGCCGAACCTGCCTGGCAATCCGCGACAACCTCTACCGCCGCACCGAGATCGAGCAGCATTACCTGCGCGCCATCGGCCAGGCGAAGGAGCGGCTGCTGATCGCCAACGCCTACTTCTTCCCCGGCTATCGCCTGCTGCGCGCCCTGCGCGATGCAGCCAGGCGCGGGGTCAGGGTGCGGCTGATCCTCCAGGGCCTGCCGGACATGCCGCTGGTGCGGCTGTGCAGCAAGCTGCTCTACGACACCCTGCTGCGCGATGGCGTGGAAATCCACGAATACTGCGACCGCCCGCTGCACGGCAAGGTCGCGGTGGCGGACCGGCGCTGGGCGACGGTGGGCTCGAGCAACCTCGACCCGCTGAGCCTGTCGCTGAACCTGGAAGGCAACCTGATGATCGAGGACGGCGACTTCTGCGCCGGGCTGGACGACCACCTGGAGCAACTGGCCAACCAGAGTTGCCGCCGCGTGACCCGCCAGTATGCGCGGCGTGGCTACTGGTGGCGGGCGCCGCTGGTATTCGCCAGCTTCCACTTCCTGCGCCACTTCCCGGCGATCGCCGGGCAATTGCCGGCGCACCGGCAGATTCTCAGCCCAGCCAGCCTCGACGAAGAGCCCGGCCAGTCGCAGGTGCAGCCATGAACCGCAAGCGCTTCTGGAGGCGCGCCAACCGCGTTTTCAACATTGCCCTGCTGATCGCCCTGCCGGTGCTGCTGTTCCTGCTGCTGCGCGCCACCGACTGGGACGAGGTGTTCCGCCTGCTGCGCGAGTACAGACCGAGCACCCTGGCGCTGGGCATGCTGATAGCCCTTTGCAGCTACGCCATCTTCAGCAGCTTCGACGTGCTCAGCCGCTTCTATATCGGCCATCCGCTGCCGGTGCGGCGGGTGTTCACCGTGGCCTTCGTCTGCAATGCCTTCAACCTTAACCTCAGCTCCTGGGTCGGCGCCATCGCCCTGCGCTACCGCCTCTACGGGCGACTGGGCATGAGTACCGGGGACATCACGCGCATCCTCACCTTCAGCCTGATCACCAACTGGTACGGCTATCTGCTGCTGGCCGGCGGGCTGTTCGTCTGCGGCTTCCCCGACCTGCCGCAGAGCTGGTCCCTCGGCCAGGGTGGCTTGCGGGCCATCGGCGTTCTGCTGCTGGTGCTGGGCGCGGCCTACCTGCTGGCCTGCCGCTTTGCCCGCCGCCGCGCCTGGGGCTGGAAACGCTACCGGCTCAAGCTGCCGAGCTGGCGGCTGGCCGCCCTGCAGGGCCTTTTCGGGGCGAGCAACTGGTCGATGATGGCGCTGCTGATCTATAGCCTGCTGCCCGCTTCGGCGAGCTACCCGGAAGTGCTGGCGACCCTGATGATCAGCAGCATCGCCGGTGTCGTCCTGCACGTGCCGGCCGGGCTGGGGGTGATTGAGACCGTGTTCATCACCGTGCTGCGCGACCACTTCTCCCGCGGCGAACTGGTGGCGGCACTGATCGGCTATCGGCTGCTGTATTTTCTCATACCACTGCTGCTGGCCTGCGCGGTCTACCTGTGGCTGGAGCGCCACGCGAAGAAGCTCAAGCGCCGGGATGAGCGACGGGAGGCGGCGCGCGCTTCGTGACGCCGGTGCGATTCGACGATACGCAGCCGCCCCAAGGGAGCAGGCCCCGCCGGCTGTCGCCGAAGAGTCATCCTGCCCCACACGAGCCCCTCTCCCGCTTGCGGGAGAGGGGCTCCTGAGCGAACGCTGTCCGCGATCGTTTTGACGCCGCGCTAGGGCTGACCCTGCCCTTCGGGCCGGAGGATCAGGCAGCCCAGCGGCGGCAGGTCCAGCGCCAGGGACTGGGCCTGCCCATGGGATGCCTGCGGATCGCTTTCCACCATCCCGCGACTGCCCGCGCCGGAGCCGCCGAAGGAGTCGGCGTCGCTGTTGAGCAGCACCTCCCAGCGCCCTGGCAGCGGCACGCCAACGAGATAGTGCGGGCGCGGCACCGGCGTGAAGTTGTGCACGACCAGTACCGGCGCGCCGTCGCCGGCCAGGCGCAGCCATGCGTAGACACTGTTGCGCTGGTCGTCGCCGATCAGCCAGTGGAAGCCCTCGGCCCGGTCGTCGAAGGCGTGCAGCGCGGGCTCTTCGCGCAGCAGCCGGTTGAGCTCGCGGATCAGCGCCTGCGCGCCGAAGTGCTCGGCGTAGCGCAGCAGGTACCAGTCCAGTTGGCCGTCGTGGTCCCACTCGCGCCACTGGCCGAACTCGCAGCCCATGAACAGCAACTTCTTGCCCGGATGGGTCCACATCAAGGCCAGGTACAAGCGCAGGTTGGCGAACTGTTGCCAGCGGTCGCCTGGCATCTTGCCCAGCAGCGAACCCTTGCCGTGCACCACCTCGTCATGGGAGATCGGCAGGATGAAGTGCTCGGAGAAGGCGTAGTGCAGGCCGAACGTCAGCTTCTGGTGGTGGTAGCCGCGGTTGATCGGGTCCTCGCGGATGTACGCCAGGCTGTCGTGCATCCAGCCCATGTTCCACTTGTAGGCAAAGCCCAGGCCGCCCTCCTCGGTGGAGCGGCTGACGCCCGGCCAGGCGGTGGATTCCTCGGCGATCACCAGGGCGCCCGGCGCCTCGGCCTGTACCACGCTGTTGAGGTGACGGAGGAATTCGATGGCCTCGAGGTTCTCGCGGCCACCGTGCTGGTTGGGGATCCATTCGCCGTCCTTGCGCGAGTAATCGCGATAGAGCATCGACGCCACGGCATCCACCCGCAGCCCGTCGATGTGGTACTCGCGCAGCCAATGCAGCGCCGAGGCCAACATGAAACCGTGCACCTCGTTGCGGCCGAGGTTGTAGATGTAGGTATCCCAGTCCGGGTGGAAGCCCTCGAAGGGATGTGCGTATTCGTACAGCGCGGTGCCGTCGAAGTGCGCCAGGCCGTGGGCGTCGGTGGGGAAATGCGCCGGTACCCAGTCGAGGATCACGCCGACTCCGGCCTGGTGGCAGCGGTCGACGAAGCGCGCGAAGTCCGCCGGGCTGCCGTAGCGTGCGGTGGGCGCGAACAGCGAAAGCGGCTGGTAGCCCCAGGAGCCGCCGAAGGGGTGCTCCATGATCGGCATGAGTTCGATGTGGGTGAAGCCCAGGTCGCTGATGTAGGGGATCAGCCGGTCGGCCAGCTCATCCCAGGTCGGCGCGCGGTTCTCCACCCATTGCCAGGAGCCGGCGTGCAGTTCGTAGATCGACAGCGGCCGGTCCACGCCCTGTCGCTCGCGGCGTTGCTGCATCCACGACTGGTCCTGCCAGGGGAAAGGCGTCGGGTCCGGCACGCGCGAGCCGGTGGCAGGCGGCATTTCGGTGGCCAGCGCCACGGGGTCGGCCTTGAGCGGCAGCAGGCCATCCGGACCGAGCAGTTCGTACTTGTAGACCTCGCCCGGTTGCAGGCGCGGGATGAACAGCTCCCAGACGCCAGCGGGATAGCGCAGGCGCATCAGGTGGCGGCGGCCGTCCCAGCCATTGAAATCGCCGACCACCGACACCCGCCGCGCATTCGGCGCCCAGACGGCGAAGCGCACGCCTGGCACGCCGTCGATCTGCATCGCCTGGGCGCCCAGGCATTTGCCCAGTTGGCGGTGGTTGCCCTCGGCGAACAGGTAGAGGTCCAGTTCGCTGATCGATGGCCCGAACGCGTAGGGGTCTTCACTCACCTGCTCGTGCTCCGGCCAGTGGATCCGCAGGCGGTACGGTGCCTTGGCCGGCAGGCGGGCGACGAACAGCCCGCTGGCGTCCACTGCGTCCATGGCGGCGAGGATTTCGTCCTGCGGCGACAGCAATTCCACTGCCAGCGCACCCGGCAGCCAGGCGCGCACCTGCTCGCCACCTTCGTCGCGGTGCGGGCCGAGGAAGGCAAAGGGATCGGCGTGATGGCCACGCTGCAGGTGGTCCAGGTCGCTGCGCAGGGTCATGTGCGTCCTCCGAGTAAGTGTCGCGCCAGTTCGAACAGCCCTTGCAGGGGGACTTCCAGCCAGTCGGGGCGGTGGCCGGCTTCGTAGAGCACTTCGTAGGCGGCCTTTTCCAGGCTGAACAGCGCCAGGGCGGCGCCCTCCCCCTCACGGCCGTGCCATTCATGGGGCAGGCCGGCGGCGGCCGCCCGGTAGGCTTCGAGGAAGGCGTCGCGGGCGTCGCGACGGTAGCGCAGAGCCAGTTCCGCCCTGGCCGCCTGGACCTCGGCCGGCGCCTCGGTGCCCTGGGCGCTGCGCAGGGCCATGGCGGCGGCGTAGTCGAAGGAGCGCAGTACGCCGGTGACGTCCTTCAACGGGCTGTGGCGCTGGCGGCGTTCGACCAGCGGGCGATTCGGCTCGCCTTCGAAATCGATCAGGAAGGCATCGCCCTGCACCACCAGGACCTGGCCCAGGTGCAGGTCGCCATGGACGCGGATCATCACGCCACCCTCCGCCAGCCGCGCCAGGTTGCCGATGGCTTGCAGCAGTTCTCCGCGATGCTCCAGCAGCCAGTCGGCCATCGCGCCGCCCTGCTCGTCCAGGCTCGCGCGGGCGTGGCGCAGGGTCTCCAGCGCCTGTTCGAGCTGCGCGCCGATGCTGTTGCTCCAGGCTCCGCTGTCGACAGCACCGCTGCGGTGCAGGCCGAACTCCGGCTCGTCGGTGGCTTCGGCCAGTAGCTGGTGCATTTCACCCAGGCGCTGGCCAAGCCGTCCGGCGAACAGGCGCAGTTCCTCCATGACATCGAACTCCGGCCCGGGTGTTTCCACTGCCGGCGACAGGCCGTCGCGCATGGCGCGCTCCAGCTGGTTCAGGGTCCAGCTCCAGGCATCGCCCTGGTTGCTCAGGTAACCCTGCAGCAGCAACAGGGTATGCGGCTGGCCCAGGGCGTCGATGCGGCGCACCTCGCCCAGCAGCGGTGCAATGTTGGCAAAGCCGCGGCGGCTCAGGTAACCGCCCATCTCGGCTTCCGGGTGCACGCCGGGGAACACCCGGCGCAGCAGCTTGAGCAGCAGCTTGTTGCCGATCAGCGCAGAGCTGTTGGACTGGTCGACGCCGAGCACGCGGATTTCCGCTTCATCGTCGATGTCGCCGTACTGCAGCAGCCCCGGCTGTGGCAGGAACTGCAGCTCGCCCGCAGGGCCCTGCATCGTCGAGGTCTCGCGCAACAGGCGCAGCACCAGACGGCTGAACGCCGGCAAGGCGAAGGCATCGGTGAGCAGGCCGACCTTGCGCCCACGGCGCAGCCGGGCCAGGGCCAGTTGCTGGGGCAGATCGTTGCCGGCGGCGCCCTTCTCCGGCACGGCGGCCAGCGGCAATTGGTAATGCTCGGCGCCGTCCGCGCCATTGACTTCCACTTCCGCCAGCATTGGTGCGGCATCGGCCTCGCCCAGCGGCATGGCGTAGAGCAGACGGGCGCTGCCGGCCTCCAGCCGCCCCCTGGCGAACCAGCGGCGCTTGGGCAGGTAGCGTGGCAGCGAGTCGCTCTCCAGCAGCTCGCGCGGCGCACCGCTGGCGATCTCCGCCAGGCGCTGGGCCAGTACCAGGGTCGGCAGTTCGGGCATGCGCTCCACCGGCTTCACGTGCCACGCCGGCATCTGTTGGCTGTCGGCCAGGTAGAACCAGTAGAAGCCATAGGGCGGCAGGGTCAGCAGGTAGGTCATCCGCCCGATCGGCGGGAAGGACGAGCCACCGAGCATTTCCACCGGGACACGGCCGTCAAAGGCCGACAGGTCCAGCTCGACCGCCTGGGCGGCACTGGACAGGTTGGCGACACAAAGGATGCTCTCCTCGCTGGCACCCTCGCCCTCCGGGCGGTACTGGCGCAGGTACGCAAGAATGCGCCGGTTGGGCGGCGACAGCATGCTGATGCTGCCGCGGCCGAAGGCCTTCTGCTGCTTGCGGACACCCAGCATGCGGCGCATCCAGTTGAGCAGCGAGTGCGGGTCGCGCGCCTGGGCCTCGACATTGACGCTCTGGTAACCGTAGAGCGAGTCGAGGATCGGCGGCAGCACGAGGCTGGCGGGGTCTGCGCGGGAGAAGCCGCCATTGCGGTCCACCGACCACTGCATCGGTGTGCGCACGCCGTCGCGGTCGCCCAGGTAGATGTTGTCGCCCATGCCGATCTCGTCGCCGTAGTACAGGGTCGGCGTGCCGGGCATCGACAGCAGCAGGCTGTGGAGCAGTTCGATGCGCCGGCGATCGCGCTCCACCAGCGGGGCGAGACGGCGGCGAATACCCAGGTTGATGCGCGCGCGGCGGTCGGCGGCGTAGTAGTTCCAGAGGTAGTCGCGCTCGTCGTCGGTGACCATCTCCAGGGTCAGCTCATCGTGGTTGCGCAGGAAGATCGCCCATTGGCAGTTGTCCGGAATCGACGGCGTCTGGCGCAGGATATCGGTGATCGGGAAGCGGTCTTCCTGGGCGATGGCCATGTACATGCGCGGCATCAGCGGGAAGTGGAAGGCCATGTGGCATTCGTCACCGGTGCTGCCCTCAGTGGCACCGTCCATTGCGCCGAAATACGGCCTCGTGTCCTCCGGCCACTGGTTGGCCTCGGCCAGCAGCATGCGGTCCGGGTAATGCGCATCCAGCTCGGCGCGGATGCGCTTGAGCACCACATGGGTCTCGGGAAGGTTCTCGTTGTTGGTGCCGTCGCGTTCGATCAGGTACGGGATGGCGTCCAGGCGCAGGCCGTCGACGCCCATGTCCAGCCAGTAGCGCATGACCCCGAGCACTGCGCGCAGCACCTGGGGATTGTCGAAATTGAGGTCCGGCTGGTGCGAGTAGAAGCGGTGCCAGAAGTACTGCTCGGCCACTGGGTCCCAGGTCCAGTTGGACTGTTCGCTGTCGATGAAGATGATCCGCGTCTGCTCGTACTTGCTGTCATCGTCGGACCAGACGTACCAGTTGCGCGCCTGCGAGCCCTTCTTCGCCCGCCGCGCGCGCTGGAACCAGGGGTGCTGGTCGGAGGTGTGGTTGATCACCAGTTCGGTGATCACCCGCAGGCCGCGCTGGTGCGCCGCGTCGATGAAGCGGCGGGCGTCGGCCAGGGTCCCGTAGTCCGGGTGGACGCCCTTGTACATGGCGATGTCGTAGCCATCGTCACGCCGTGGCGAGGGGTAGAACGGCAACAGCCAGAGGGTGTTCACACCCAGCTCGGCGATATAGTCGAGCTTCTCCATCAGGCCGCGGAAATCGCCGATGCCGTCGTTGTTGGCATCGAAGAAGGACTTTACGTGCAACTGGTAGATGACCGCGTCCTTGTACCAGAGCGGGTCATCGAGAAAGGGGCGGGTCTTGCGCTTGGCCATGGTCGCGCTCCTGGAAGTCATTGCTCGGGATGCAGGCGCCAGATGCCGAACGGCAGGTGCCAGGGCTCGATGCGCATCCACTGGCGCTTGCCGTGCCAGGTCCAGCGGTGACCATTCATCAGGTCTTCGCCGCCCATGGGCGCGTCATCGGGCAGGCCGAATTCCCACAGCGGCAGCTCGAAGTCCGCCTCCTGGGCGTGCTCCGGATCGAGGCTGACCGCCACCAGGATGAAGTTGGACAGGTCGGCGTTGCGCTTGCCGAACAGCAGGATGTTGTCGTTGAAGACGGGGTAGGCCTTGAAGCCCAGGTGGCTGTGCAGCGCCGGGTTCTCGCGGCGGATGCGATTGAGCCGGGTGATCTCGCCGACGATGTTGCCGGGCGCGTGGTAGTCGCGCTGGCGCAGCTGGTACTTCTCGGAGTCGAAGTACTCCTCCTTGCCCGGCACCGGGTCGGCCTCGCACAGCTCGTAGCCCGAATACATCCCCCACAGCCCCGAGCCCATGGTCGCCAGGGCGGCGCGGATGAGGAAGCCCGCGCGGCCGGAGCGTTGCAGGAAGTAGGGGTTGATATCCGGCGTGTTGACGAAGAAGTTCGGCCGGTAGCAGTCGCGCAGCGGCGGCTCATTCAGTTCGGTGAGGTACTCCTCCAGCTCCGCCTTGGTGTTGCGCCAGGTGAAGTAGGTGTAGCTCTGGCTGAAGCCGACCTTGCCCAGGCGCGCCATCATCGCCGGGCGGGTGAAGGCCTCGGCGAGGAAGATCACCTGCGGGTGCTCGCGGCGCACTTCGGCGATCAGCCATTCCCAGAACGGCAGCGGCTTGGTGTGCGGGTTGTCGACGCGGAACAGGTTGACGCCCTGCTCCACCCAGCCCTGCACCACACCCAGCAGGCCGAGCCAGAGATCGGGAATGGCGTCGGCGGCGTAGAAATCGACGTTGACGATGTCCTCGTACTTCTTTGGCGGGTTCTCCGCGTGGCGGATGCTGCCGTCCGCGCGCCAGCTGAACCAGCCGGGGTGCTCGCGCAGCCAGGGGTGGTCCGGCGAGCACTGGATGGCGAAATCCAGGGCGATCTCCAGGCCGTGCCCGCGGGCGGCGTCCACCAGAGCGCGGAAGTCGTCCAGGCTGCCCAGCTCGGGGTGCACGGCGTCATGGCCGCCCTCCTCGCTGCCGATGGCGTAGGGGCTGCCGGGGTCGTCGGGGCCGGCCTGCAGGCTGTTGTTGCGGCCCTTGCGGTGGGTGCGGCCGATGGGGTGGATCGGGGGGAAGTACAGCACGTCGAAGCCCATGGCGGCGATCTCCGGCAGCCGCCGGTGAACGTCGGCAAAGGTGCCGTGCTGGCCGGGTGTCGGGCTTTCCGAGCGGGGGAACAGCTCGTACCAGCTGGCGAACCCGGCCAGCGGGCGCTCCACGTCCAGCTCGAAGGTAAGGCTGCGGGTCAGGTGCGGACGGTGTTCGGCGCGCTGCATCAGCTCCAGGGTCCGCGGGGCCATGAACAGGCCGAAGCGCGCCTCCCGCTCGGTGGTGTCCTGCAGGCTGCGGAGGATTTCGCCCAGCTCCGCCGCGCCATCCTGTGGCGCGTGGTGCAGTACCTCCTGGAACAGGTCGAGGCCCTCGCGGAACTCCAGGTCCAGCAACTGGCCGGCGGCGTATTTCTTCTCCAGTTCGTAGCGGAAGCTGGCGTAGCTGTCGATCCAGGCCAGGACGATGAATTCCGTGCGGCCAATTCGGGTCGGCGTGATATCCGCCTCCCAGTGATCGTTGCCCAGGTGCTGCAGGGGTGTTTTCTGCCAGGGCTGGCCCTTGCCTTCGCGCCAGGCAACCTCGGCGGCCAGCTTGTCGTGGCCATCGGCAAAGATCCGCGCATGGATGCGCGAGGCCCGGTGCACGATGGCCTTGGCGGCGAAGCGCCCACCTTCCAGGCGCGGCGCTACCTCTTCGATGACGATGCGCGCCTCGTTGGCGGCAACCTCGGCCCGGTCGGCCGGATTCTCCAGTTCCATCGCGGCGCCCTCCTCGCTGCGGTGCGCGCCGGATGCGCGCTCGTGGGTGGATTGCTCGCTACAGGCATTGGGAACGGCAGGGCTTCGGCAAGTTCAGGCTAATTGCGCCAGTGGTCGTTTCAGGAGCTCTTGCGCCTGGGCACGGCCTTGCTCGTGGCACTCTTCTTCGCCGGCGTAGCGGTCGTTTTCTTCGCGGAGCTGGCGGCGCTGCGCGGTTTTGCTGCGCCCTTGAGGCTGCGCTTGAGCAGTTCGGTGAGGTCGATGATGTCGGCGCCTTCGCTGGCTTTCGCTTGGGCCTGCGGCACGTTCTCCAGCTGGCCCCTGGCGGCCTTCTGCTCCACCAGGCGGTGGATTTCGGCGCTGAACTCGTCCTGGTAATCCGCGGGCGACCAGCGGCCGCTCATGTCCTTGACCAGGCGTTCGGCCATCTCGGTTTCGCGCTTGTCCAGCTTGACCTTGTCCAGCGCCAGGCCTAGTTCGTCCACCTCGCGCACGTCCGCCGGCCAGCGCAGGGTCATCAGCAGGATGGCATCGCCGTCGTCGCGCAGCATCGCCAGGTGCTGACGGCTGTGCATCACCAATTGGCAGACCGCCGCCTTGCCGGTCTTCCGCAGGGTATCGCGCAGCAGCACGTAGACCTTCTCGCCGCGCTTCTCGGGCGTCAGGTAATACGGGGAGTCGTAGAACGCCACGGGAATCTCGGCGATCTCGATGAAACCGAGGATGTCGATGGTCTGGGTCGCCTCGGGCCGCGCGGCGCGAATCTCCTCTTCGCTGATCACCACGTAGCGGCCCTTCTCCAGCTCCACGCCCTTGACGATGTGTTCCCTGGGCACCTCCTTGCCGGTGATCTTGTTCACCCGTTTGTAGCCCACCGGTTCCAGGCTGCGCTCGTCCAGCCAGTCGAAGTCGGTGGCGCTGGAACGCGCGGCGCTGTTGAGCGCCACCGGGATGTGTACGAGGCCGAAGCTGATGGCGCCTTTCCAGATCACACGGGCCATGGGTAACTCTCCTGCAGGATGATGCCGTCGTCGAAATGCACGCGGCCGGCGCTGTCGATGTCGCTGATCCGCTCGAGCATGCGCTGCGCCTGCCACTCCGCCTCCGACACGTTGCGGCTGCCGGGTGCGTAGACCCAGAGCACCTCGACCGGTGCGCCCTGGCGGGTCACCTGGTACTCGATCAGGCCGGTGTAGCAGCCGTTCTCCAGCATCGCATCGGTCCAGGCGCAGGCCTGGGCGAATTCACGGAACATCGCGGTCCTCTCTCGCCGCCTGCTCGGCAGGCGGTCGGTTGCGTTCCAGCCAGCGTGGCAGAACATGCAGCACCAGCAGCGCGAGCAGCGTACCCAGCACTGCCGTGGCGGAGTGCCCGAGCCCGACGCTGATCCCGATGGCCGTGCTCAGCCACAGCCCGGCGGCGGTGGTCAGCCCCTTCACCTCGGACACCTGGCTGCCCTTGAGGATGGTGCCGGCGCAAAGGAAGCCGATACCGGCGGCGATCCCCTGGATCACCCGGCTGACCGCATCGGCCTGCGCACCGCCCTCATGGATCGCCATCACGAACAGCGCAGCGCCCAGGGTGACCAGCATGTGGGTGCGCAAGCCGGCGGCCTTGCCCTGGCTTTCCCGCTCGTAGCCGACCACGCCGCCCAGCACCACGGCGAGCGTCAGGCGCAGCGAGGCGCGGGTGATCTGCTCGACTTCGCTCAGGTCGGAGAATTCGGCGACCAGCGTCACCCAGATGCGATCCAACGTGTCCATGACAGGCTCCGCAGTCCCTCTTAAGGGTGCAGACCCGCCGACCGCGCAATTGGTTTGCTGAAAATTCGCCGGCGATTCCACCGCCCGGCGGAAAATCCGTGCAGCTCGCCACCGGCGCGGTCCATCGCTCATACCCGGCGCAGCACTGCCGGCCAACGTTCCCTCAGCACCGGAGACCGGAATGAGCATCGACCCCAAGCGTTTCGCCAACGACTACCAGAAGGCCCTCGTGGAGGTCGCCCTGCCGGCCTTCGCCCGAGCCGGCGAGTTCGCCCGCGACCACGGCCTGGAGTGCAGCGTCGAGCTGCGAGAGGGTCGGCGCCACCTGCCCGAACTGGTGTTGTCCGTGCGCGATGCCTGCCAGGCAGCCGACTGCGTCTGTCGCATCAGCGCCGACCCGAGCACGCAGCGGCTGTGCCATGAGAACCGCTGCGGCGAGACCGATGCCGACGTGCAGCGGGTGGTCGGCTCCATCGCTTCGCTCAACGAGAGGGTGCTCGACACCCGCCTGCTGGAATTCTTCCAGGAGGCTTTCGCGCTGCATTTGGACTACGCCTCCCGCCGGCATGCCGGCGGTTTCTGGTGACGGCTCAGTCCTCCGCGGCCTGCACCTTCCAGATATCCCTGGCGTACTCGCGGATGGTCCGGTCCGAGGAGAACCAGCCGACCCTGGCGGTATTGAGCATGGAGGCCTTCCACCAGCGCGCCGGTTTTCGCCAAAGCTCCTCGACCTTTTCCTGGGCGTCCCAGTAGGCGTCGAAATCGGCGCAGACCAGGAAGCGGTCGTCGCTGACCAGCGCATCGACCAGGCCGGTATAGCGCTGCGGATCGTCCGGTGAGAACACCCCGGAGCTGATCGCCCGCAGCGCCTCCTCCAGCCGCGGCGAGGCGGCGATCTCGGCATGCATCGACAAGTCGCCAGCGCGCTTGCGTGCCTCCACCTGCTTGGCCTTGAGGCCGAAGATGAACATGTTTTCCGCGCCGATGCGCTCGCACATCTCGACGTTGGCGCCGTCCAGCGTGCCGATGGTCAGCGCGCCGTTGAGGGCGAACTTCATGTTGCTGGTGCCGGAGGCCTCCAGCCCCGCCGTGGAAATCTGCTCGGACAGGTCCGCCGCCGGGATGATCGATTCCGCCAGGCTGACGTTGTAGTTGGGGATGAATACCACCTTGAGCCGCCCGCGCACCGTGGGGTCGCCGTTGACCATCCGGCTGATGTCGTTGGCCAGCTTGATGATCAGCTTGGCCACGGTGTAGCTGGGCGCGGCCTTGCCGGCGAAGATCTTCACCCGTGGCACGCGGTCGGTGGTCGGGTCGTTGCGGATGTCCTGGTAGAGCGCCACGGTATGCAGCAGATTGAGCAACTGGCGCTTGTATTCGTGGATGCGCTTGACGTGGACGTCGAACAGCGCGTCCGGGTCGATGCGCACGCCCAGGCGCTCCTCGACCAGCGCCGCCAGGCGTTCCTTGGCATTGCGCCGCTGCTGGGCGAAGCGCTGGCGCACCGAGGACTTCTCCACCAGCTCGGCCAGCGCCGGCAGATACTGCTCGGGCTCGTCGAGTACCTCGTCGCCGAGGTTTTCCATCAGCAGCCGGGTCAGTTCCGGGTTGGTCTGGAACAGCCAGCGGCGGAAGGTCACGCCGTTGGTCTTGTTGCTGATGCGCTCCGGGTAGAGCCGGTGCAGGTCGCGGAACACCGTCTCGCGCATCAGGTCGGTGTGCAGCGCCGACACGCCGTTGACGCTGTGCGAGCCGAGGAACGCCAGGTTGCCCATGCGCACGCGGCGGCCGTGGTCCTCCTCGATCAGCGAGACCGAGCGCAGCAGGGCGAAATCGTGGATGTCCTTGGCACGTAGCGCGTCGATATGGAAGGCATTGATCAGGTAGATGATCTGCATGTGCCGTGGCAGCAGGCGCTCCATCAGGCTCACCGGCCAGGATTCCAGCGCCTCGGGCAGCAGCGTGTGGTTGGTATAGGACAGGGTCGCTACCGTCAGCGCCCAGGCGTCGTCCCAGTCCAGGCTGCGCTCGTCCAGCAGCAGGCGCATCAACTCGGCGACGGCGATGGCCGGATGGGTGTCGTTGAGCTGGATGGCCACCCGCTCGGGCAGGCCGAAGACGTCCTCGCCCTGCCCCAGGTGACGTTGCATCAGGTCCTGCAGCGAGGCGCTGACGAAGAAGAACTCCTGGCGCAGGCGCAGCTCCTGGCCCGCCTCGGTGCTGTCCGCCGGGTAGAGCACCCGCGAGATGCTTTCCGCACGCACCGTATCCGCCACCGCCCCCAGGTGGTCGCCGGCATTGAAGCGGTCCAGCCGCAGGGTTTCCTCGGCACGGGCGCGCCACAGGCGCAGGGTGTTCACGCTGGCGGTACGCCAGCCCACCACCGGCATGTCGTAGGCCACCGAACGCACGCGCTCGGCCGGTTCCCAGCGTTGCCGCTCGACCCCGTGGGCATCGCGCTCGCTGTGGACGCTGCCGCCGAAGCCGACGCTGAAGCTGCACTCGGGCCGCTCGAATTCCCAGGGGTTGCCGAAGTCGAGCCAGGTTTCGGTGTGCTCCTGCTGCCAGCCGTCGCCGATCACCTGCTTGAACAGGCCGTGCTCGTAACGGATGCCGTAACCGTGGGCGGGGATGTCCAGCGTCGCCATGCTCTCCATGAAGCAGGCGGCGAGCCGCCCCAGGCCGCCGTTGCCCAGCGCGGCGTCGGGCTCCAGCAGGCGTACGCGGTCGAGGTCCACGCCCAGCTCCGAAAGGGCCTGGCGCGCCACCTCCAGCAACCCCAGGTTGCTCAGGTTGTCGATCAGCAGGCGGCCGATGAGGAACTCCAGCGACAGGTAGTAGACGTGCTTGCGGGCGCTGCGGTCGATGGCGCGGGTGGTCTCCTCCCAGTTGTCGACCTGGTATTTGCGTGCGGCCAGGGCCACCGCCTCGAACCAGTCGTGGTCGAAAGCGTCGGCCGGATCCTTGCCGACTGCGTAGCGCAGGCGGGTGAGCACCGCATGCTTGAAGGTCTCGACTTCCGACTGATCGGGAATGCTGTCCAGGGCCATTGCCGTCTCCTCTGGTTGCCGGTGGCTGCGGGTACGCGAGGTGCCCAGTGCATCAGTCCCCGGCGAAATCCATGAGTTCAGACCTTTTCGCCGACCGGCACGGCCCGTTCATCAGAAACGCCGAACCATCGGCGACGAGCGGTTTCTCCCCTCATGTGGCCCTTGGCAAAGGGCTGCCAGCTAATCAGAGACAGGAGAACCACCATGCCGCGCGGCGACAAAGGCAAGTACACCGAGAAGCAGAAGCGCAAGGCCGAGCACATCGAGGAAAGCTACGAAGAGCGCGGCGTGCCCAGGGCGGAAGCCGAGGCGCGAGCCTGGGCGACCGTGAACAAGCAGTCCGGCGGCGGCGAGCGCAAGGGCGGCTCGGGCCAGCAGAAAAGCGCCACCGCAGRYCGGAAG